>NZ_JAQMSD010000016.1 GCF_028330525.1 Spirulina sp. CS-785/01
CGAGAAACCGTTGTATCAAACACTCATGATAGATACTTGCTCCCCCTCTCCCACCCTTGGGAGAGGGCAGGGGTGAGGGCGACCCCCTCTCCCACCCTTGGGAGAGGGCAGGGGTGAGGGCGACCCCCTCTCCCACCCTTGGGAGAGGGCAGGGGTGAGGGCGACCCCAACTCGAAACTACAAATTTTAAGAAAAATCACAAAAAATAAAAGACTGTTTGATCTGGAATACTCTCCCCATTGTTTGTAGCTATCATGGAAGTTAAGTTAGCCTGTGCCAGACAATACGGGGAAAAGATAGAAATGGACTCGAAGATTGTTAAATTTTTTCAGCAGCATCCAGCTTGGTTTGTGATAGCGGCCATCATGATGGTATTGGGGGGGGTGGCTTCGACTCTCGACATCATCGCTTATGCCAAAGTGAAAGCAGAAGGGAATGTTGTCTTTAACTGTTCGGTGCTTCAGAATACAGATAGCTCAGACCCTGCCTACTATACCACTGCAACTAGAGGGAATAGCCAACATAGTCTCATTCATTGGGAATCAGGGTATTTTGTGGGGTCAGGGTTTACCCCAGAACGACGGTGTAAAGAGGTTGCTCCTCGCTTTCAGCGTGCCTATGATGACGGGAAATTAAACCTTGTTACCAATGGCACGATGAATAATCAGCCCGTGATTTGTACTACGTTTTCAGAAGAAAATTCGGGGTGTGACCAGTTGTTGTTTACGTTACGTCCCCAAGACCGACCCCTTGCTGTTTTAGACCAGTTAGAAAATGCCCTCAAGGGGCGTAAAATCAGTGCCATTCCTCAAAGTGCAGGAGAACCGCCACAAGTGGTTTTAGAGGTGAACCCCGATGCAGTGTTTGCCGAATCTTCTGGTGAGAGTGGGTTTGAGACCGTGAAATATTCTGCATTGGAATTGTTTTTGGGGTTATTTCGCTAGGGAATGGGGACTCGCTATTTCTCTCTGGAGAGGGGGTAGGGGGGTGAGGGCGACTGCATCCCTGTCTCACGCCTACTCCGGCTTTTTTGATTTACTACTGTTGTTTGCTGCGGAAATTAAAACTGATGAAACGCCAATCTATTCTTTTCTTCGTGACTTTAGGGTTACTAGCTGTCCCTGCGACTCCGTTTGTTGCTCCCAAGGTGTCCGCTTGGTGGGGAGGACAGGAGGAACAGTTATCGGGCCAAGAGATGCAGCATTTAGCGCGACAAATTACCGTGAAGGTATTTGCCGGGGAGTCCGCCGGGTCTGGGGTGATGATTGCTCAAGAAAGGATTTCGGAGGAGAAAACGGCTTATCTTGTTTTCACGAATCGTCATGTGGTGACGACAGGAGAGGAGTATCGCATTCAAACCCCCGACGGGGAAACCTATGAAGGCTTTTCTTATGGGTATGACCAGGAGCGAGATGTGGCGATTGTCTATTTTATCTCTAATCAAGATTATCAGGTGGGGGAGGTTGGCGATTGGACAGAGTTGCCCGAAGCAGGAGAGAAGGTTTGGGCAGCAGGGTTTCCCTTTGACCAAGATGAGCTTGTGGTGACGACTGGGAAAGTGGATTTTATCTCAGAACGAGAACTCAAGGACGGCTATCGCTTGGGTTATACCAATACTATTCAACAGGGAATGAGTGGTGGTGTGATTTTAAATCAGCAGGGCGAAGTTGTGGGGATCAATGGCATGGGGGCGAATCCCGTGTTGCAAGGGGGGTATGAGTATTTGGATGGGACGAAACCTGATGCAGAGACGTTAGAGCGAATGCAGCAGTTGAGTTGGGGGGTGCCGTTTGAGGCGTTGGAGAAAGCCGCACCTAAGTTTGTGGCTTATTACTTCCCCCAAGGGGTAACAGTCCCCGCAGGGATGGTGATGGGAGAGCGAGAGTTACCTGGTCTTGCAGGGCAGGTGAATGAGATTGCCGACGGGATTACGGTGCGAATTGAAGGGACTAGAGAGAGTCACGGTTCGGGGGTAATTGTGGCTAAGGAGGGGCGGACGTATTGGGTTTTAACGGCGAATCATGTGGTGAAGAATGGGGTGGAGACGGTGAGGACGGCGGATGGGACAGAGCATTCGGTAAATGCAGAGCAGATCACCTCAGCAGAGGGGTTGGATTTAGCGGTGGTGCAGTTCCAGAGTCGCCAGTCTTATCCGGTGGCAACTTTGGGGAATTATGAGATTGGGGCTAAGGAACGGTACTACAGTTTTGTTTCTGGTTTTCCGGGGGATGACCGTTTGTTGAGTGCAGGGACGTTTTACAGTGAGGAACAGAGTGTTTTTAATGCGAAGGATGTGGACACCTTTGCGCCGTCCGCTTCTTTAAAAAGTGGTTATGAATTGGTTTATACCAATGTCACCCAGTCCGGGATGAGTGGGGGAGCAGTGTTGGATAGTTTGGGACGGTTGATTGGCATTCATGGTATGACAGAGGGGGAGCTTTTAGAGACAGACCGAGGTGATAGGGAATATAAACAGGTACAGTTGGGGTATAGTTTGGGCGTGCCAGTTCGCCGGGTGTTGGCATTGCTGGAGAGAGCAGGGATTGACCAAGCGCAGTTGAATATAAAGACTGAGAAACCTTCTGTAGTGCCTCAAAAGGATAGTGAGGCAATTCAAGATATTTTTTACGCGGTTAAAGATGCACCTCAAAACCCGGATGTTGGGGACTGGCTCAATTATGGGAATCAATTGTGGCGCGTGGGTCAGAATGAGGAAGCGGTGAAAGCCTTTGAGGCAGCCCTTGAGATGGATGCAAGTTTAGAAATGGCTTGGTATGGAAGGGGGTTGGCGTTGGCGGAACAGTGGAAATACGCTGAGGCGAGTCGTTCTTTTCAGGAGGCGGTTAATTTAAAGGATAATTTCCCGGAAGCGTGGCGAGAATGGGGATCGGCGTTGCAGAATTTAGGAAAGTATGAGGGGGCATTAGTGGCTTATGAACGAGCCATTGAGTTACAACCCAAGAACTTTGCGCTGTACTATAGTAAAGGGTATGTGTTAGGAGAATTAGAACGTCATGCTGAGGCGAGAGATGCTTATAGTCGTGCGCTCCAACTCCGTCCCCATCCCTTCGCCTACAACAACCGGGGGATTGCCTACTCGGACTTAGAAAAATACGAGGAAGCGCTCCAAGATTACAACCAAGCCCTCTCTCTTGACCCTGAATATGCCCTAGCCTACATCGGGCGGGGGAATGCCTACTCGGACTTAGAAAAATACGAGGAAGCGCTCCAAGATTACAACCAAGCCCTCTCTCTTGACCCTGAATATGCCTATGCC
>NZ_JAQMSD010000261.1 GCF_028330525.1 Spirulina sp. CS-785/01
CCCAACCCCCTCACAACCCGTAGCCCGTCCTCAACCCCGTCCCTCGCAACCTGTAGCGAGTCCCCAACCCAGTCCCTCGCAACCTGTAGCCCGTCCTCAACCCAGTCCTCGTCCTAACCGTCCCGTAGCCCAACCCAGTCAACCCAACATCACTCCCCCCACGGTGACAGTCCCCGACCAACAAACAGGAAAAATTCCCGATCATCTCATTGATCATCATCCCAGTGAGTCCAGAAGACGAGCGACCAATCAATATGTTGATCCCAGTAATCACTTTAATCCCCGGACAGCAGACAATAATCAACCCAATGAGTCCCCCTCCCGAACCACTGCCAATAACGGCACAAGTGAACGTCCCACAGTCGTCTTAAATGAACGGCAAACGGGATGTCGTACTGTGGTGCGCAATGGACGCTTGGCCAGTGGCAGTTGTAGCACCACCGTAGCGACTCAGCCCTCTAAACCCAGTAGAGAGAATCAAAATGTGGTCACTCGTTCTAACCCAACCGGGCAATCTCGCTCGAATACGCGAATTGCCAGTGCTGCCCCCACTTCTGCCAGGACTTCTCGTTCTCGTTCTGGTACAACTCATTTAAAGGCTGTTCCAGTCCCCTCTCCCCAAGAAATGGTGGCGTTAAAACGTCAGTTAGGGGAACGGTTTTCTGAGATTAAAACAAAGGTTCAAGAGTATGGCCTCGATCGCATGGCCTACCCTAATAATGGCAACCGTGCTTTATTATTCCCCTTACCCGTTGCAGCCCAAATTACCTCGGCCTTTGGTTGGCGAATACACCCAATTTTTGGGGATTGGCGGATGCACACAGGGACCGATATTGCAGCCCCTCTGGGGACTCCTGTATTGGCGGCCTTTCAGGGAGAAGTGGCTATTGCGGATTATGTGGGGGGGTACGGCAATATGGTGGTTCTCCGTCACGAAGAAAGCACCCAAGAATCCCGATATGCCCACCTCAAGCAAATTTTAGTTGAACCCGGTCAATGGGTAGAACAAGGCCAAGTGATTGGTTTAGTGGGCAGTACAGGCAATTCCACCGGGGCCCATTTACATTTTGAATGGCGACATAATATGGCCGAGGGATGGATTCCTGTGGACGCAGGCCCCCATTTAGAATGGGCAATGACGGCCATGTTGGAACAAATGGAACAGGAAATGGCAGAGGAGGAGGTAAAAATTGGCATGACCGATTGGAATTTCCCCCTCGATGACTTAGACACCTTGGGCGAAATTGTTTTAGGGACGGGGACGCTCTTTTTCAGCGACTTTGAGGAGTTGGCCGAAATAGACCGCACTCAGACTAACCGTACCCGTGTTGTGCCAAAAACGTCAGGCTAATTTCTGTTGGGTCATTTTCTGTTTTAGGGGAATGACCCACAAATCGTTCTACATATTTGCCTAAGATATCCCCCTCTAAGTTCACCCAGTCCCCTACGGAGAGGGTGTGGAGGTTCGTTTCTTTGTAGGTAACGGGGATAACGGCCACTTTGAACCAATGGGAGTCACAGGCCGCCACAGTTAAACTAATACCATTGACGGTAATACTGCCTTTGGAGACTAAATAGCGGGCAATGTGGCGATCCCACTCGGATTTTAGCGTGGGGACAGGCGAGAAGACTAATTCCCAGGCCCGGTCGGTCTGTACCGTCTCCTGTAAACACCCCACCCCATCCACATGGCCGGTGACAAAATGCCCGCCAATTTTACTCCCCACCCGCAGGGAGGCTTCTAAATTCACAGACCCCCCGGTTTCACTACTGCGGCCTAGGGTGGTTCTCGCTAGGGTTTCCGGGGAGGCCGTGGCCACAAATCCCCGTGCCAAAATGGTTTCTACGGTTAAACAGACTCCATCCACCGCAATACTATCCCCTAGGGCAATATCGGACAAAATTGCCGGGTCGGCTGAGGGAACTAAAGAAACCTGAAAGCGATCATTACCTTGAGGCTGTATCTTGCCGATAGATTGAATAATTCCGGTGAACATGAGTTGTGTTTCTGGATTATTAACGATTTCTGTAAGATTTGCGGACCAGTCCGAAAAAGGGGCTTTCCCTTGGGAAATCAACGATCCCCCGATCCCCAATCTAGGGCATACTGGTGAAAGGGGACAAAATATAATGATTTTGATCAATCCCACTCAGAACGAGAATTTAGAGCTAAAGTAAGGTTATGGCTCTATTTTCAAACAGAAAACAGTATTCGTAGATTACGCCTAGTCTGGTTTTGTTTATTGTGGCAGTTTGCCCTTGCCTCTGTTCGATGTCGATCCTAAGAGACACAAGCCCATGATTGAAATGAAAGTTGCTGGCATTGCTCTTGATGCCGTCACGCGCAGCCCAATTGTGTTACTTAAAGATGGTTCTGATCGCCGCGCCCTTCCCATTTATATTGGGCAAGATCAAGCAAAAGCGATTATTGGGGCTTTAGAAAACCAAAAACCCCCTCGTCCCCTTACTCATGATCTCTTTGGGTCTTTGTTACAAACGTGGGAGATGGTTCTCACGAAGGTGATTATTCATGCGTTACAAGATAATACGTTTTACGCCATTTTGTGCTTGACCAGAGGAGAGGAACATAAAGAAATTGATTGTCGGCCTAGTGATGCGATCGCTATTGCCCTCCGGACGAATAGCCCGATCTGGGTGATGGAGGAAGTGATTGCCGATGCGTCTATCCCGGTTGATCGAGATGCCGATGAGGAAGAACGCAAAGCCTTCCGCGATTTTATCTCCAATCTCAGCCCAGGGGATTTCACTCAACGGGATCATCGGCAGGAGAGTGAGTCTTAAAATATCTTAAAATATCTTAAAATAATGGATAATGGGTAAGCATTCAGCTATCAGCCGGAAGATGCGAGATTTATCCAAAAGAGCGAAAAAGATTAGGAACTTCACTCTCTTATGTCTCAAAGGTGATTCATCGTAAGGATGGCTATAAGTATGGTTTTGTGGCATAATGTCAAAAAAAGTCGAGTAAATCCCCTACTAGAGGTTAACCCTAACCCAAAACCAAGCACCCAAAACCAAGAACAAAGAACAAATAACAACAAAATGACCTACCGACGCTTTGGGAAGACGGATTTGCCCTTGTCGGTTTTTTCTTTGGGGACAATGCGCTGTTTAAGTGGTCTTTCGCAGTTTGAACAGGTGGTGCAGACTGCGGTGTCTGGGGGGATTAATCATTTGGAAACGGCGAGAGGGTATGGGAAAAGTGAGGTTTATTTAGGGGAAACGTTGTCTCGTCTCTCGCTTCGACGGGATCATCTCTATATTACGACTAAATTACCGCCAACTCCCGATGCTGCGACGATGGAGGGGTGGATTGAGGAGTCTTTACAGCGATTACAACTGGATTATATTGATGGTTTGGCGTTGCATGGGATTAATACGTGGGAACATCTGGAGTGGGTGACGCGGCCAGAGGGGTGTAGAAAGGCTTTAGAAGGCGCGATCGCTTCAAAAAAGATACATCACCTCGGCTTCTCCACTCACGCCCCCCTAGAGGTCATTCTAGCCGCCATAGAAACTGATTTATTTGAGTTCATTAACCTCCACTATTACTATTTTTTCCAACACAATGAACCTGCACTCACTTTGGCCGCAGAAAAAGACATGGGGGTTTTTATTATCTCCCCCGCAGATAAAGGAGGCCAACTCTATAACCCCCCCAACCCCCTGAAACAACTTTGTTCTCCCCTCACCCCCCTAGAATTTAATTATCGTTTTTTACTCGCTGATCCTCGCATTACTACCCTCAGCATGGGTGCAGCAACCCCAGAGGAGCTTTCTACCCCACTCCAACTCGCCAATCGGACTCAACCCCTCGATGAGACAGAAAAGGCGGTTATGGAGCGTTTAGAGGGACGTATGATGGAACAATTACAGGGGGATCACTGTCGTCAGTGTTACCAATGTTTACCCTGTCCAGAAGTGATTAATATTCCCGAAGTCTTGCGTTTACGAAATTTAGCCGTAAGCTACGAGATGCAGGGGTTTGGGGAATATCGTTACGGGATGTTTGAGAATGCGGGCCATTGGTTTTGGGGCCGCAAAGGATCACGCTGTACGGAATGTGGTGACTGTCTCCCCCGTTGTCCCGAAAATTTAGACATTCCCCGTTTATTACAAGACACCCATCAACGTCTCAATGGTAAACCACGTCGTCGTCTTTGGGACACTTAACAATTAAGGTAAAACCCTTTTAAACTGGGTGTCTTCAAGGGAGCAAAA
Organism: Spirulina sp. CS-785/01; assembly: GCF_028330525.1. Classification (GTDB taxonomy): domain Bacteria; phylum Cyanobacteriota; class Cyanobacteriia; order Cyanobacteriales; family Spirulinaceae; genus JAQMSD01. The sequence continues at coordinate 4,243 of NZ_JAQMSD010000261.1, forward strand.
AAATACTCTAATCCCTGTTCCCTGTTCCCTGTTCCCTCCTATCACATACCAATTTAAATGCACAACAGCTTAGCAATTAACAATTATGATGAGAATGTTGAGTTCTGTTTTAATGATTGCGTTAATGGTTTCTTGGCCGACTGTTAGTTTGGCGCAAGACACCGATAATGGAGAGAATGATTCTACACCAATTGAGTCTGAACCTGCCGCGGAGAGTGGCTCACGGGTTGGGGAGTTATTAAAATTAACCCTAGAAAGTTGCCAAATTGATCCGAGTCATTTACAAGAAGAAACCCAACAAGAGTTAATTAATCAAGGTAAATTAATTACTGAACAAACTATTTCACAAATGGGGTTAACAACACCGAGTTTATGGTGGGCGCAAACCCAGTTTGGACGGGATAAACTTTTACAAAATTGGTTGGCTTATCCTGAACAAAAACGTATTGATTTAATTGTAAATCGCCAACTTTGGGGACAAATGGACTATTTAGCTCAATATAGTTTTGTCAATAAATTTGGGACTATTGCGCGAGAATACGATTATGAATTACGAGTGTTTAACCGTCAACCCCAATGTTTAGCGGTTTACTGGTGCAATACTGAAACCCCCAATTCTCGTTGCGAAATTGACTTACAACCCCCAAGACGTGATCCGTTTAATATTTTTTAAAATGAAGAATTAAATGCTCAGGCGTTATACAAACAACAAACGACAAATTATAAATTCACTGCAAGAGTATCAGATAACTTTTCCGCAATTCCGGTGATCCAGCGTTCGTCTTGTTTGGTGTAACTGCGGGGAGCGTTTGCACCTAAGACTAAGATTCCTTGTTCGCCTAGGGGTTGACAAATTACGCCTTGTGTGTTAAGGGGGAGATAATCAAATTCTATTTTGCCGGGATAGACTTTTAAATCGACTAAATAAACGGGTTTTTGCTTTTCGATGACTCGTTTAGCGATCGCACCAAAACTCACTTCTTGTTTCTCTGGCAAAATCCCCCGTCGGAGTAACAGGCGATCGCCATAATAAGCCACAATTGCCTTAGTTACAGTATTTGTCAACAACAAATGACTAGCCCAGGCCAACTCTTTGCGCACCTCATCCGGTATATCCTCCGCGAGATCAAACTGTTGCGTCCCCTCCAACTCTACTGCATCGGGGGAGCGCGGTTGGACTTGTTGCCAGAGCAATCCCACTAAAATTAACAAAGCACTCAGAAGAACCCCCAACACATCCGAACGGGATTGAGTCCCCGTTAGATTCTCCGTGACACTGCGATTAATCAGCAGCAGAACTCCCCCCAATGTGCCAGCCACAAGGGGTAACAAGCGTAATACTCGATTGGGATCAGCTTGAGCCATTATACTCTCTATCCTGCATCAATCATGAGCCACTCGTCCTCTTGAACGAATGACCCACAACCCAATTTACTCCTCTCCGGGTTCAAGAATACGCTGGAATAAATACCCTGTTCCCCGTGCGGTGAGAATTAACTCTGGGTTACTGGGGTCATCTTCCAACTTTGCCCGCAGACGGGAAATATGTACATCAACCACACGGGTATCCACATGACGTTCAGGGGTATATCCCCACACCTCTTGAAGAATCTCCGAGCGAGAAAAGGCCTCTCCAGAGCGACTCACCAATAACTCCAATAAGCTGAACTCCATCCCCGTCAAGCGGATGCGTTCATCGCCTTTATAGACTTGTCGCCGATTGGTGTCAATCTTGATCGAGGCAATTTGGATCACCCCAGAACTGGGAATCCCGGAACCGGCCTCTTTATCCACCCGTCGTAACACCGAGCGAATTCTCGCTTCGAGTTCCTTGGGGGAAAACGGCTTGACCACATAGTCATCCGCGCCTAATTCTAACCCAGTAATGCGATCGGCAACATCACCGAGAGCCGTCAACATGATAATCGGAATATCGGATTCCTTGCGCAGTTCCTGACATACGCCATACCCATCTAATTTGGGCATCATCACATCAAGAACCACTAAGTCCGGTTCATTCTCATGAAACGTTTCAATTGCTTCTTCTCCATCGGCTGCCGTTACAACATCGTAACCGATCATAGAAAGCCGAGTTTCTAGGATACGGCGGATGCTCGCTTCATCATCGACAACGAGGATTTTTTCCTTATGAGTCTCCAATGAACTCAACACTCCTTCTCTACAGGGGGACGATTGCTGGTTTATAGCAACTATGCTAAACGCACATTTTGACATACTCCCCCGACAAATCAAAGATTTGCCCCAGCGTCTGGGGAAGTCTGTTGTCTTGCAAGCCCGATCTAACCAAGACTGTATTTTGATAGATTGGTCTTAGGCTTTCTTACCCTAATGTGTTATTGAGGGAAAGACAACACTCGACCTTTTCTTCAAGTTTGATTTTCAGGGGTTTTCTACAAAGTTGCCCAGTTTTTAACATTTTTTTATACTGATGAGGTATTGAGCCTCTTTCTTGAGAAGATGGGGATAGGGGATGCGGAATGCTGATCCTCAAGCCTGTATCCCTCCAGAGGGAGATGCGGAACAGCAAGATTAGGGAAAATCCGTCATACTAGAAAGAAACGTGCTAGAAAGAAACGTGAAGGAATCGATCGCTCATCTAGGAGTTTGATAAAACAGCAATGTCCCGTCGAATCTTTATTGGCGATGTCCATGGTCACTACGAAGCCTTGATGATGCTACTCGATGCGATCGCACCGGGAGCAAAGGATCAAGTTTACTTTGTCGGCGATTTAATTGATCGTGGGCCGCAAAGTGCGCAAGTGATCGATTTTGTCATGAATAGCTCCTATCAGAGTATTTTGGGCAATCATGAACAAATGCTCCTAGAAGTGATGGGCCAGGAGAATATCCCCGAATATATCCGCCAATCGTGGCTTTACAGTGGAGGCCACGCGACGTTAAAAAGTTATGGAACGCCAGGCATTGCACGAAAACACTTAGACTGGATACGCCATCTCCCCACCCATTTAGATTTAGGGGATGTTTGGTTAGTTCATGCGGGAGTTGATCCCCAACTTCCCATCAGCGAACAAACCTCAGAACATTTTTGTTGGATTCGAGATGAATTTCACTGTATGCCCCAGCCCTATTTTGAGGATAAATTAATTATTACGGGACATACCATCACCTTCACTATTCCTGGAGTGATGCCAGGAAAATTAGCTATGGGGGCCGGTTGGTTAGATATTGACACGGGGGCCTATCATCGCCAAAGTGGTTGGTTAACAGGGGTAGATTTTGACCAGCAGACCATTTATCAAGTCAATACCCGCAAACACCATTCACGGACATTAAGCTGGGATGAGGGCATCACAAAAGTAAATCCCACCAAAATCTTACCAAAAATAATGGGTCTAAAGCCTCGCCCTTTTAGGGCGACTTGATGGTATGATAATTTTGTGTAGGTTTATCTCACGTAAAATGCTCGTCTTAGAGTTCAAGGCTAAAGGAAAACCAACTCAATACAGTGCCATTGATGAGGCCATCCGAACGGTTCAATTCATCCGCAATAAAGCAATTCGATGCCAGGATGGACAATTTAGGAGTTGGACAAAAAGACTTGTATCGTCTCAGCAAGGTACTTAGAGATGAGTTTCCTTTTGCTAAAACCTTAAATTCTAGCGCGTGCCAAGCATCTATTGAGAGAGCTTATTCTGCCATTGCCAGATTTTATAATAACTGCAAAAAAGGGATTCCTGGGAAAAAAGGCTACCCTCAATTCCAGAAA
>NZ_JAQMSD010000262.1 GCF_028330525.1 Spirulina sp. CS-785/01
ATAGGGGAGATAGGGGGGATGGGGGGATAGAGAAGATAGGGGGATAGGAGAGCATTGAAAGGAGAACAGTTTAAACCTCCCTCTCCTCCATCTTCCTCAACTCCCCCAACTCCCCCAACTCCCCTATTTCCCAGAAACACGAGAGGTGATTACAAAACCTGATGGGTGTAGGCGTGTTGCTTTACGTTGTCTTCGGCACTGACGATGTTTTCGGCGTTGAGAATGCGTTTTTTTTCTAGGGAGAAGTTGAAGTCGTTTTTTTCTGTGCCGAGTGGGATGATTTCTTTGGCTTCTGGACGCTTTTTATAGGTTCGGGAGGCGGCGACGGTGCGTTCTACGAAGTTTTCTCCGAATTGTGCGTCTGAGGGGATTTCACTGGGGAGGGTGAGGCTTTCGGCTTGGAAGAAGTCGCCTAGGGTTTTGCCCCAGGCTTTTTGGTAGGAGGTGGGAATACCTTTGACGATCGCTTCTAAGGCGGAGGAGGGGATCGGTTCTACGATTTGCACTTCTTGGGTTTCGCCGTCTTCGCGGATAAAACAAGTGGCTAAACCAAATACACAGTAGTCGTCGGTGGAGACATCGGGGGCGTTGGGAAAGAGGGTGTCAGTGGACATAGTGTTTTTTCTCTTGAAACTGATGTGTCTAGATTAGGGGATTACACTGATTTTACCAAGGGGAGGAGGGAAAGAGGGTCAGACGATATACGGAATCCAGATTGTGGGTATTGTAGCTATATATTGAGTCTATCGAGGGATGGTGACGCTAAGGACACCGTTGAGAGTGACACACTCTTGTCCCGGAATGGAGAGTTTTCTCTGTAGGTTAGAGTCAGAAGCACTGTGGAGGGTACGCAAGATGCAGGCCGATCAAGGTGAACAAGGTAATTTTAAGGCGGCTCAAGGTCAGGAGGATATGTTGCGATCGCAACCGAATCAGACGGATGCTTTGGTGATTGAACTCCAGGAGGTGGTGGCGGTTCGTCAACAACGAGCGTTAGTGTTACAGAAGTCTAAGCAGGGGGAGTATGAGGAAGCGATCGCGCTTCTCCATGATCTCTTGTCTCGCTATCCTGACAGTGCTATGGATTATAATAATCGCGGCTTACTCTATTTTCAATTAGAGGAGTATGAGTTGGCGTTGGCGGATTTTGATGTGGCGATCGCGCTTAATGAGAGTTTAGATCAAGCCTATAATAATCGCGCTAATTGTTACGCTAGATTGGGACAATATGCGGAGGCTATAGCAGATTATCAGATCGCCCTAGATTTCAACCCGGCTAACCTGCGAGCTTGGATTAATCAAGGGATTACTTATCGAGAGTTAGGGTTATATGATCTCGCTCTAGAAAACTTCGATATTACTTTAATTTTAGGGAAACGTCTCCAAGGCCGAGCCTACGGAGAGCGAGGACGGACTTATCATTTAAGAGGGGATTGGAATAGCGCGATCGCGGACTACCAAAGAGCGATAGAATTCCTCAATAATAATTTATCGGCTCGACGCTACAAAAAGCGCGTCCAACAATGGTTAAGCGAATTAACCAACCAATCTCCCATAGCAAATTAACAATTAACAATTAGCAATTAACAATTAACAATTAGCAATGGTTCTTTGTTGTTTGTTCTTGTATTTTTGAACAAGATAACAGCCCTTTCTCCTTCGGAGATGCTCCGCGTTCACCCAGTGTCTCGTAAGAGAAACGGCTTCGCGGAAACTGCACTTCAGCAGGTGAGCGTGTCCGCTTGTCGAAGTTCAGGGCAAGCGAACAGGGAGTTATAAACCAATTACCAATTACCAATTACCAATTACCAATTACCCCTTTTTCGGAATACGCTCAATTTGGGCATATCCGGTAAACAGCATCATATTGCCTTGAGTTTGGAGACGATTTAACCGTAACATTACTCCATCTAGGTTAAAACGGTCTAAATCGACCATATCATTGAGAATTTCTACCAAAACATTCATCAAGCGACGGGATAAGTCTTGGGACTTTTTCGGGACGCGAGTAGGATCAAACTCTGGGTTTTTGTAGGTAATGCGTCGGCGTTTGTATAACCCTAACGCACAACTAAAACTAACCGGAATAGTTTGATTTCCCAATTGAGCATTGGCAAATAAGCTAATACAGTTATTGGGCAACAGTTTTAACTCGATATCCGTAAAGGAAACGGGGTCTCCTCCTGAAAGTTGAGTTAACCGGGAATCCGTTAATCCTTCGAGACGTTTCCGCACTAACTCCGCTTTAAACGCTTCGTTAATGTCGTCTTCAGACAGTTGAACTTGCGCGAGTGCCTGAGTCGGTTGTTTGAGCGCGATATTGCCCTTGAGGACAGAGCTAAAGTCGATAGACACCGCATCCGTCTCAAAAGACATTTCCTCAGTCCGAAAGTCTTGACGAATCACTAATCCCTTCCCGTGCATCTTGAAGCTGTCAATGCTGCCTTGTAACAGCTTACTCGACGGATTACAGCTTACTTCGACTTCGACCACATCACTGCGGGTGAATAGGTGGCGAAGGGTATTGGTTGCCACTGAATTGAGCAGTCTTTCTCCCCAATCCGTGCCTTGCATCTGATTAGAACCAACTAAGCCACCAAACATAAAATTTGCACTAATCAACGTTCTAGTTCCTTTGTAACAAAATATTAAGCAATCGGCAAAACTAATTTGTATTTCTGCCTTTAGATTAGGTCTGCTTATAGACCCCCTTAGTGAAAGCGATGGGTTGAACCCACTGACGGAGTAACTGATTCACCTGGGTGGGAACTTCGTCATGGGGGCAATGTCCGGCTTGGAGGAAATGTTCGGTGAGGGTGGGATAATACTGGCGGAATTTGGCTGCGCGATCGCGGCAATTCATCCAAGGATCACCTTCTCCCCAAATTGTCAAGAGGGGACAGGATAATCGTTGCAATAACACATCAGTTTTTTCCCCTTGGGGAGACTTAAACACGGACATAAACACCTGTAATGCCCCTTGATCACAAGAGGGACGATAAATTTCCTCTACTAAACGGTCTGTCACCGCACTTTTATCTAAATAAACTTTTTCGAGGGTTTGGCGAATTTTACGGGGCCGACGCATGGACTGGAATAAGAAATAACTCACCCAAGGATGTAGGAATAGCGATCGCACCCTCTCCCGAAACAGCCGTTGCACTCGGTTCGAGCGAGGTTTCTCCGTTTCCGGTTCAGTAAACGGGCCCGCACTATTCAACAACACCACCCCAGACGCAAACTCCGCCCCTTGGGCCGCCACACAAAGAGACGCATACCCCCCCAAGGAATTCCCCACCAAGATGACGGGTTGTTTCACCACCTCAGTAATAAAATCCTGTAACTGTTCACGCCATAAATCCCCACTATAGGCCAAATTGGGTTTTGCCGAACGACCAAACCCCAATAAATCAATGGCCCACACCGAAAACTCCGTTTGTAACTCCGCCATATTCTTGCGCCAGTGGTCAGTGGACGCACCAAACCCGTGGATAAACAGCAACGGAGGGTAAGGACTCGATGCTGCTCCCGCACTAACGTAATAAATCTGATGTCCGCGCCAATCCCAGTGTGTACCGGGGAAATGGTCTGATGATGTAATCGGTGTGACTTGCATGGGTTTTTGGGAATGTTAAGTTATGTTAACACTGCCTTTATTGTAGCGGTTCACCCTAGCCTCGAACAGTCTTCGGGGCATTTTTCCTGATTTTTCCCTCCTAGGCCCGACTTTTTGGCTATCTAGACGTATTCTTTTTGACCAAAAATACTGGGTTTCAAGCCCCGTCATGCCAACGAAGTGGAGGACGGCTTTTTATTGCCATATTGAATTTAATCTGCTACAGTTTTGATACCAGCATACTTAGTGTCAAATGTTTGTCTTAGAGTACAAGGTTAAACCTAAGCCACAACAAATATCAGCCATCGAAGAAGCAATTCGGACAACTCAGTTTGTTTGTGCGAAATAAAGTTCTTCGTTTTTGGATGGATAATCGAGGTGTAGGCAAAACTGAACTCTTTAGATACAACACAGCATTAAGAGAAGAGTATTGCTCTAATTGCGGAGAAAAAGTGCAAAAATCTCTATCC
>NZ_JAQMSD010000263.1 GCF_028330525.1 Spirulina sp. CS-785/01
AATCATCAAAAATCTCTATCAACGGGGGTATGAAAGACAGGATATCCTAGAATTATTCCGGCTGATTGACTGGATGATGACGTTGCCCGCATCTCTCGAAGAAAACCTAACCACAGAAATCTATCGTTATGAGGAGGAAAGGAAAATGCCTTATGTGACCAGTGTTGAGCGTATCGGAATGGAAAAAGGTCGCCAAGAAGGTCTCCAAGAAGGTCGCCAAGAAAGACTCCGAGAAGACATCTTAGAAGTGCTAGAAGTGCGCTTTGAGACCGTCCCTGACTCCCTTGTAGAGGTCGTTAATGGGATTCAAGATGACTCCCTCCTGCGTACCTTACATCGACAAGCGATTCTCGTGAATTCCCTAGCAGAATTTCAAGAGGTGGTGAATTCAGAATAATTGACTGGATAGGGGAGTTAGCACTGAAGCCAAAATGATTAAGACTTGGCTTCAGGGTGTTAGCGGTGTTCTTTACATCTGGGAGAGAACAGAAATTTTTGTGCGTTTCTCTTGGGAGAGTCCTTCTAAGTCATCGAGACTCAGCCAACCATCGCTCACTAATTGGGCAAAGACAAAAATCAAATTAGAATAACGATAATCGTATTTACCATCCATCTCATGTCGTCTCGCGCTGAGAAAATCATGCAAACGCCAGACTTCTTCTAAATCTACGATCGCAGTTGCAGTTTTACGCACTTCTTCAATTATAGCCTGGGCCTCTCGGGCCTGGGCAGTTTTAAAAGCGGTTTGAGCCACTTGTTTTTCGGCTTCAGTCCATTCAATATTACTCACCGACATTTTTAAATTTGTTTAAATTAATATCAACCAAATCAATCTCTTATGGGTGGGGAAAAGAAAAGAGCTTCCTAGTATAGAAAGCTCTCTCACTCACCTTTTAGGGAGAATCTTCCCTAAAACTAAGAACGAGCTAAATTCATTAATTCTTTGGGAGAGGCCAGTAAATCAATGGCCACAAAGAAAATTTTGTTGTTAGGATTTAACAGAAATCGCCAAGCAATGTTCATCCCGACGCTTGCCCCAAACCAAGGTGTTTGGACTTTCCCAGTTACTTTAATCTGGGTAAATCCATCTTCAGCCGGCTCAGAAACCCCTTGCTCAGGAATTAATGTGAGGTTTTGGCATTCTTCTTTGAAGAAACGCAAAATTGCCTCTTTACCCACAATCGGACGCTGGAACGGCGGTTGCAGACCTCCATCCGGTTCAAATAAATCAATGAGCGCGTCAAAGTCATTGGCATTCAAGTTGTTAATATAACTCAAGACGGTTCGATTATCGACCCCTTGAATATTAACCGGAGTACGCTGAGATGCTTCTTTGACGACAACAGGTTCAGAAACTCGTTGATCGACCTCTACTTTGCTCGAATCATAGCCCATATCAATCACTGTATTTCGCAAGACCGTGATTTGTTGACCGGGTTCTAAATTGCGGATAGATTGCAAAATCGCCGACGCATTGGCCGACAGTTTGTAATTTTCCGGAATCGGGGCTACTGTTCCATCTTCCATCCACTGGCCGAGTCGATACCAAAAACCGAGTTTGATGTTAGCAGACCAAGACGCATAGGTACGACAAATGGGGGTGTCTTCCCGGTTGGCTAAGTCGCACATGACTTGGGACTGCTCTCGGAAGCTCATTTGCCGGATTTGGTTGAGGGTCGCTTCCGCAAACTGCATCTGGGCTGCACCAGGCGCGGCAATGGTGATAGATTTACCCATTTCTAAGTAAGCGAACCAAATTAATGCCAGTTGATCTTCGGCATTAAGTTGATTAAATCGGGCAATGGTGGCAGGGACAGCATCAGCCGCTAGGGTGTTGGGAAAGATACCACGAGCCGCTTCGATAGTGTAAGGCATAGTTACTGATTTTGTTAAGTTGTGATTTTTAAAAGTTGCAGGGGATGACTGTTCACTCTGAACCTTTTGAGCTTCAATTTATCATTCTATTAGATTTTCGTTACAAAAGTAAACAAAGATTAATAGTCTTGTAACAATTCAAGAATAATGCAAACCCTGAAATCCTTATGAATCAAGACTTTCAGCGATTCAGGTTTTTCTTAAATTTTGTTTACAAACAAAATTTAAGAAATGTGACGCAAAAAATTAATATTGCAGGAGCTTATGTCCTTCACCTGATATACAATTGCTCAAAGGTGGCGACTTCCGATCGCTGCCCGACTAATAACAAGCGATCGCCCGCTTCTAAGAGGGTATCCCCTTTAGGATAATAGAGGGTGTCCTCTTGACTTTGAATAACCATGATGGCCACTCCGGTTTTTTGTCGCACATCGGCATCTGCGAGGGTGACACCCACGAGAGGGGAGTTTTCCGGTAATGTCACCCATTCGTTATGGAGGGCAACTCGCACATTTTGTACCTCTTTCTCAAGGAGTTTTGGGGACCGTTTCGGACGGATATTAAAATAACGGTCAGTGCGTAACATCCGGATCACATTTTGGATGGCCTCATCAGGTTGGCCCAAGGTCATGAGGACATGGGACCCCATCTCTAAACCCGCCTCAAACTCCGGTTGTACGACCTCTCGCGCCCCCATTTGGGTTAAAAGGTCAATTTCGTTGTTTTCGTGCGATCGCGCCACAATGTCCAAATTCGGCGCGAGAGAGAGGGCCCGTTTAATTAATAACCTTGTACTGGCAGGGTCTGGTAACGTAACCGCAAGAGCTTTAGCATGATCCAGATGGGCTTTTTCTAAGACTAATTCGGAATCCCCATCCCCGAATAAATAGGGGATATTTTGTTGGCGCAAACTTTGGACTGCCGCTTCACTATTTTCAATCACTAAAACCGAATACCCTTGATTATATAAAATCCGTACAATTACCTGTCCTACCCGTCCGTAGCCCGCTACCACGACATGATCGCGCATTTTTTTAGGCAAAGAAAAGGCTTTTCTCCCCTTGTACTTATGGAGATAATATTTAATTAACGGAATACTGAGTAATTTATCCGCCAAACGGGGCGCGAATTTAATATTAATGGGGGCAACAACTAAAGTAATGGCGGTTGTGCCTAAAAGTAATAAATATTGGTCTTCGCTTAATAAGCCAACATTTAATCCAGTCAAAGTTAAAATAAAAGAAAATTCCCCAATTTCACTTAATCCTAAACTGCTGATTATCGCTGTCTTAAAGGAATAATTAAAGCTCATAATAATAGGGAAAATAATGATTGCTTTCCCTAAAACAACCAAGGCAACTAACCCTAAAATTAACCCTAAATTATCCAATAAAACTTGGGGGTCAATCAGCATCCCAATAGACGCAAAAAAGATACTCGCAAAAGTGTCTCTCAACGGGATAATTCGGTTCAGTGCTTGGTCTGCATAGTCAATTTCAGCCACCATTAACCCGGCCACAAAAGCCCCCATTTCAATAGAGAGTCCTAAGCCGGCAGTCACTAACGCCACCCCCAAACAAAGGGCAATAATTGCTAAAAGAAATAACTCATTATTCTCCGTTTCCGCAACCTTCCGCATAGTGGGGGGAATTACCCAATACCCTAACGCCAATGCCCCGGCAATGACTAATAAGGCTTTTAAAATAGCGATCGCCAATGACCCCCAGAGGTTTTGTGGCTCGTTTAAAGCTGGTAAAATGGCCAACATCACCCCCACGGCCAAATCCTGTACAATAAGGATGGCCAACATAATTTGACCGTGTAACGTATTAACTTCCCCTTGCTCCGTCAGGGTTTTTAAAATCACTGCCGTGGATGAAAGCGACAACACCGCCCCCACAAACACCCCTTGAATGATCCCATGAGTCCACCCGGCCAGTGTAGTAGTTAAGGCAACCAGTAGAATCGTTAAACCAATTTGCAGTACACTGCCCTTGAGGGCAATATCCTGCACCCGCCTCAACTCCGCCAAAGAAAACTCCACCCCCAAAGCAAAGAGTAAGAAGGCCACCCCCATTTCCGCGAGAGCTTCAATTTCTTCCGTTTCTTGAATGATCCCTAATACAAACGGCCCAAGGATTAAACCACTGAGGAGATAACCGAGTAAAACGGGTTGTCGGAGACGGTTGGCAAAATAACCTGCTATGGCAGATGCCCCTAAAACAACTGTGAGATCGAGCAGAAATTGGTGTTGAGCCGCCATACTACCGAAAGATAACGTGATGGGTCTTGATGTCAACGTAACATTGATTACTGACAAAACAAGCAAATCTGCTCAATCTGTGATTTTTGTTCATTCCCCCTAGAGGAGTTACCCTGCCCCCTGGGAGAAAAATGATCTGGTCCAATAAATCACCTAGTAGCAGAATTGACAACAGCGAAAAAAAAAGTCATGTTTTGTAGGAACATAAGAAAACATGGTCTAATTGATCCAACAATAGAGAAGGATTGTCTCTCTATAGAGTAGAGCAAGACTGGGATACCCCCCATGTTACGAGTCCGATTATGGACGGCTTGAGAATCCCACGAAATTTATTCGTAGGAGTATCAATAAGCTGATTTAGTGTGAGGAGAACCTTAATGGAGCAACTTTTGAGAACCGCCTTATTTGCCGCCCCCGCCACCTTGGGGGTATTCTTAGGCTTGAGCAGTGATGCGATCGCCAACCCCCCTTCTAGTCTAGAAACCCTCGAAGAAATTCAACGCCTCAATGATCAATCTCAAGGTCAATTTACCGGGGCCTCCCAATTCCGCGACGTTTCCCCTGGAGACTGGGCATTTCAAGCCTTAGATGACTTAGTGCGCCGTTATGACTGCCTAAAAGGGTATCCTGACGGCACATACCGAGGCAACCGGGCATTAAGTCGCTACGAATTTGCAGCCGGGTTGAATGCCTGTTTACAGCAAATGGAGCGCATTTTAGCCGAAGCAACCGCCGATTTAGCCACCCGTGAAGACTTAGAAACCCTGCGTCGCTTAATGCAGGAATTTGAAGCGGAATTGGCCACCTTGGGGACACGGGTGGATAATTTAGAAGGCCGCGTCACCTTCTTAGAAGATCATCAATTCTCCACCACCACCAAATTAAATGGGGGGGTTGTCACCAGTTTAGACGTTGCCACCGGCGATCGCGCAAAAATTTACGGCTTCACCGACACCGACTACAACAATCTAGCCGTTTTAAATAATTTAGCGGACACCAGTGCGGTCAACCCCTCCTCTAACTTTGTGAATTTAGTAACCAGCAATCGTATGATTGGCTTATTTGAAGGGTTAGGGGTGGTGGACTCCACTACCTTATTCACTGCCTTTGATAATGGCAATCCCCTCTTTAGTCAGGTTTTTCTCGATGGGATCGACATCGACACCACCAGTTTGGGAGATGGAGAAGAACTTGATACCATCGTGACTAACTTCATCGATGACCTAGACACCATTCACCAAGCCGGGAATAGCACAGCAGCCAACTTTAATCGGGATGGCAATGACTCGGTTGGTTTAGGGTATCGTCTGCGGTTAAACTTTGATACCAGCTTCTTTGGCCAAGATCGCCTACGCACCCGACTGCAAGCGCGAAACTTGGAAAATGTGGGTCAAGTCGGCACAGGAACACCCAATACCGATCCAAACCTCTACGGGGATAGTGGCAATGATGTCCAACTGAGTAAACTCTGGTATCGTTTCCCCGTCAATGAGAATCTTCGCTTACACATTGCCGCACGGGGCATTTTCATTGATGAAATCCTCGATGCTGGCACAACTTCCCCCTACGCTTACGGCAACTTACCTCTGGGGTTAGCCTATAACCAGCAATTCTACGACACCTTCGCCGATGGGAATGCTGCTGTCGGGGCAAATTTCCGCTTCAGCGACTTATTACGGTTAGACATTGGCTATTTTGCCGTTGATGCCCCCAATGCGAATACCGGAATCTTTGGGGGTGAGTATTATCTCCCCGTCCAACTCAGCTTTGACTTTAGCGACAAATTCAAATTGGCCGTAGGTTATGGTCACGGGTTTTCCCCTGGTGGCGCACGGGTTGATAATAATGTCAGTATCGCCGAAACCGCCAGTGTTTTAGGGAAATCTCCCTTCCTGTGGGTGAATAATAGCGGCAATATTCAAGAATCCGCCACCACCATCAACACCTGGCATTTATCCGCCTCTTGGGATGTGGCTGAGTCGGTTAATCTTAGCACCTTTGTGGGTTATACCAACGCAGTGGCTGAGTCTGGAGTGCGCTTTGGTGATACGGCTGATCTGTGGACTTGGGCCTTTAATTTAGGCTTCCCGGACTTATGGAAAGAAGGGGATGTGATCACCGCTAGTTTTGGTCAATTGCCCTCTTTAACCCGTGCCGGGGCCTTTGGTTCTACCGTTGCTGGGCCGAGCGATCGGGATGCCACCTATTTAGCCAGTTTAGAATATCGTTTCCCCTTGAACGATAAAATTCAAGTCGCACCTGGGGCCTATGCAGTATTTAACCCCAATGGCAACTCCAACAACGACACCATCTTTGTGGGAATGCTACGCACTGTCTTGAGTTTCTAATGTCTTAATGGGGCAAATTAGCCTTGGGTTGAAACCCAAGGCTAATAGCTAAAACCCGTGTTTAACGGGTTGAAAGTTACATAGTCAAGGGTGAAATAAGCTCGCTTGCGAGTTGACTACAAACAGATACACAATATCTAAATGCTTACAGTCTAAAAATTCTGTAATCCTCATTAAACGAACCCTAAATCCTTCTTTTTGACGACTTTTAACTTCATGGACTCTAGTTTTGCTTTTAATTCTGCTATTCCGATTAAAACTGAATATGATGCCAACAGTCACTTAATTCTTTATACCGGGGATGTCAATGATTTTATTAAAACTATTCCTGATCAATCTATTTCTTTGATTATTACCTCTCCTCCGTATAATATTGGCAAATCTTACGAGAAAAAAATTGCCATTAATGAATACTTAGAAACCCAAAAACAAACCATCCAACAATTTCACCGTATCCTCACCGATACCGGGAGTATTTGTTGGCAAGTCGGCAACTTTGTTGATAAGGGAGAAGTCTATCCCCTTGATATTTTTTATTATAACATCTTCAAACAATTTCACTTCTATTTACGCAATAGAATTATTTGGCGTTTTGGTCATGGACTTCACGCATCCAAGCGTTTTTCGGGACGTTATGAAACCATTCTCTGGTTTAGCAAAGGGGAACAATATACATTTAATTTAGATGCAGTGAGAGTCCCTGCAAAATACCCCGGAAAACGACATTATAAAGGAAAAAATAAAGGTAAACCCTCTGGAAACCCGAAAGGTAAAAACCCCTCAGACTTCTGGGAAATTATTGTCCAAAACTGGGAGGAAGAAGTGTGGGATATTCCTAATGTTAAATCAAACCATCCTGAAAAGACGATTCACCCTTGTCAATATCCGATTGAATTCGTCGAACGTTGCGTTTTAGCATTAACTAATGAAGGAGAAAGAGTTTTTGATCCTTATGCAGGAGTAGGATCATCACTAATCGCTGCACTCAAACATCAGCGTAAAGCAATTGGCAGCGAAAAGCAAGCTGAGTATAGTAATGTAGCAGTGGAGAGAATACAGTCTTATTGGAATGGGACTTTGAAGATCAGACCATTAGGTAAACCCATTCATACACCCACTGGACGAGAGAAAGTGAGTCAAAAACCTCAAGAATGGCAAAAATCTCAAGACAATTCAACCTCGGAACAGTTAAAATTATTTGAAAATCAAGGAAAATATCAATGATTATTGGAGGACTGTATTCTTTTAATCAAGGACAAGAAGTAATAGAACAAAATTTTGCTTCGGAATTTCAAGAAGTTAAAAATATTATTAATTCAGTTTTCTAACTCCGTGTCTTCTTCATTACTATCCAACCCCTCTATCCATGCTGCCATTGATTACAGTTTGAAAAGGTTGAGAAACTGGGTTTCTGCGTTCAATTTGGGACTTAAACCAAGGTTGAAAAAAAGAAACCCGGTTTCTATATACAGCTTACTGACCTACAATTCTCCCTCTCCTTCCTCACTCACAGGACGACACTCTTGGTCATACTCCTGATCTTCCTCTTCCTCTAACTCCATCTCCTCCCCATCATCATCTAACTCCAACTCCAACTCCGGCACAGTTTGACAAGCATTCCCCAACAACACATCCTCCTCCAAGTCCTCTAAAATGGATTGCCAGATGGGGGTAAAATCGAGAATTGTGGGATTGCCTGCGATCGCTGTTGCACCTGTTGCACCTGTTGCACCTGTTGCAC
>NZ_JAQMSD010000264.1 GCF_028330525.1 Spirulina sp. CS-785/01
ATAGGGAACAGGGAATAATAGGGAACAGGGAATAATAGGGAACAGGGAATAATAGGGAACAGGGAATAATAGGGAACAGGGAATAGGGAACAGGGAATAGGGAATAGTTGGTTGTTGGTTTTGTTTGTCTGAACCTTGGGTTAAAACCCAAGGCTGATAGCGAAAACCCGTTAAAACGGGTTAATATTTATAAGTTAACTCTCAACTCTTAACTCTCTGTATTTCCTTGGGCGAATAAACGGCCAATAACCTCCTCAATGGGGGGATCATTTACACTTAAATCTAAAATTTTTAATTTAGCTAATAACTCCTCCACTGTTTGAGTTAACTGTTCTCGACGGACAATAAAGCGCACATCTCGGCCTTCTATTGCTTCTATTTCTCCAAACGGTTCTAACTTCTCTCTAGAAAGACTTTCTGCTAACTCCACTTTAACTTCTCGATAGGGAGCAAACCGTTCTAAAAGTGCCTCTAAACTACCATCATATATTAATTGTCCTTCGTGAATGAGCATAACTCGTTCACACAAGGCCGTAATATCCGCCATGTAATGACTGGTTAATACAATAGTCGCTTGATACCGACGGTTATATTCTCGCAAAAAATCCCGAACTGCGGCCTGTGCATTCACATCTAACCCTAATGTTGGTTCATCTAAAAATAAGACTTGGGGATGATGTAATAAGGCCGCTAAAAGTTCCGCTTTCATCCGTTCTCCCAAGGATAACTTACGGACAGGTTGGTTTAATTTTCCCTCCAGAGAAAGTAAGTCAGACAGTTCCGAGATGCGATATTTAAACTCCTTTTCTGGTATCTTATAAACTGCCGCATTAATGCGTAAAGAGTCTAAGGCAGGTAAGTCCCAAAGGAGTTGTTGTTTTTGTCCCATAACTAGGCTCATTTTGCTTAAAAATTGCCCTTGACGACGGAATGGGACATACCCCGCAACCCGGATATTTCCCCCAGATGGGTGAATGAGTCCGGTGAGCATTTTTAAGGTAGTGGTTTTCCCTGCACCGTTAGCCCCCAAAAACCCCACAATTTCCCCCATTTCGAGGTGAAAGGAGACAGACTTCACGGCCTCAACATGGCGATATTGACGACGGAAAAAATGGGTTAATGTCCCCTTCAAACCGGGGTTTTTCACCGGAACTGGATAGGTTTTACTCAGGTTTTCAACGGTGATAATGGACATTTTTTTTGGGGTTGTTTGTTTGTTGTTAGTTATTGGTGAAAAAGGGAACAGTAAACAGTAAACAGTAAACAGTAAAGTTCTTGGTTCTTTGTTCTTCCCCATCTTCCCCATCTTCCCCATCTTCCTATCTCCCCCATCTTCAATTACCCATTACTCATTACCCCCATTTCTACCGTTGTCGATACCATGGCGGCCATGAGTTGTTCTACGGTGACGGGGAAGGGGAGGTGGTGAATATCGGACTTGGGGTTACAAGCGACGCTGGCCGCTTGGTGTAACTCGGCGAGGGTGATGTTGCCGAGGCCGAGATCATTGAGGTTTTTGGGGAGGCCAATGCGGTTATAAAAGTCGATCAGTTGGCCTCTGGCGGTGGTGGCCAGTTGGTTGCCTTGTACCATTTCCTCTAGGCGGAGTTGCACGAGGATGCCATAGGCGACTTTTTCGCCGTGGAGGATGTGGTGGGCGGCGGGGAGGTGGGTTAAGCCGTTATGGACGGCGTGGGCGGCGACGGTGCGGCATTGTGCGCCGCCTAACCCACCAATAACCCCCGCCAGTAAGACAGAGGCATCTACGACTTCGCGCCAGTCGTCACTACCGGGGGTTTCGAGGGCGTTGGCGGATTTTTGTAGGAGGATATCCCGGAGGATGCGGGCCTGTTGTACGGCGGCGATGGTGAGGGTAGCGGTGGCGTTGCCACTGCTGACGGAGGCTTCGTACCATTTTGCGATCGCATCTCCAATTCCCGCCACTAAAGTCCGTTGGGGAGCAGTCTGAACGAGATCATAGTCTAAAATCAGTAAATCTGGGCAGCGGGTGAGGCTCACATCGTACTGAAAGGCCCCTGCTTGGGTGTAAATGTTAGAGAGGGCAGTCCACGCGGCACAAGTCGCCCCAGAGGTGGGAATGGTGACGACGGGTAAGTGGTTTTGGTGGGCTAATAATTTGGCCGCATCGAGGGCTTTACCGCCTCCGACTCCGATAATTAAATCCGCGTTATGGTTGTCTAAGGAGTCCTGTAAGTGGGCGAGGGAGGCTTCAGAGCAGTCAGGGAGATAACTGGCGGAAACGCTGTTGAGGTTGTGTTGCTGACAAACCGGGGCGAGATGGGGTTCAATGAGAGCTAAGGTGCGATCGCCGCCTACAATTAAAGGCCGTTGTCCTAATTTGGCAATATTTTCTCCAGCTTGCGCCAAACTCTGATTTCCCCGTAACACTTGGGTTGGGGCAACAAATAGAGATTTTAGGGTTTGTGTCGTTTGCGTCTCTACTGACATAATTTACGTTGTTTGGTTCTTGGTCAAAAAAGGCAGAAGGCAGAAGGCAGAGGGCAGAGGGCAGAGGGCAGAGG
>NZ_JAQMSD010000265.1 GCF_028330525.1 Spirulina sp. CS-785/01
CCCGCGATGCAGACTTAATTCGCACTACCCTGTATTTAGTCAGTCCTGCGTTAGCAGGAACACCCGCCGCCAGGTCACAATTATATCATCCCGACCATTCCCACCTATTCCGAGGTGGAGTCCCCCAATAAACGCTCATAGTAAGCCCGGAAGGGCTTACTTGCCTACTCAAATAACGCTTGTTGTTAGGGAAGTTAACGATGAAAATTCTACTCATTGAAGATGACTCTCGAATTGCCTATTCTTTGAAGGAAGTATTGGAGGATCATCGCTATGTGGTGGAGGTTGCAGGGGATGGTCAATTGGGGTTTGAGTTGGCTTGTATGGATTGTTATGATTTAATTTTGTTGGATTTAATGTTGCCGAAATTAGATGGGGTAACGGTGTGTCAACGCTTGCGGCATAACCAAGACTCGACTCCCATTTTAATGCTTACGGCCAAAGATAGTAGCACTGATGAAGTGATGGGTTTAGATGCGGGGGCCGATGACTATGTGGTGAAACCTTTTCAAATGAAAGCTCTATTAGCGCGAATTCGGGCGTTATTGCGTCGCAATGCCACCATATTACCTCCTGTTTTAACTTGGGAAAAGCTCACCCTTGATCCCAGTAAATGTGAGGTGTATTACAATGAACAACGGCTCAGTTTAACCCCGAAAGAGTATAGCATATTGGAGTTATTTTTAAGACAGGGCGATCGCGTGTTAAGTCGCAGACAGATTATTGAGCAATTATGGACCTTTGAAGATACCCCTGGAGAAGAAACCGTGAAAGTCCATCTCCGCAGTTTACGACGTAAGCTAAAATTAACAGGTGCGCCTGCTAATTTCATTGAAACGGTTTATGGTTTGGGGTATCGGCTTAATCCAGAAATTTAAAGGAAAACACTTTAATCCCAAGTCTTTCTCTCCTTGGACAACCTTACGTTGGCGTTTACTCTGCTCTTATTTAGGGGTAATGGTGGCTATTTTAGGCAGTGCGGGGTTAACCGTGTATCAGGTGGTGGCCAGTAATCTCAATCGACAACTGGAAATGCACCTATTGAGTTTAGCGCAAACGGCGGCTCAATCCCTCGATGTGGTGAAACATGAATATGCCGAATATACCCAACATACCGATAATTCTGAGATTGCCCCAAGCCTTACCCTTCCCACGCTCATGGAACATTATGACACCTCTCCCCTCCTGATTCCAGAGCAAAACCTCTCCCCTCGTCATTCTGAGGGGGTAGAATGGTTTAATGCTGAAAAAACCTTGTTAGTTCACCAAGGCAATTTAAAGCCACAAGATTCCCTCCCGGCCAAGATTCCAGACACCGGAATGATGAGACAAAACCAAGGGATTCGCAGTTATACCTTACCTGTTTATCGTCAAGGGGAGTCCTCCCAAGTCTTAGCAGGATATGTGCGGGCCAGTGAGTCCACTGAGGATATTGAATTAGAGTTAGACTATTTGCGACTGGGGTTGGGGATTGGGGGGATATTCGCGTTAGGGATCACAGGAGTGAGTGGAATGTGGTTAACGGCGCGATCGCTCAAACCCATTGAACAGAGTTTTGAGCAACTAAAACAGTTTACCGCCGATGCGTCCCACGAGTTAAGAACCCCCTTAACTGTGATTAATACCACCATTGCCTCATTTTATGACCATCCAGAGCGTATTGCCCCCCCAGATTTCCCGAAAATTGAGGCCATCCAGTCAGCAACCGAGCAAATGAAAACCTTAGTCGAGGATTTGCTCTTTCTCTCTCGGATGGAAGGGTTTGGGAAACTCACTCAAGAACAATGGCGCGTTATTCCTCTCGAAGATATTTTAGAAGACTTAGGGGAGGAATTGGCTTTCTCTGCTGAACAAAAAGGTATTACGTTGACTGTATTCCCCCTTCCTTCTGTCTCTGTGTATGGCCATCCCCAACAACTCAAACGGTTATTTAGCAATATTCTCACCAATGGGGTTAAATATACCCCGACGGGGGGACGGGTGACAGTTTCCATGGAGCGTAACTTGTCTGATGGGATTATTACTTGTGAAGATACGGGGATTGGGATTGCTCGTGAGGATTTACCCTATATTTTTGATCGCTTTTGGCAAGCGGATCAAGTGCGGGGTGGGGGTGAAGGGACTGGGTTAGGAATGGCGATCGCGCAAACCATTGCCCGTCTTCATTATGGCCAAATCACCGTCACCAGTCAATTAGGACAAGGCAGTTGTTTTCAGGTTACACTCCCCTTAGCCAATGACAATTAAGCCATCTTCCCGATTTCTTTACTTTTTTTTTCTACAGTAGGACTCCAAGAGCAAACCCTACTGGAAAGGAGAACCTCCCATGGACCCCAGAAAAATCCGCAAATGGCATCGTTATTTAGCCCCTATTGTCTTCATTCCCTTTTTCCTTACTGCGGCCACAGGAGTGGGTTATCGCGTTTCTAAAAGTTGGTTTGGGGCCTCTGACGAAGTAGGAGACTTTTTCATGCTCATTCACCAAGGCACTTGGTTAGGACAAGAATTAAGAGTCTTTTATGTCCTTTTAAATGGTTTAGGTTTATTAGCTATGCTCTTTACAGGTATTACCATGACTCGTCTATTTCGGTCTGAACAACGTAAAATTAATCAATAGTCCAGTTTATGCCTATATCTGGCGGCCCGTCACGTGGAAACCGCCCAAGATAAACTGCTGCAACATTATCCCCCAGACACTCCCGTTGTCATCTGTTACCGCGTCAGTTGGGAAGACGAAAAAATCTGGGTGGTCCCCTTAGAAAAAATGGCGCAAGCATCCCGCGATGCAGACTTAATTCGCACTACCCTGTATTTAGTCAGTCCTGCGTTAGCAGGAACACCCGCCGC
>NZ_JAQMSD010000266.1 GCF_028330525.1 Spirulina sp. CS-785/01
GGGAAAGCCAATGGGTGAACCTTGGGTTAAAACCCAAGGCTCAGAGCTAAAACCTGTTAAAACAGGTTAAACCATTTATATTTAATGTTGAAGGTAATGGTGAATTTTGGGGGGGAAAGCCAATGGGTGAACCTTGGGTTAAAACCCAAGGCTCAGAGCTAAAACCTGTTAAAACAGGTTAAACCATTTATATTTAATGTTGAAGGTAATGGTGAATTTTGGGGGGAAAGGTAGGGGATAAAATTTCTCCTGAGTAGGGAGAAACTGGGTTGCTGAGGTTCATTTTCGGTGCCAGGGCAACATGGGGATAGAAACCCGGCTTCTAATTCCCCTATCAATTATCAATTATCAATTATCTAGACTTCAACAACACAAGGTTGAAGCTGCATATCAATGCGCTTGATGTGATGGATAAACCACTCTAGTAACTCTTTATTGACTTTTAGGACTAAGGATAAAGAGACTCCAGTTTTAAAATATTCTTGCCGGACTTCTTTTAAGGTTTTGATGAACTTTTGATGTGCTGTTTTGTTATTAGCAGCCGCCGGACAGCGATATTTCAACATACAGCCTTCTTCATAACTGAAATGCTGCTCGACGTATTGGTCGAGAAAGTCTAAGATGTTGATGATTTCGCCTTGGGCTTGATTACTTTTTAAGGCTTGCACTAAAAGGCTCATCTGATCAATCAATTGCTTATGTTGTTGATCAATTAAAGGAATTCCTGTTTTGAGGGAATCATCCCAGACATAAGACATAGTTTCTCATGTTTAATGGATATAGTCCAATTAAAGCAAAAGAAATAAATTAACTTCAGAGTCGTTACATTTGTTTAAAGTTTTGTGAGTTATGGCGGTGTGCAGTTGGGTGGAATGCAGCCCTCAACCCCGTCGCCCAAGGTGGGAGAGGGGGTTGGGGGGGAAGTGTCTCTCAAATTTCTTAATTTTCCAAAATGGGGAGGGTGACAATAAAGGTACTTCCTTCTTGTAGTTGGGAGCGGACTGACACTGTTCCCCCCATGCCTTCGACTAGGGTTTGTACTAAGGAGAGACCTAAACCAACGCCACCTTCGGTCCGAGAGCGTGCTTCGTCGAGACGGTAAAATCGTTCAAAAATGCGGGATTGTTGGGCGAGGGGGATGCCGGGACCGCGATCGCAGACTTTAATCACGCCCTGATTCTCCTCTTTCTCCACAATAATTGTAATCGGTTGCTCCGGCTCAGAATATTTCACCGCATTGTCGATTAAGTTTAACAATACCTGTTTTAAACGGTCTTGGTCTGCCAGCACTTCCACCAACGCCCGATCCGGTTTAAACTCAATGGTGCGCTGACTATATTGTTTGCTCATGTCCACCACTTCCCGCACAAAATCATTGAGCAAAATGGGGGCTTGACGGAAATGGAGATGGTGATTTTCGGCCCGGGCCAATTCTAATAAATCTTCTAATAATTGCACCGTCCGTTTGGCCTCACTGGCCGCAATGGTTAAGGCTTCCTGTTGGGGTTCGCTGAGGTTTTGGCCCCGGCGGAGGGTACTCTGTAAATAGCCACAGACTAAGGTTAGAGGGGTTCGTAACTCATGGGAGACATTACTGACAAATTGGCGTTGTTGTTCCCAGGACTCATGAAACCGCTTTAACATCTGATTAAACGCCGTTTCTAACTGGTGTAATTCACTGGGGGCATTGGTGAGGACTAACTCCTCTTTGCCTAACTGTTCGGCGGATAATGCTGCCGTTTGTTGGCGCATTTGTTGGAGGGGTTTGAGGGATTTTTGAATATAAACTGCGATCGCGATCGTCATCCCCCCAATGGCCACCACACTCACCCCCCCCAACATCCCAATCAACCGATAAAACATCCGTTGATCCCCCGTAATATCGTGGGCTAAATGCACCTTTCCCCAATCCTGCTGCTGTACCTCAAGGGTATTCCCACACATAATCCAATACCCTTGATTAATGGCATAAATCTCAGGAATCGGCGAAATCCCCTGTTCAGCAATCTCCAACACCTGCTGATCCCTTCCTCCCATGGCCAATGCCTCCGACATGGCCACAATCTCCCCATCGGGACTTTCCACCCAAATCAACGTATCCCCCGTAGTGAGATGGGAAATCGCCCTTTGCATGGCCGCCGGAGTGGACATCATCTCGCTGTAAATCTCCACACTCTCGGTAAACCGTTCCGCCAAAGTCGCCACCTGTCGTTTATGAGAAGTCACAATCAACCGATCCAACTGCCAGGCAATCACCGCCGTAATACTACTAATTCCCACCGCCGACACCAGCGCAATTCCCACCGTTAACTGGAATTGCAGCGAATGGGGATTCAGCCGTTGCTTCCCCTGTTCCCAAAGCCCTTGCAGCCATGCCAAACCGTTCATAACCTTGTCTTTCACCAAATCGCCACCTATCTCCCCTCACCCTAACCCCGCTTCCTGAGAAGGGAATGAAATTCCTCTGGGCAAAATCTCCCTGAGAAAGTGATCCCCAATCTTCTCTGAGAAAGGTTAACATTAGTTAATATAGTGAGAAGCAAAATAGGAGACTCCCTATCATACTTAGCTCATTTAGTCAAGGGGCAATAAACCATTAATCCCCCCTCTCATAACAAGAGCATAAAAATCTGACTATATCTGCACCGTCAAGAATTAGGAGTTCGATCGCGTGAATAACAACAAAAATAAAAAATGGCGTAATGCAGGACTCTATGTCCTCCTAGTCATCGTCGTTTTAGCTTTAGGGTCTGCCTTCCTCGACAGTCCCAGTGAAAACCGAGAAACTTGGAAATATAGCCGTTTAATCCAAGAAGTTCAAAACGAGAAAATCGAAACCATCAAAATGACCGCCGACCGGTCCCAAGCCTTAGTCACGGCCCAAGATGGCACACAAGTTCTGGTCAACCTCCCCAACGACCCAGAATTAATTGATATTCTCTCTGAACATAACGTTGACATTGCCGTCCAACCGCCTCAAGACGATGGGTTCTGGTTCCGCATTCTCAGCAGCTTATTTGTTCCCGCTTTACTATTAATCGGGTTATTCTTCCTCCTCCGTCGTGCCTCCAGCGGCCCTGGGTCCCAGGCCATGAACTTCGGTAAATCTAAGGCACGGGTGCAGATGGAACCCCAAACCCAAGTCACCTTCGGCGATGTGGCTGGCATTGAACAAGCCAAACTGGAGTTAACCGAGGTGGTGGACTTCCTGAAAAATGCCGATCGCTTTACGGCCATTGGCGCGAAAATCCCCAAAGGAGTGTTATTAGTTGGACCGCCAGGAACAGGTAAAACCCTCTTAGCCAAAGCCGTCGCCGGAGAAGCAGGTGCGCCCTTCTTCAGCATTTCCGGGTCTGAATTCGTGGAAATGTTCGTTGGGGTAGGTGCATCTCGCGTCCGGGACTTATTTGAACAAGCCAAAAATAACGCTCCCTGTATCGTCTTCATTGATGAGATCGACGCAGTAGGCCGCAGTCGTGGCGCAGGTTTAGGCGGCGGTAATGATGAACGGGAACAAACCCTCAACCAGTTACTCACCGAGATGGACGGGTTTGAAGGCAATACCGGAATTATCATTATTGCAGCCACCAACCGTCCCGATGTGTTAGACTCCGCGCTGTTGCGTCCTGGACGCTTTGACCGTCAGGTGGTGGTGGACCGTCCCGACTATGCAGGCCGTTTAGAAATCCTGCAAGTTCACGCACGGGGTAAAACCTTGGCCAAAGATGTGGACTTGGAAAAAATTGCCCGTCGGACTCCTGGGTTTACTGGGGCAGATTTAGCCAACTTGCTCAATGAGTCGGCCATTTTAGCCGCCCGGCGCAATTTAACTGAGATTTCTATGGATGAAATCAATGATGCTATCGATCGCGTTTTAGCGGGGCCCGAGAAGAAAGATCGGGTAATGAGCGAAAAACGCAAGCAGTTGGTAGCCTACCACGAAGCAGGACACGCTTTGGTCGGTGCGCTGATGCCCGATTATGACCCGGTACAGAAAATTAGTATTATTCCCCGTGGTCAAGCGGGTGGACTGACTTGGTTTACTCCTAGTGAAGACCGCATGGACTCTGGGTTGTATTCCCGCGCTTATCTGCAAAATCAGATGGCCGTCGCGTTAGGGGGTCGAATTGCCGAAGAAATTATTTTCGGTGAAGAAGAAGTGACCACCGGGGCTTCCAATGACTTACAACAGGTGGCTCGCGTGGCCCGGCAGATGATAACGCGCTTTGGGATGAGCGATCGCCTGGGTCCAGTAGCCCTAGGCCGTCAACAAGGTAATGTATTCTTGGGTCGGGAAATTGCCTCAGACCGAGATTTCTCGGAAGAAACGGCAGCGTTAATTGATGAAGAAGTCCGTCAATTAGTCGATAGTGCCTATCAACGGGCCACTCAAGTAATGACTGAAAACCGCCACATCCTCGACCGTTTAGCAGAAATGCTGGTTGAAAAAGAAACGGTGGATGCTGAGGAGTTACAAGAGTTGTTAAACACCAATGAAGTGAAAATGGCGGCTCTTGTTTAGCATGGTTTAATCATTTTGTCAAGCAGCATCTGTAAGGGTGCTGTTTTTTGTTCTTGGTTGTTTGTTGTTTGTTCTTTGTTTAAATGAATATAAGTGGCCGAGAAACCGGGTTTCTATCTAAATTGATCGTGTTTTGCCACAATTTTGCACAGAAACCCGGTTTCTTAGCTTCAATTATCCATTATTAACTATCAACTATTATGAATCCTCCTATCCTCTCCTCTACCCTACTGCTGACACTGTTACTAATGGTGGGCTTATTTTTCTTTATTCGTGCGTCCACCAAAGAACGTATTGAACAGATAACCCTCATTGCTCCCGACTCCCAAGAAACCCTCCTCCCGAAAATACAGAACTATTTTGAAGGCCGCTCCTATCAACTGGCCGGAGTGGATGCACAAACCGAACAAGTGACCTATAAAGGGTTAGTGAGTCCGAGTTGGTTTTTGGCCATTTTTCTCTCTTTCCTGGCCGCTATTGGTTTATTATGTTTGGCCTTGGTCTTAAATTATCTTTTTCCTGGGGTAGGAAATATCTTTTTTGGCTTAGTGTTATTTTCTCCCTTAGCGGGTTATTTTTACTGGAAAAAATCGGAGCGAGTTGAAGAAGTTCTCTTAAAAGTCGAATCGCTTGCTGATGGACAACAAGCGACTCAAAATTTGGTGAAAGTAAGAGGACATCGGGATGAATTGGCACAACTGCAACAGTCTTTTTCTTGGACAGTGAAAGACTGGGAATAGTTGAAAATATTATTCAGCAATGAGGGGATTAACTAATCTACGACGCGAATTAGACCTTGATGAAGTGCTTCGTAGATGCGGTTAATCCCAGATTCTTCCTGATCTCCCAAGCCATTATCAAATAACAAAGACATGAGCCGATTTTGATCTGCCCGGCTAATTTGGCGAGTGGAGAGGATATGGTCGATGATTTGATTAATATCAGTTTGTATCATTGGAAATCAAGCCGATATAGATTAGAGGTTTATTCCATATTTTAGGGTAAAGGTATTCCGGAGAAATGGGGGTGATTCTTTTCGGCAGGGGGTGTGAGATTGATGCTAAGTTTGCTGTGATAAATATCACATTGCAAAATGCAACGTTTCATCACAAGGAGAGAAAAGTGGGGAATTTAGCCTCTAGAATAATGGGGTGATTTATTTCAGAGGGTTGATTTATGACGATCGCAGGTATTGTGGCCATTGCCTATGGCATTTTGTCTCTCGTGGGCGGCATTCTGGGCTATGTCAAGAGTAAAAGTCAAATTTCCTTGATTTCCGGGACAGGGAGTGGGGTATTGTTGTTGATTGGTGCGATCGCCATGTTACAAGGGGCCAATTGGGGTGCGATCCTCGCTACCCTAATTACCGGAGTCCTCATTGTCACCTTTCTCATCCGTCTGAGTAAAACTCGCAAATTCATGCCAGCCGGATTAATGGTAATTTTAGGGATTCCCGCCTTTGTCACCCTTCTTTTTCCCTTGATCAATGCCCAAACCTCGTAAACACTTTGCCCAACATTGGTTAAAGTCCGATCGCGTTTTAGAGCAAATTGTCGCAGCCGCAGTTTTATCAGAGCGCGATCGCTTATTAGAAATCGGCCCAGGCACCGGGAATCTCACCCGTCGCCTCCTCCCTCATGTGGCCGCCTTAGTCGCAGTAGAATTAGACCGAGACCTGTGTAAACAATTAGTCCAGCACCTCGGCTCCAAAGACAACTTCCTCCTCCTCCAAGGAGACATATTAGACCTTAACCTAGAAACCCTATTAAGGGACTTTCCCCGCTTCCAGTCCCCCAACAAAGTCGTCGCCAACATTCCCTACAACATCACCGGCCCCATCTTACAACGGCTCTTAGGGACTATTTCCCAACCCCGTCAACCCGCTTACGACTCCATTGTGCTATTAGTACAAAAAGAAATTTGCGATCGGCTCTGTGCCACCCCCGGCACAAAAACCTTCGGCGCATTATCCGTCCGCGTCCAATACCTCGCCACCTGCGAAAAAATCTGTCACGTCCCCGCCAAAGCCTTCTCCCCCCCACCCAAAGTCGATTCCGCCGTCATCCGCATCACCCCCTTCACCCGTGACACCCCAGAGCATAACCCCAAACGCCTAGAAACCCTCATCAAACTCGGCTTTGCCAACAAGCGCAAAATGCTCCGCAACAACCTAAAAAGCCTCATCCCCCCCACCCAACTCACCCAACTCCTAGAAACCTTAAACCTTAACCCCCAAGCGCGAGCCGAAGATTTAAGTGTAGAAAACTGGATCACCCTAAGTAAGAAAATCTAGAAAGTTAGTTGATAGTTGATAGTTGATAGTTGACGGTTGAACCACAAAGACACAAAGGACACAAAGAGAAGATGGGGGAGATAGGGAAGATGGGGGAGATGGGGAAGATGGGGGAGAACCCAGAACACTTGTTAATTGTTAATTGTTAATTGTTTATTGTTAATTGCTAATTGTTAATTGTTAATTGCTAATTGTTAATTGAAAACCCATGCCAGAAACCCTTAAAACCCAAGTGCTAGTTGTCGGAGGAGGAACAGGAGGCACTTGTGCAGCCATTCAAGCCGCACGGAGAGGCATTAAAACCACCCTCGTCAGCGAATTTCCTTGGTTAGGTGGAATGCTCACCAGCGCAGGCGTTGCCGTCCCCGATGGCAACGAACTCATCGCCCTGCAAACCGGACTCTGGGGGCAATATATCCAAACCCTACGGCAAAAACAGCCCGGCGGCCTAGACCGCAGTTGGGTGAGTCTCTTTAGCTATCATCCCCGCATCGGTGCAGAAATCTTCGCCCACTGGGTCAACACCTTACCCAACTTACATTGGATAAGCGGACAAGTCCCCCTCGAAGTCCACAAAACCCACAACCGCATTACCGGAGTCCGTTTCCCCGACTACGACATTTACGCCCAAATTACCCTCGACGGCACAGAATTAGGCGACCTACTCCCCCTCGCAGACATCCCCTATCGCTGGGGATGGGAATTAAAAGCCGAATTTAACGAACCCAGCGCACCCGAAACCTTTAACGACCTCACCCAACGCTATCCCGTCCAGTCTCCCACCTGGGTTGTCCTCCTACAAGATTATCACCACAACGCCCCAGAAATCCCCGTTCCCCCCAAAGACACCAGCGACCAATTTCAAGGCGCGTGGGACAATTATGGGGGGGAATCGTTCCTCAACTATGGGCGGTTGACCGATAATTTATATATGCTCAACTGGCCCATTCACGGTAACGACTACGCCGAAAACTTACAGCGTTTAGTCGAGTCCGAAACCGCCAAACAGGAGTATTATCAGGAAGCCCAATGGCATAGTCAAAGTTTTGCCCGCTACATCCAAACCCACCTCGGCCAGCGTTACGGTTTAGCCGAAAATGCCTTTCCTCACCCGTCCAATTGGGCGTTTGCCCTCCACCCCTATTTCCGAGAAAGTCGCCGCTTACAGGGGCAAATAACCGTCACAGAGGGCATGATTTTACCCCAGTCTGGGGGGACAGTCGCCCCTTTACCCACGGACTCCCAAGGACAAGTGACTGCTATTATAGTGGGGAATTATGCTAATGATCACCATTATCCGGGGGTGGACTTTAAACTACAACCCAAGTCTATGCGATGGGGAGGCCGTTGGACTGGGACTCCCTTTGCTATTCCTTATTTTGCGTTAATTTCAGAGACTGTAGAAGGGTTTTTAGTTTGTGAGAAAAATATATCGGTGTCTCACATTGCCAATGGTGCAACTCGTTTACAACCGATAGTGATGGGCATTGGTCAAGCGGCGGGAATGACGGCGGCTTTATGTGTAGAATGCCAATGTCAACCCCAAGATTTATCTGTGCGACAAGTCCAAGAGGCGTTAATTACGGATGCTGTTGCACCAATGGCGGTGATTCCCCTCCTTAACTTACCGCCCACTCATCCAGAGTGGCAAGCCTGGCAACGGTATTATTTAGACCATCCCGAAGATTATCCCTTAGATGGGAATTGCGGGTGCAGTGAGGGGTTTTCTAGTGAGGTAGCGGCTGGAAAATGTGTTGCGGGTATTTTATCCCCCCAAGGGGAGGAGATGTATCAGTTACAGACGGGAAGCGGCAGTTGGCAAGTGGTTACGACGCGACCTGAAGTTTATCGTAAGTTACAAGGAGTGTCTGAGCCAAAATCAGTGAAATTATGGGGATATGAGAATGCTGCGGGAGGATGGTTGGTGGTAGAAAAATGGGAGTAGATAGGGTTAAAATTAAAAGCTCGGAATTTACCATAGAGACACAGAGGACAGGGAGAGAGGAAGTTTGGGGGTTAGGTGGCGTGAGAGATCGGAAGCGAGAGTACAATAAAGGCAGAGTGTGGAGTGTATGGGCATGAATAACCGTTATTGGGTGGCCGTGTTAGCCTCATTTTTACTAATTTTATCGGGACAACCTGTTTTGGCTCAATCCCTCGAACAGTTGTTTCGGGAGGGTAATGCAGCGCAGCAGGGGGGAAACTATTCGGAAGCGGAAACTATCTGGCGACGGATAATTGGCAGTTTTCCGAATAATGCGGCGGCTTATCTCAATTTGGGGTTAGCTTTGGTGGAGCAGGGGGAGTATGATGAGGCTGTGGCCGCGTATCAGCAGGCCATTGCGTTAAATCCCCAAAGTCCTCTGGCTTATAATAATTTGGGGAATGTGTTTCAGGCCCAAGGGGAGTTACCCACTGCTCAGTCAGCCTATCAACAGGCGATCGCACTTGATCCGGATTTTGCGGTGGCTTACAGTAATTTGGGGGTTGTCTTGCGGGAGTTGGGACAACTGGATGAGGCGATTAATGCCTATCAACAAGCGATCGCACGGGATGAGAATTATGCTCAAGCCTATAATAATTTAGGCAATGCTTATTTTGCGAAGGGGAATCTAGAGGCGGCCATAGAAGCCTATTTACAGGCGTTACAAATTGAGCCCAATGCGGTGCGGTATTATAACTTAGGGGTGGCGTTGGCGGCGCAAGACAAGTATCAGGAGGCGATAGAAGCCTATCAAAATGCCATTAATGTTAATCCCCGTTATGGGGAAGCCTATGTGAATTTGGGGTTGGTGTATAAACGGTTGGGTGAGGTAGAGCAAGCGATAGATACCTATCAGCAGGCGATTGAGATTAATGGGGATAATCCCTATGCTTACACGAATTTGGGCAATGCGTACAGTCAATTGGAACGCTATGAGGAGGCCATTGAGGCGCATCGTCAGGCGGTGGAGCTTGCGCCTAATGCGATTCGCTACAATAATTTGGGGACTTCTCTGGCGCAACAGGGGGAGTATGAGGAGGCAATTACACAATTTCAAAATGCTCTAGACCTTGATCCCGATTATGTCACGGCACAGCGCAATTTAGAAGCAGTGGAAGCTCTGTTAGAGTAAGTTTATTAGGATGTTTGAGAGGATATGTCTAACCCACAACCTAGTCTCTTTGGTATTCGGTATTCTAATCGAGATTTTAGGGCTAAGAAAGCATGGGGTAAAAATTGTTTTAATTCTTCTTTCCCTGCTGCGTTGAGTTGTTATCTGTATTACAAAAATCTCAATAATATTTATCTTAAACTCAATCATAATTTAAATGTTGAGCATTCAGAACTCAATACTCAAGAATTATATAAAATAGTTCCGACTTCAGACAATCTGTTTTTTGCGTTTGAAACTCAGTTTACCCCCTATCAACAGTATGTCATTGGAACTATTCCGGGGATGGATTTAGTGACGCAAGCTAAAAATACTGGGTCTTGCTTACAACCGATAGAGATTAAATTAACTGCATTACCAGACAATACTACCTGTGAATTAACCGAAGATCAGTATAGTTGTGAACTGGTTATTAGACCCGATACAATTGTTTATTTAGCTTGTAGTTTTGTCGCATCATTGCAACTCAAACAAGATTTACTTGCTTTCCTGATGGAAAATTCCTTCCCAGAAATATCAGATTGGACAGAACCTAGTGAAATTATACCTCATATATCCACTATGATAAATATTGTGGATACTCTAGCCAATGCACTTCTAGATCAACAAAAACCATTTTTGCTACAACCTGTATGGAAAACCCAAGGAAAATCTCCTCAATTGGCTGAACAATGTTTAGATGCTTTTGTTTGGAGTAACTTGGCGTTTACGCGACTATTTGTTGATGCGAGTAAAAACGAATTAAGAACATTTGGTCAAGTCCGAACTATTGCTAGACATACTCGCAGTATTATTTGGTTGTTTAAAATGCTGTATGACTTTGCTTGTCATGAATCTTTTGACCATAAACGAATTATAGATACTTTATCTTACAATACTAAGAATGATAAAGCCTTTGCAGTCAGTGGCAAGTTTACACATCGCTATATGCAAGGTGAGTTTTTGACTCGGCCTCGTATTTCTAAACAGGAGATCAAAGAAATTATTTTAGGAGGAGGTCAAAATTTATTAAGTCCTGAAAGAAGATTTGATGCTATAATCTATAATTCTCCTGATCTTTTTAATGAGTGGGGTGGATAGAATTAAGGTGAATAAAATCATGAGAACAGTAGATTTATTTGCAGGTTGTGGAGGGTTATCACTTGGGTTTCAAAATGCGGGGTTTGATGTCGTCGGAGCTTTTGATATTTGGTCTCCTGCTGTTACAGTGTATCAGGATAATTTTCAACATCCTATTTTTCAAAAAGATTTATCCCAAACTCACATTTCTCAAATTATTGCCGATCTTAATCCAGATATGATTATTGGGGGCCCTCCCTGTCAAGATTTTTCTAGTGCCGGGAAAAGGGATGAAAGTTTGGGGAGAGCTAATTTGACAATTCGCTTTGCTGATATTATTACTCAAGTTAAACCGTCTTGGTTTGTGATGGAGAATGTTGCTAGAATTGCCAAAAGTCAGGTTTTAGAGTTGGTATTAAAGCAGTTGAGAGAAAGTGGGTATGGTTTAACTGCAACCACCTTAAATGCCAGCTATTGTGGTGTCCCACAGACGAGAAAACGATATTTTTTGATTGGATATTTTCAAGGGGAAGATGATCAGCTAATTCCTTATTTTTTGAAAAATCAATCTTCTCACCCTCTGACGGTTTTTGATTATTTAGGGGATAGCTTAGGGATTGAATATTTCTATCGTCATCCCAGAAGTTATCAACGACGGGGGATTTTTAGTATTTATGAACCGAGTCCCACGGTGCGAGGGGTAAATCGTCCTATTCCCAAAACTTACAAGAAACATAAGGGGGATGCTTGTGATCCTCAAGAGAATGTACGACCTTTAACAACAGTGGAACGAAGTTATATTCAAACTTTTCCTACAACTTTTAAGTTTCAGGGGAATAAATCAGATTTAGAACAAATGATCGGTAATGCTGTTCCGGTTAAACTGGCGGAATATGTTGGTCGTTGTATTCTTGAATATATTGAAGATTCTGCTAAGAAAAAACGTTCTGTACAGTGCGTCAATTACAACTCTTTGCTTAAATCTTGTCTTGAAATTCACGACAGAGAGACAAAAGACGCTATTAGAGTGAGTTAAACCAGTGAGAAATACCGTATCCTAATGCACGATGGGGGGAGGCTAAGTCTTGTGCTAAACGGAATGCTGCTTGCATCCCAATGGGGGTTTCAAAGACGGAGGAGAAGACGAGATCAAGGGAATGGGTTTGGCAGAATTGTTTTAATTTTTGGGGTGAACCTGCGATCGCAGCTTTAATCACAAAAATCCCAGTCCATCCCCCATGATAACAGGCTTGCAGTTGGGAAAGGGTCGCCACGGATTCATCCAATGCTAAGGGGGTTTGATAAGTTTGGGATAACTGACACAAGGTTGTCCAATCTTGGGGAGGGAGGGGTTGTTCGAGAAATTCCAGCTTAGAATAATGATCGAGACGCTGTAACCACTGTTGCGCGGTGTCTAGGGTGAGTCCTCCATTGGCATCGAGACGGAGTTTACAGTCGGGGGGTAATAAGTTGAGTAATTGTTGAATAATGCTCAATTCTTGACGCAGGGGAGAAACGGCAATTTTAACTTTAAAGGTGCGGATTCCCTGTTGATAGGGGGTTTGCCAATGGTGTAAGCAGGTTTCTCCCGTGGGGAGGAGGTGAGAGAGTTGGGAGGGAGTGGGGGAAGGGGAGGAGGTAGCGGTTAAGTCTGCTAATGCTGATTCTAAGGCAAATTGACAAGCGGGGAGACTGTCGGGAAGGTTGTAGATGGTTTCTGGGGTAATTTTATTGTCAAGTTGTTGACAAAATCCCAAAGCTGTGCTAAAGGATTCTGAGCCAAACCACGGCAGGGGAGCAATTTCTCCTTTCCCGGTGTTTCCTGTGGTGTCGGTTAAGTTGACAATAATTCCCTCTCGTTGTTCCCATGTCCCGTGATGGGTTTGTAGGGGGGTTTTAAAGGGGTATTGGTAGGGGTAGAAGCTGAAGGTGTACAAGGTTGATAGGGGAGTTGGGAGTTGGGAGTTGGGAGTTGGGAGTTGGGAGTTGGGGGAGATGGAGGAGATGGGGAGTAAAAACTGATTATTGGTAACAGTTTACTGTTTACTGTTTACTCTCGGTGAAACTACAATCGCCTAAAATTAGCTGAAAGGCTTACTGTGATTAGTTTCTGACCTTCTTTTTAGGGTAAGGGTAACATCTCCCTGTTCCCAGTTCCGGAGTTCCCTGTTCCCTTCGGATGCTGATTACTGTTCCCTTGTTCACAAACAACAAACTAACCAAAATGGGGGACAACTAACCCCAGACTTAACAGCAACCCTGTCCAGAAATGGAGTTTAACGGCAATGAATTTGCAGTTTTTCACCTTGTCCGGTTGGTTGTGATATTGGCCGACATGGTGGACTAATTCGTAAGCAAGGGGGAGGGAGAGAAACACCAAGAGAGTCCAGGGGGAAAAGTCCCCTAAGAGGACGAATAAGAGGGTTAACAGGTAAAAACAAACCGTCGAGGCCGTTAACACCTTCACCCCGTTGTCAGTCCCCATACGGACAATAGGGGAGCGTTTCCCTGCCGCTAAGTCGTCTTGGACTTGATGGAAATGGGAACAAAAGAGAATAATGGAGGTGCTGAGGCCGATGAGACAGGCCGCAGGGAGACTGTTGAGGGTGAGGGTTTGGACTTGGGAATAGTAGGCCGCGGCAATGGCCATGGGACCGAAGGTGATGAAGCAGATGATCTCCCCTAACCCTTGATATCCTAGACGGAAGGGTGGCCCTTGGTAACTGTACCCCAAGGCACAAGCGAGTAAGATTATCAGTAATAAAGTCCAGTCTTGTTGACCCCAAGCAATGGCGAAAATTCCGCCGAGTCCTAAGACTAAACAGAGATTACTGACCCAAAAAACTAGGGTTCTACTTCCAGTTAAATTAACGACAGAATGGGGTTTATTTTGATCAATTCCGGTGTAAGAATCAAAAAAATCGTTACTTAAATTAAGCCACGCAATAATGGCGATCGCTGCACTCAAAAACAGAGAATAGACTCCCCAGTTGATCTGTTGAGTCTGCTGAAATGCAACGGCAGTCCCCACGGTAATGGGAATGATGGCTACCGTGTACATGGGAGGTTTTATGGCAGCATACCAGAGTTGAGGGTTGGCCGATTTGACTAAATGATTCGTTGTCATGTATCGAATTTAAACAAATGACTTAAAATTAGAGCAGTTTGGCCCCCCTGTCTGATTCAGGGAGTCCCAATCTCCTCTAGACATACCATTAATGTCCCGTTTACATTACGAAATTTATAAGAAATGTTACGTTTTTAAGGTCTATGCCAGTTCTTCCCTGTCATTCAGCAGTTGTTTTCGCAGATCAAGACCTCTATACCAGTTTACAGGAGGTTCAGGAAACGGCGATCCGTTCCGGATGTCCGCAAATTGTCAGTATCTCCCAAGGGATTCCTAATATTGATCCTCTGTTGTTTTTACAACAGCATTTTTCGGCTAATCAGCCGTATTTTTATTGGGAAAAGCAGCAAAAGGGAGATGCGATCGCAGCGTTAGGACAAGTGCAATCCTGTACCATTGACGGGGAAGATCGATTTCAGCGATCGCAAGATTTTATGAATCGCTGTTTTCAGAATGTTTGGCAATTTGGCCAGTTAGATTTGCCGTTTTCTGGAGTGCATTGTTTTGCTTCGTTCACTTTTCGCAATAGTCCCTTTTTATTGAATTTAGATCGGGTTAATTCTCTCTTTGCTCCCGCCACTTTATTTTTACCGGAAGTGCAGGTGTCTCGGCAAGACCAACATAGTTGTTTGGTGGTGAATTGTCGAGTAGATGGCCATAGCAAATTATCGGGAATTTTGCAAGCCATTGAAAGATTAATTCATAATATTAATAATTTAACCCAACTGACCTTAAACTCTCCTAAAACCCATCATAAAATTGCCTATCAAACCAATCCTAAAAACGATAAAGCCTTTAAAACTGCGGTTCAGTCAGTCATTAATTTAATTCAAGACCAAGAATTACAAAAAATTGTTTTAGCCTATGCCACAGATGTCCTGTATCCGTACCCCTTAAACCCCATTCATTCCTTAAACCATTTACGGCAAAATCACCCGGACTGTTATGTGTTTTCCTTGAGTCATGGGGAGAATAGTCAATTTATCGGGGCCAGTCCAGAACGGTTAATTTACATTAATGATGGGACATTAGAAACTGATGCTTTAGCCGGCTCTGCCCCACGGGGTAAAACCCCCCAAGACGACCAAAAATTAGCGCAACAATTGCTAAATTCAGAGAAAGAACAGCGAGAACACCAAGCCGTTAGTGATTATATTACCACTAAACTCAGTCAACTGGGATTAACCCCCCAACGGGAAACCCTGCAACTGTTAAAACTCGCCAATATTCAACACCTTTGGACTCCCATTACCGCACAACTTCCTCCCCAGTTACATCCCCTCGAAATCGTCAGCCAACTTCACCCTACCCCCGCAGTAGCCGGAGTTCCCACCCCAGTTGCTTGTGATTATATCCAACAATATGAAACTTGCGATCGCGGCTTATATGCAGCCCCCCTCGGTTGGGTAGATGCAACCGGAAATAGTGAGTTTATTGTCGGCATTCGTTCCGC
Source organism: Spirulina sp. CS-785/01 (assembly GCF_028330525.1). Classification (GTDB taxonomy): domain Bacteria; phylum Cyanobacteriota; class Cyanobacteriia; order Cyanobacteriales; family Spirulinaceae; genus JAQMSD01. The sequence goes on from NZ_JAQMSD010000266.1 coordinate 15,610, forward strand.
CCTAATTAGTGGCCATCATGCTAGATTATACGGGGGCGCGGGAATTGTCGCCGGATCAGACCCAGAAAAAGAATTTGCAGAAATTCAATTAAAACTACAAACCATGTTGAAAGCGTTGGAATAGTTGATAGTTAATAGTTAATAGTTGATAGTTGATAGTTGATGAACCACAAAGACACAAAGGACACAAAGAACAAAGAACACACAACACACAATACACAACCAAAAACAAACAACCTTTTGTTGTTACATGGTTTTATGGGCAGTGGGGAAGATTTTCGGGATGTTATTGCACTCTTACAACCCGAATTTAATTGTTTAACCTATGACTTGCTAGGACATGGGGAGAACTTAGAATTAAGCCGTAATGAGGCTTATACCATGCCGCAGACGGCACAAAGTATTATTGACTGGTTAGACACCCAAAATATTACTCAATCCTACCTTGTCGGCTACTCCATGGGGGGACGTATCGCCCTTTATCTGGCCTTGCAGTTTCCCCAATATTTCCCGAAAATTATACTAGAATCCGCCTCTCCAGGGTTAGAAACCGCAACAGAACGAGAACAACGACGCAACCGAGATGAACAACTGGCCCAACAATTAGAAACTCTCCCCTTTTCCGAGTTCCTTACCCGTTGGTACAATAACCCCCTTTTTGCCAGCTTAAAACCCCATCCTCAGTTTCCCACCATGTACCAACGTCGCTTAAATAATTCACCCCCCCATCTGGCCACCTCTCTCCGCTATTGTGGGACAGGAGTTCAACCTTCCCTCTGGGAGAAACTCCCCCAACTCTCCTCCCCCTTACTGCTACTGGTGGGGGACAAAGATCAAAAATTTCTCCGTATTAATCAAAAAATCAGCCAAACTTGTCCAACCTCCCAGTTGCAAGTCATCGAAAATTGTGGGCATAATATCCATCTCGAAACCCCCCACCGCTTTAGCTACACCGTAAAGCAATTTCTCCATGGCCTTTGACTTCCAGCATTCTAATCTTCGTTGCGCTACAATTTTCATCGAAACCTTATCTCAACAGGGTTTAACGACTGCGGTAGTCTGTCCAGGGTCCCGTTCTACTCCTCTGACGATAGCAGTGGCCACCCATCCTCAAATTGAGGCTATTCCTATTTTAGATGAACGGTCGGCGGCCTTTTTTGCCTTGGGAGTGGCCAAACGTTCCCATTTACCCGTGATTTTAATTTGTACCTCTGGAACAGCCGGAGCAAATTTTTATCCGGCTATTATTGAAGCGAGTCTCAGTCATATCCCCCTGATCATTTTAACCGCCGATCGCCCCCCAGAATTGCGGCATTGTCACGCGAATCAAACCATCGACCAACAGAAACTATACGGCCATTACCCCAACTGGCAAACTGAGTTAGCCCTTCCGGAGACAAAGGAGGATATATTGGGCCATTGGCAGAATAGCGCGATTCAGGCTTGGACGCGATCGCAATTCCCCCAACCCGGTGTTGTTCACTTAAATTGCCCTTTTCGTGAACCGTTATTTTTGGGGAAGTCGGGAGTTGGGAGTTGGGAGTTGGGAGATAGAGGAGATAGGGGAGATAGGGGAGATAGGGGA
>NZ_JAQMSD010000267.1 GCF_028330525.1 Spirulina sp. CS-785/01
CTTTTTTTTACAATTTTAACCCGTTTTAACGGGTTTTCGCTGTTAGCCTTGGGTTTTAACCCAAGGAAAAGTATGATAAGAAAACAACAACCAACAACCAAGAACAAACAAAGCTAAAGCCTGCTCAAGTAGGCTAATTTTACTCCTTTTTTTTACAATTTTAACCCGTTTTAACGGGTTTTCGCTGTTAGCCTTGGGTTTTAACCCAAGGAAAAGTATGATAAGAAAACAACAACCAACAACCAAGAACAAACAACAAATAACCCAAAAAAGTTTCTGGTATATTGTGGCATTGAGTCGAGAATTAACGGCAAATACGGTGTTGAGTCGGACGGTTTTGGGGGAGTGGTTAGTGGTGTTTCGAGGCGAGGAGGGAGAGGTGGTTGTATTGCGCGATCGCTGTCTCCATCGCAATAGTCGTCTCTCCAAGGGGAAAGTCCACCGAGGACAGTTAGAATGTCCCTACCACGGGTGGCGGTATGATAAACTGGGGCATATTGTTGCAGTTCCCGCAGAAGGGGAACAGTTTCAACCCCTCCAGTCTCGTTGTGCGAAACGGTATGCAACTATCGAACAGGAGGGATATATTTATGTGCATCTGGACACCCCTAACCCGGAGTTTCTCCCCTTTAAAATGCCATTTTACGGCCAGTCGGGGTGGGAGACGGTGCGGGTGGTGAATCGTTTCCCTAATACGGTGACGAATTGTGCGGAAAATTTTATTGATATCCCCCACACTGCAACCGTTCATCCGGGGATTTTTCGGAGTCCTCGCAAACAACGGTTAGAGATGACGGTGACGCGAAAAAATGGGTCGGTTTTTGTGGAGTATCGCAAGGAAACTAATAATTTAGGGTGGTATAGTCGTTTCCTGAATCAAAGGGGATCAGAAATTCAGCATACGGACAGTTTTGTGATGCCGAATATTACTTCTGTTGAGTATAACATGGGACGGCACAGACGACTTTTTATTACCAGTCAATCCATTCCAGAGACGGACAATTCAACGTTGGTTTATACGGATGTGACGTATAATTACGGGATTTGGAATAAGTTGGCGCGTCCGTTGGTGTATTGGACAGCACAGAAAATTATTCAACAAGATGTAGTTGCGTTAGGGATACAGGGGGAAGTGATTGCAAAATATGGTCAATCTTTTTCTAATACTCCTGCGGATACGATTCATGTTTTTGTGGAATCTATTATGCAGAAAATAGAGCAAGGGGAAGACCCTAGGGAGTTATCGGAACAGGTGAGAGAGGTGCAATTTTGGGTTTAATTATGTTATTTAGGAATAGGGGATCGGGAATCAAAGATACCCTTGTTTTTTCCTGTAGTGCGACCATCTTGGTCGCTAGGACATATTGTATCTTAAATTCTTCTAATCATGCTTATTTTTATCATATTTTGGCTCTTATTTATCCTCCATTTAACAAAACGTAAAAACCGCCAACAACTGAAGCAAAAATCACAGGAAGATTGGGGGTTAGATGGAATTGGTTTACTCATGCAAGGGGGAATTATTCCCCTCTTACAAGTTACTGTCATTTATATGCTTTATTCCCTCTTATTTCCCCAATGGCAAAATAGTCTAACTCTCTCCCCTCTTGTCCAATTTCTCCTTAGTTTTATCGCAGTGGACTATCTCTATTATTGGAATCATCGTCTCTTGCACCAGTCCCCATTTTGGTCACTCCATCAAGTCCATCATACCCTAACTGACCGAGATATTCTTGGCACATCTCGTAATACTCTCTGGACAAGTTTTTTCATTCTGTATCTCTGGATTCACGGACTATTTATTTACGTACTAGATACCCCAAAATTCTACTTACTTGGAGTCAGTTTAACTGCAATTTTAGACCTTTGGCGACATAGTGATCTTGATATCCCATCCCAAAGTAAATTATATCATTTTCTTGCCCCTTGGCTCATTCTTCCTTGTGACCATGCGTGGCATCACAGTCCAGACATTCAAGGGAATTATGCTGCTAATTTTAAGATTTGGGATAGGTTACACGGGACTGACTATAATAATGCTAATTTACCGCAAAATCTGGGTATAAAGTCTCCCCTCTCTTTTTGGCAAAAACTGTTACTCCCCCTTTCCTCAAAATGACCTTACTCAGTCTCTTACTTGCTTGGTTTCCCACTCTCATTTTACTCCTCACTGGACTGTCTCTCTTTTGGACTGTCTATTCCCCCAGTCTCTACGGAGTTGCTGCTATTCTCTTTTGTCTCTACGGTTTCCCTCTCCTCTGTCATCGGATTCATAATTATTTTTATCCCTTAGAGTCGGGAATTAGTTATTTAGTGGGAGACACCTATTCTCCCTGGTGGGGGAGTCATCAATTTCAGCGTATTTATATCGCATTACCCGTTTTAGAATCACTCTTGCGACTCATTCCTGGACTGTTTTCTCTCTGGTTGCGGGGGTGGGGTGCAAAGGTGGGAAAAAATGTCTATTGGACTCCCCATATTGAAATTAGCGATCGCGCTTTTCTAGACATAGGCAATAATGTCATCATGGGGTACAATGTCCAGCTTTATTCCCACATCATTAAACCCCGCAAAGATAACTTAATGCTCTATCTCAAACCCATAAAAATTGGCAATAATGTCTTTGTCGGTGCAGGGTCAATTTTTGCACCGGGATCAGTCGTTGAAGATAATACAAAACTGAATATCGAAACGCGCATTTATCCCAACAAAAACGCTTGCGAGGTGTCCTAATTTATGCTACAAGAATTTATAATCAATCTCTTCGGCAAAACCCTCACCCCCCTCGCAAATAACTTCCAACAAAAACTAAACTCCCCCCAACTCACCCAGCAACAACTCCAACAAAAACTCTTTAACCAACTCCGTCAAACCGACTACGGAAAACAACTCAACTTAAACAGCATTCAAGACTGGCAAAAAATCCCCATAGTCCAATACGAAGACATCCAACCCCACCTAACCCAACTCACCCCCGATCCTATTTTATTTTACGAAACTACCTCTGGAAGTTGTAGCAAAGCAAAGCACATTCCCTATACAAAATCCCTCCTCAACTCCTTTAACCGTATGTTTTGCTTGTGGAGTCAGGACTTAATCCACCATTGCCAATTTAAAACCGGAAAAATTTACTTTTGTATCTCGCCAAAACTGGGAAACTGTGATAAAATAACAAACGATGCCGACTATTTAAACCCCGTCCTTCGTTGGTTACTAAATCCCTTTTTAGTCACTGTCCCCAACTTACCCAATATTCATCACCCCGACGTTTTCAAAGAGCAACTTGCGTTAACCCTCCTCAGAGAAGCAAACCTTGAAATTATCTCCATTTGGAGTCCGAGTTTTTTAACCGTCCACCTCGACTACATCACCAAAAACCGCGAAACACTCCTCAACCAACTCCACAATAATATCTCCCCCCACCGAGCAAAACTTCTCCAACAAACCCCCATCCCTTGGACAAAAATTTGGCCACAATTAAAACTAATTTCCTGCTGGGATAATGCACAAGCAAAACCCACCACCAACCATCTCCGCAACCTATTCCCTAACGTCTTTATCCAAGGAAAAGGACTCCTTGCAACCGAAGCACCCCTCACCCTTCCCCTCATCAACGCAGAGGGATGTCTCCCCCTCTTAGATCAAGTATTTTTCGAGTTTCTCGACACCGAAAACAACTGCTATCAACTCCACGAAATACAACCCGAAACCCCCTACGAAATTATTATTTCACAACTTGCAGGACTCTATCGCTATCGCATCGGAGACGTTGTACAAGTCACCCACTACTACCACAATACCCCCTGCTGGGAGTTTTTGGGACGCACCGCCAACACCAGCGACTTAGTAGGAGAAAAACTACACACCGACTTCATTGCAACCATCCTCGACACCCTCCCCACCTCCGCAACCTTCCGACAACTCATCCCCCTCCTTTCCCCCCACCCCCACTACTGCTTACTCCTCGATACACCTCCCCCCGACACCCTCGCAACCCACCTCGAAACCGCATTAATGGAGTCTTACCACTACCGTCAAGCAAGACTCTTGGGCCAACTTAACCCCGTTCAATTGTACCATAGTGCAGATATGCGCGATCGCATTCTCCACTACCACATCCAACAGGGGAAACGGTGGGGAGACATCAAACCCACCCCCCTACAAACCACCCCTCTCCCCTCCCTCGATGTCTTGTTGAACCATCAGTCATGCTACCTAGAGAGAAGATGAGGAGATGGGGTGATAGGGAGATTATACACACTCCAACGTCCGCATTGCTTGATCTGTAGATAGAAAAATCCTATCTCGCCCCAAACGCTCTGGAAATTTAGCCTTTTCCAAATGATCCATCACCGGCCCCTTCACCTCCGCTAAATAAAATGTTACCCCAATTTGTTCCATCTCTTGAATTAACTGCTCCAACGTCTCCAACGCACTCCCATCAATAAAATTAATGCCACTACAAATTAACACTAAATGCTTCACTTGAGGATACTGTAAAATAGCATTAGTCAAATATCCCTCTAACGCTTTCGTATTAGCAAAATATAAACTCTCATCCACCCGTATCGCCAAAACATGGGGACAGGTACTCACCTCATGACGCTCAATATTGCGGAAATGCTCACTCTCTCCCACGCGACCTACAATGGCAATATGGGGACGACTGGTGCGCCACAAATAGAGTATAATAGAAAAGATAACCCCGACCACAATTCCGGTCGCCACTCCCGTTATTAAAACTGCAAAAAATGTCACCAACAAAGCCACCCCGTCAGCTTTATTATACCGCCATAATCTTTGTAACGGTTCGATCTTAATTAAATTAACCACTGCCACCAAAATAATAGCCGCCAAACTCGCTTGGGGTAAGAAGTAAAATAACGGGGTTAAAAACCAGACCGTAATAAAAATTAAAACTGCCGTAATAATCGCAGCAAGTTGAGTATTTGCACCCGCCGTAAAATTAACCACAGACCGACTAAACCCCCCTGTGACGCTATATCCCCCACTAAAAGCAGACCCTAAATTGGCAGTTCCTAGAGCAATTAAATCTTGATTTGCATCCACCTTTTGCCGTCGCTGACTTGCCAAAGACTTGGCCACCGCAAATGCCTCGACAAAGGAAACAAATGTCAAAGTTAAAATAACTGGAAATAATCGCTGGATATCCCCTAAATTTAAAGACGGTAACGTTAAAGGAGGCAGTCCTTGGGGAATTTCACCAACAATATTAACTTTTGTATCTAATCCTAGCTGCCAGACCAAAATTGTGCTAACAATAACCACAAATAAAGGGCCACCTTTAGTAATAGGAGTCATCGCCACAGGACTCATTTCTCGTTGCTTTAAAACCTTGGGAATAATCGTTTTAAAAACTAATAAAATAACAATACTTCCTACACTCAGAGCGAAAGTCATTAAATGGGTGTTGGGTATAGCACGAATCAACAAAAAAAGCAACTCAAAAAAGTTACTACTAGAGGGAATTTCTAACCCCAATAAATGCTTAAACTGACTCAGGGCAATAATAAACGCCGCCCCACTGGTAAAGCCGACAATTACCGCTTGACTAATAAAATTGACCAAAAATCCTAACCGGAATACCCCCAGTAAAATCTGCACCACTCCCACCGAAAACGCCAATAAAATCGCCAAACTTAAATACTCCGGACTCCCTACCGCAGCTACGGCCCCCACTCCCGTAGCCACTAACAATGAGTCCACTGCTGCGGGACCCACAGCTAAACTCCGACTCGTCCCCAACACCGCATAGAGAATTAGGGGTAAAATACTGGCATATAACCCCACCTGGGGCGGCAAATTGGCTAATAGGGCATAGGCCATACTCTGGGGGACCAGTAAACTGGTGACAATGATCCCTGCGGTAATATCCCCCGGTAAGTCCTTGGGGTTGTAATGAAGTCCCCAGTCTAAAATCGGCACAAAACGGGTAAGGGCTTTCATAAATCAATACTTCAATACTTTACTATATGCTCATATTTTATATTAAGGAACACTTGCAATTGACACGATCAATTCCTTAAAGAAATGTTTTGGAGAGGCTGCGATCGCGCCAACCCTTGCTAATCTAACTAAACACACTGAACCAAACGAACCATGACTGCTGCAAGCCAAGAAAAACCACAAACCACCCAAACCCGACATCACCAAATCCTCATCATCGGTGGAGGGGCCGCCGGAATAACCACCGCCGCCCAACTCCACAACCGCAACCCCAACTTTGACCTCGCCATCATCGAACCCTCCGAAAAACACTACTACCAACCCGGATGGACCCTAGTAGGAGGTGGCGTATTCACCGTCAGCGACACCGAAAAAGACGAAAAAGACTGCATCCCCCCCGGAACAACCTGGATCAAAGATAGCGCGGCACACCTGGATCCCGACAACAACACCGTCACCACCACCACAGGCATCGCCATCAGCTACGATTATCTAATCGTCGCCGCCGGAATTCAAATCAACTGGCATTGGGTAGAAGGACTCCCCGAAGCCCTCGGCAAAGGCGGAGTCACCAGCAACTACTCCAAAGAATACGCCCCCTACACCTGGGAAACCCTCAACAACTTCCAAGGGGGAAACGCCATCTTTACCCAACCCGGCACCCCCATTAAATGTGCAGGGGCCCCCCAAAAAATCATGTACCTCGCCGACGACATCTTCCGCAGTAAAATGAACCTGCGGCAACGCACCCAAGTCATCTTCTGCAACGCCGGAAAAGCCCTCTTTGGCGCACCCGACTACCGAAAAACCCTCGAAAAAATTGTCCAAGAGCGAGATATTGAAGTAAAACTCCAACACAACCTCAAAGCCATCAACGCAGCCAACAAAGAAGCCATATTCACCGTCACCCAAGGGGAAGAAACCCACGAAATTACCCTTCCCTACGACATGATCCATGTTACCCCCCCCATGAGTGCGCCCGACTTCATCAAAAATAGCCCCTTAGCCAACGAAGCGGGATGGGTAAACGTCGATAAAGACACCACCCAACACCTCACCTATCCCAACGTCTTCAGCTTAGGCGATGCCTCCTCCCTGCCCACCTCCAAAACCGCAGCCGCCGTCCGCGGCCAAGCCCCCGTGTTAGTGGAAAACCTCCTCGCAGAGATGGCCAAACAAGGGAAAAACGGCAAATATAACGGCTATACTTGTTGCCCCCTCATTACCGGGTACGGCACAACCATCATGGCCGAATTTGACTATAATAAGGAAGTTGACAGCAGTTTCCCCTTTGATCCCACCCAAGAACGTTATGATATGTGGATTGCCAAAACCAAACTCCTGCCGTGGTTATATTGGAATCGAATGTTAAAAGGGAAACCCTTTGAAGGGAAACAGTTGAAAAAGGTATTTAGTCGATAATTTTTTATTAAATAAGCCTTGGGTTTTAACCCAAGGCTAATAGCTAAAACCCGTTAAAACGGGTTAATAGACCAAAATAAGTTCGTAGTAAGCTCTTTAGAGCTTCCCAAAAGCCAAAAAACAACCAACCTAGTCAATTTTCTAAAAGTAGTAATTAGAGTTTGCTGAATAACCCTAAAATCCTCGCCTAATCAGGGTTTTAAGAATTTTGAGAGAATTTTGAAAAGCAAAAAAGGTCAAATTTGGCACTCAATTAGGGAAAAATCTCGGAAAAAAGGCCCATTCTTAAATTTCCCTATTCCCTATTCCCTATTCCCTTTACCAAAAATAAATTAAAGCCTAAAAATCCCCTCCGGATTCACCGACAGGAGAGCGCGTCGCTGTAACCCCTCCTCCTGTAAAATAGCATTAGCCGCCAACAGACCACTACTCACAGCCCGTTCCATCAACCCACAAGGAAACGGCATCTTAACCCAGTCCCCCGCAAACATAAGATTATCCACCGGAGTCCTCGTTTCAGGCCGACTCAGATAACTATCAGGAGGATACCCCGCAAAATTCTTCTGGTTTACCAACTCCCGATGTAACACCCTTGCCTCCCGTAACTCCGGCACAATCTCCCGTAACTCCTGCTCAAAAGTCTGTAATAATAGCTCTTGGGTGGGAAATTCCTTCTCCTTGTAACAATAAGCGTGCAACTCCACCACACTGCATCCCGTCCGCTTCGACCACTCCACAAACTGCCGTTGAATGCGATGATAGAGAGTAATACTATCCGTCAGCGCGTACCCCGACAACGACGTAAAATTACTATGCTCCCACAGAAAATCCCGATCTAACCAAAACCGCGCCACCGCAAAGGGATCAGCCACCGCTAACTGCTCCACCTGTTCCTGTAACTGGGGACTCACCTCCCCCTCCATTAAATTAAACAAATGCTGCGTCCCCGGTACATCTGCCGCAATTACATAATAATCCGCCTCAATCTTTCCTTGTTGTTCAGGAGTCACCGGAGACTGGGCCACCAACTGGAGCTTATCCTGCTCCTGTTGTTGCACCGTAAACTGGGCTAAATCCCGCTTTGCAGGTCCTTGGACAACCTTCCCCTCTGTATCATACCTCGCCCCATGACAAGGACAGAGAAACGTCCCATCCCCTTGCTGTTGCACTGTACATCCTTGGTGGGTACAAGTGAGAGACAATGCCTGGTCTTCTTTTTGCTGTAAATAAACCTGATCTCCTGCACCATAATAATCATCTCCCACCATTAACTCATTCTTCTCCACCCAGAAGGGGACATCCGTTTGTGCATTCCCCTGTTGATAACTCAAAGAGGTAATATTTCCCCCTTGGGTGTGGATATGACTCACCGTTGCTTCTGGGATGATGCGGCCTCCCCTCCCTTGGATAAATTGAGCAATGGGTTGGACTAAACTGGTCCCCATATCATCCACCGTCCCATTAAACGCTAACCCCTCCGGGTTGCCAAAGAAATAGAAATGGAAAAATTGTAATAATTCCCCCGCACTCAACCGATCAGGAGCATTTAAACTAGATTTAGCAAAGGGGAGAAAATAGAGGTCATAGAGTCCTTGGGGGAAGTCCTCTGCGGCCCATTGGGCCACCGTCATCTCATCATACTCCCGAAAGGTGCGAGGAATGCGAAAGCCCGTAATAGCGCGAAACACCTGTAAATGTTTCACATTGAGGAGATTAATCCCCCAACGAAAGCGGTTTGGGGAGGCAATGGCCAGATCAATGACATTCCACGGAAAGGCGGAACGACTGGGCCGAAACACCTCCGGTTGGTAACTTCCCTCCCGAAAGACAAGGGAATAATACTCCAAGGACTGAAAATTCTCTTGTATTTTTAACTCTTCCACCAGACTTTTCAGGTTGTAATACTGGGGAAAGAACCCATGAAACCCGTGTTCCATGAGAAACTCCTCCTCCCCCACCTGAACTGGCCAACTGGCAATTTTTCCCCCCAAATTGGGGGATTTTTCCAAGAGTGTGACTGCAAACCCCCGTTGGGAGAGTTCATAGGCACAGGCTAACCCGGCCAACCCGGCCCCCACCACACAGACACTTTTTTGCTGAGAGAGGGTGTGGGGTAAGTTGAGGGAGTCGGGTTGATAGACAGTGGGTTGGGGTTTGGCAAAGCGAGAATAGCCAATTCCTGCTCCTAATGCACCAATACCCATAAGTTTGAGTGCTGTGCGACGGGAGATAGGGAGGGAAAATTTAGACAATGGACTCATAAACTATTGGTTAAAAAGACGTTTCCCTAAGAACAGAGGATCAAGATGGTGACATCTCGCTAGTTTAAGAGATTTTGAGGCAAAATGGGGATGGAAGTTGGGGATCAGCGCGATCGCGCCTAAGCAAACCCCTCCACTCCCCCCTCTTTCCCAAACATCCGATTCTAGGTTACTGATCTCTCAACCGTTAGCGAAACCGCTCAAACGGGAGAAATGTGGCATGACATCTCTATCAACCCGTGTTTAACGGGTTTAAGCTCTTAGCCTTGGGTTTTAACCCAAGGCATAGGAAGGGAAAATGTTAAAATCAGGCGATCGCATGACACTTATTAATCTTCTCCATTAACTCCTCCTCACTCCGGGCCGTCGGGAGACAAGTTAACCCCTTACACACCAATCCTACCCCATCCTCTGGGAGAGCCTCCGCCACTTGATACACCGCCTTGGGGAAAAACTGCGGCAAGAGGGAAACAATATGCTCGCGCTCTGTCTGAACCAACGTCCCGTGTAAATACCAATCTAACCCCGCAAACACACTGGGACAGGCTTGAGGCGATTGTTCCATAATACTACGAAACGCCTGTAACGTCTGCTCGGCACGCCCCAAATAGTCACTATTCTCCGTCACCAAGGACAACCGCACCAAATTGGACACCGCCACCCCATTGGCCGCAGGAGTCGCATTATCAATATAACTCCGTTCCCGAATAATTAAATCCCCACCAACATCCGAAGCCGCATTATAATATCCCCCCAACTCCGCACTCCAGAGCAACTCATCAAACTCCCGTTGCACCTGTATCGCCTTTTCCTTCCACAACAACTGCGGGGACTCCTGATGTAAACTCGCTTGATACAAGTCCAATAACGCCTTAATAAACAGCGCGTAATCCTCCGACTGCGCCAAAACAGACGTTTTCCCATCATAATTTAAGCGATGGAAACGACCATTCACCCATTGATGATCCAGAATAAACTGGGCTGCCTTCGTCGCCAACTCCCAAGCCATCGGATGTTGAAACACCCCATACACCCGGGCCAACCCAGAAATCATTAAACTATTCCAAGCCACAATCATTTTCGTATCCGTCACCGCAGGGATACGGCCAGGCCAGTCGCCACTTTTCGCCTCTTGATTATTTTGGGCCGGAGGAAAGGTGGACACCCCTTCAGGAGATGCGCCATAACGCACCTCAAAGAGCTTAGAAAGGGCTTGTTCAGCCATTTCCGACATCACAACCGTTTCACCCGTTTCCCGTCGTTGCAGGACATTAGAGCCTTCAAAGTTACCCTCTGGAGAAATTCTAAACCGTTCTGCTAATGCCTTTAATTCTTCAGGAGTTAAAACCTGTTCTAATTCTGCATACTTCCACACATAAAACGCCCCTTCCTCGGGTTCACTATCCTCTGGTGTCGTAAAACTATCCGCATCCTGGGCCGCGTAGAAATAGCCCTCAGATGCCGTCATTTCCCGCTTTAACCATTGTATTGTCCCCTCAATCGCCCGGTGATAAGCGGGTTCTTGTATTCCTGCACTCCACAGATCAGCCAAATATTCCACAATCTGCCCATTATCGTAGAGCATCTTTTCAAAATGGGGAACTGTCCAAGTTGCATCTACCGTATAACGGTGAAACCCCCCGGCCACATGGTCATAAATTCCCCCCGTGGCTAAGTCATTTCCCCGTTGTTTGGCAGCCTGACGAGAATCTTCACTCACCCGACTCCCTTGTAACACTAATTCTGCATAGGGAATCATGGGAAAACTCGGTTGGCCGGGAATTGCCCCTGCGACAATGCGGGTACAGGTGTGCATCCCCTGTTTCAGCAGTTCATCATTCAGTGCCGTCTCCGGAGCATCAGGGAGTAAGGTGGAGTTTTGTAGGGCCTCCATCATCTGGGTTTTAATCCCAGCCAGTTTCTCCTTTTCCTGATCATAAAAGTTCCGTAAGGCTTTTAAAAGTTCTAAAAACCCCGGACGACCAAAACGCGGTTCAACGGGAAAATAAGTCCCCCCATAAAAGGGAATATTATCTTGAGGGGTGAGAAAAATATTGAGTGGCCATCCCCCTTGTCCCGTCATCATCTGGAGGGCCTGCATATAAATACTATCAATATCTGGCCGTTCCTCTCGGTCCACTTTGATGGGGACAAAGTTGGCATTCATATAGTCCGCAATGTCCTGATCTGAAAACGCTTCGCCCTCCATTACCGTACACCAGTGACAGCTAGAATAGCCAATGGAGAGAAAGATGGGTTTATCCTCCGCTTGGGCTTTCTCTAAGGCTTCATCACACCACATCCACCAGTCTATGGGGTTCTCTGCGTGTTTGCGGAGGTAGAGGCTTTCGCTATGGGCTAGGCGGTTGGACATGATTTTGTTCGGTTAGGCGGTCTTGAGTTTCAGTGTAACTTGTTCTCTGGTGAGACTTTCCCAGATTCTTTCCTAGGTTAGAGATTTATCAGTAATTATATTAAACGTTTTGAAGCAAAGGAGCAGTTTGAGGATGACAGGGAATCTCTAAAATAAAAGTTGTTCCTTTGCCAACACCAGAACTGCATTGTAAAATGCCTTCATGACAATCGTGCATAATTTGATAGGCAATAGCTAATCCTAACCCTGTTCCTTTGCCGATGGGTTTTGTGGTGTAAAAGGGATCATAAATCTTCTCAATCACATCTTGAGGCATCCCAATGCCATTATCGCTGATTTTAATTTGTACCCTTTCTTTTTCAAGGCAAGTGGTCTGAATTTCAATTGTTGGGACAAAACACTCCTCTTGTAATACACCACTTTGGATTTTGTTTTGTTTCTCTTCTACTGCATCAATGGCATTACTTAAAATATTCATTAACACTTGATTAACCTGACTTGCATAGCATTGGACAAACGGCAAATCGCCATATTTTTAAAAAATTTGTATAGCTTGAGACTCTGAATTTTGTTTCAGTCGATATTGTAAAATCATTTAGGAGGAGCTTATTTTTCTTTGACACATCAAAAAAGCCCTATTTTGTCAAAATGAGTTAATGCTAAGTCATGAATTCGCAAGATAGCTATAACGTCTAAGCGATATAATTTGTATAAAAATACACGAACCAACCCTTTTAATCATCGATGAATTAGTCCGATCGCGCCTTCTCACCCATTGGGAAACTCAAGACGAACCAGAACATTTACGCACCATCCGCGATCGCCTACTCCACAACGAACAGCGATCGGGCCGTCTCCTCGGACTCTATCAAAAAATCCGCCAAGGTGTCCCCCTCCCTAGCGATGACAGTCCCGAACAGATGGAACTTCTCCTCGCGGGTTTAGTCACCCCCCAAGCCGGACAATTGGTGGTGAAAAACCGCATCTATGCAGAAATTTTTAATCCCACTTGGATTGAACAACAACTCACGAATCTCCGGCCTTACTCTCAAGCCTTCGATGCGTGGCTATCTTCGGGAAAACAAGACCAATCCCGTCTGCTGCGAGGAAACGCCCTGCAAGATGCCAAAACCTGGGCCCAAGGGAAAAGTTTAAGTGACCTCGACTATGAATTTTTAGGGCAAAGTGAAGATTGCGATCGCGCCGAAGTGCAACAAGCCCTAGAAGCCGCCCGACTCGCAGAAGTCGAAGCCCGACTGCAACAAGAAAAAAAAGCCGCCCGTCAACAAAAAATCCTCCTCCTCGTCGTCAGTCTTGCCTTCCTCCTCTCAACGGGCTTTGGCCTCTTCACCTATCGCCAATACCGCCAAGCCACCCAACGAGAAATCGCCGCCACCGCCGCCTCCGGCAGTTTCAACGCCTACAACCGCCTCAACGCCCTCCTGCAAGCCATCCAAGCCAAAACCAAGCTACAAAGCCTCAATGTTAATCACCCATACGATCCGAATTTGGGATGTAGAATTTAGTCCCGATGGCACATTTTTTGCCACAGCAAGCGAAGATGGCAGGGTGAAATTATGGAGTCGAGATGGGACTTTATTACAAACCATCCCAACCCATCAAAATGCCAATTGGGGAGTCGCCATTAGTCCCGATAGTCAATGGCTTGCCAGTGCCGGTCGAGATGGGACTGTAAAGCTGTGGAACAAGCAAGGAGAACTCCTCAACACCTTGGAAGTTGAAGGAAATGGCTTAACTCGTGTTGCCATTAGTCCCGATGGTGAAACTATTGCAGCAGCAGACATGGATAATGCGATCGCCCTGTGGACTCGTCAGGGGGAATTCCTCACAAAACTCTATGGCCATACCTCCGGGGTGCTAAGTTTGGCCTTTAGTCCCGATGGCCAGCAGTTAGTCTCGACGGGAGATGACCAAAGGGTTATTTTCTGGGATTTAGATGCCATTGCCACAATTGACTGGTTAAAATATGCTTGCCAAACCGTACAAGACTATTTAGCCACCAATAGCAACACTATCCAAGAGGGATTACTCTCCACTCCACCCTGTCGTTAAATCAACGGTAATTTAGGGTTAAGCCGTCGCCGATTGAGGGGTTGATACTGACGGAGACATGATTTGATGTTCCGGCAATGTAATCACAAACGTCGCCCCTTGACCCGGTTCAGAAATACAATCTAATTGACCATTATGTTTTTCAACAATAATTTGATAACTAATGGCCAATCCTAACCCTGTTCCTTTACCAATAGGTTTAGTCGTGAAAAAGGGATCAAACAGCCGTTCTTGTTCCTCAGACGGAATTCCTGGGCCATTATCACTAATTTGCACTTTCACATAATCTCCTTCAGTAGCTGTGCAAATCGTAATAAAACTGGGATTCTCCCTCATCTCTTCAGTCGTGCGCTGTTGATTATACTCATCTAACGCATCGATCGCATTACTAATCAAGTTCATAAATACCTGATTCAATTGTCCAGGATAACAGTCTACAAGGGGAAGGTTCTGATACTCTTTAATTACTTTAATTTCGGGATGTTCCGGTTTGGCTTTGAGGCGGTTATGCAAAATCATTAAGGTACTCTCAATTCCCTCGTGAATATTAATGGGTTTCACATCCGATTCATCCATGCGGGAGAAGTTTCGCAGAGAACGGATAATTTCTCGAATACGTTCTGCCCCCACTTGCATTGAACCGATTAAACGGGGCAAATCTTCAGCAAGAAACTCTAAATCAATTTCTTCAATTTCGTCTTCAATTTCCTCGACGGGTTGGGGATAATTTTTCTGGTAAAGGTGAATTAAATTTAATAAGTTTTCACTGTATTCTTCTGCGTGAACGAGATTACCAAAAATGAAGTTAACGGGGTTATTAATTTCGTGTGCCACCCCTGCCACTAATTGCCCCAAACTGGACATTTTTTCCGTTTGCACTAATTGGGTTTGCGTGTTGCGGAGTTCAAAGAGGGTTTTTTCTAATTGGTGATTTTTGTCCCGTAGTTGCATTTCCGAGGTTTCTAGTTGTTGGGTGCGTTCTTTGACTCGTTTTTCTAGGACTTCATTGGCTTCTTTTAAGGCATATTCCGCTTGATGGCGTTTTTGGTCGATTTTGCCCAAGGAACGGGCATTTCCCCAAATTAAAGTCGAAAAAATGACAACATTGATGATACCTAACAAACAAATGCCTAATTCGGCGGTATAAATTTGGTAGCGATAACCGAGGAGAATTAACCAACAAACAATTGGGGGAATAATAATGGCCGCAAGGATGAGGCGTTGGGCTAATATACCACCCGCATTATTACGGGTGACAATGGTCATTACCCCACGAGTGGGAAACGCGCAGATAATTCCGACACAGAGTAAAACAAAAGCAATAGCCGTATGCAAGGCCATGGCGGTGAAGGCCGAGCCATACTGGTAAAAGTAGGCATTCCCATAGACATAGCCCAGAAAGCCTAAATAAGCCATTAAAAACCCAACAATGGTTAAGCCGTGGGCCGGGAGATAATTGGGTCGGGGAATGGCCAATAAGAGGAGAGCAGACCCTAAAATGAAGAAGTCGAGGGCAGTATTTAAGGCCATGCGACCTGGGGAAGCAGTGGCCACGGCATCCACAGACTCTTTAAAGAGTAATTGATCAATACCAAAATCCACATCAAAGCCGTATTGCAGTGTAGTGAGTAACCCCACCAACAAGACTAAAATAGCCGAACTGAGCGCAATCCAGCGATTTTTCCGGGTGGGTTTTTGATGAATCGCCCACAGGGATAACCCCCCTAAGACAAAGCCTAGGGCGGTGTTGGCTTTCATGGTGACTAATCCGGGTAAAACACTTTTGAGGAGGGCAATATCGAATAACCACCCTACTAGGACGATACACCCAATCCAAAAAACTGCGATCGCGGCTCGTTTAGAAACCGTTTGTAAGGAGGTAATTAGGGATTGGGGAGAAGGCTGCATATTCTTGCGGTAGCTTAGGCTGACAGTTTAATTTTCTTGAAATACTAAGCTACCGATTCAACTAAAATTGTTACTTTGATTACCTGGTTGGGCAGAACCCGCCATTTGACTGATTTCGTTCCCTATTTCTGTTTCAAAGTCGGTTTCTGAAAATGCCACTCCGTCGATTGTTCGTAAGCATGGGCAACTTGCAATAATAAATCCTCCCGCAACACTTTCCCAATTAACTGTAAACCAATAGGTAAGCCATCTTGGTCAAACCCACAAGGGACACTCACCGCAGGCAGTCCCGCCAAATTAACCGGAATGGTCATTAAGTCGGACAGATACATCTGTAAGGGATCATCTGTCTTTTCCCCCGCTTTAAACGCCGTCGTGGGAGACGTAGGACAAACCAACACATCCACTTTTTCAAACGCCGAATCAAAGTCCTGTTTAATCAACGTCCGCACTTTTTGGGCTTTCAAATAATAAGCATCATAATAGCCCGCCGATAAGGCATAAGTCCCTAACATAATGCGTCGTTTCACTTCCGTCCCAAACCCTTCGGCCCGGGTTTTCTTGTACATCTCGACTAAATTTTCGGCTTTCTCATCCCGTAACCCGTATCTCACGGCATCGTAACGGGCTAAGTTCGCGGAGGCTTCGGAGGGGGCGATAATGTAATAGGCGGGTAATCCATAGCCAAAACGGGGACAGGAAATGACCTGAATTTCGGCCCCTAACTGTTGTAAGACTTCAATGGCGGTTTTGACTTTTTCCTCCACTTGGGCATCCAACCCACTGCCAAAGGTTTCTTTAATCACCCCAATCCGTAAGCGGGCTTTCGGATGGAAGTTTGGCCGCAATAATTTGGCATAATCGGGAATCTCGACCTTTAAACTGGTGGCATCTCGGGGATCGTAGCCTGCGATCGCGCCTAACAAAATCGCCGCATCCTCCACCGACCGGGCAAAAGGTCCAATCTGATCCAACGACGACGCATAGGCCACCAACCCAAACCGGGACACCAACCCATAAGTCGGTTTCATCCCCACCACCCCACATAAAGACGCAGGTTGACGAATTGACCCCCCCGTATCCGACCCCAACGCCAAAGGAGCTTCTTCCGAGGCCACCGCCACCGCAGACCCCCCAGAAGACCCCCCAGACACACGAGACAAGTCCCAAGGGTTACAAGTCCGACCAAACCCCGAATTCTCCGTAGAACTCCCCATGGCGAACTCATCGAGGTTCGTTTTCCCCAAAATCACCGCCCCACTCTCTCGCAGTCGTTCCGTCACCGTGGACTCGTAGGGCGGCACAAAATTCTCTAAAATCCGCGAAGCGCAAGTCGTCGGAATCCCCTGCATACACATATTATCTTTCACAGCCATGGGAATCCCAGCCAACAAGCCAATCTCCTCCCCGGCCGCTATTTTTTGATCAACCGCCTTGGCCTGTTCCATAGCTAAATCCGCCGTAATATGCAGAAAACTGTGTAATTGCGGCTCAAGCTTCTGAATCCGTTCCAACGTCTCTGTCGTAATCTCAACAGCTGAACGCTCTTTGCGGACAAGTTGTTTATGCAGTTCGCGGATGGATGCCATGCGTACTCTCACTCTCGGACTAAACCAAATTACAGTGTACAAGTTTATGGGGATTGACGGGGCCAAAACCCAAGCCTAACCAAGAAAAAACATTCCCATGACAGGAATGTTTCCTTAACTTTAACCAATGCTCTGACACTTAATAAGCATCTTGGATTTCGTAAAAATCAGGGGAAATATAATCTTTCCGTAACGGCCACCCTCGCCAATCTTCGGGCATTAACAACCGTTTCAGATTCGGATGACCCTCGAACTCAATCCCATACATATCGTAGGTTTCTCGTTCTTGCCAATCCGACCCTTTCCAAATCCAATATAAACTCGGGACTTTCGGGTTATCACGGGGTAAAAAGACCTTAATGCGAACTTCCTCCGGTTCAGTCACATCATCAGCAACCTTAATCAAATGATAAAAGCTCACCAACTCTTTCCCAGGCCCTAGATCATAACCCCCCTGACATTGCAGGTAATTAAACCCATAGGCAAACAGTGCCGTGGCAATGGGGACTAACACCGAAGGATCAACCTTAATCAGTTCAATCCCCTTATGATCCACCTCTAAGGGTTCATTCTCAAACCCATTTTCTGTTAGCCATTGCGAAGTTTCCCCCGCTTGGACGATATCCTGTTGTTCTTCCTGTCCTTCCTGATTTTGTTCGTTTTCTTCAGCCACGATTGACTTCCTCCTTAGACTCCTCAAGGGCAGGTGACATGGGCATTCCCCAAGCCTCCGCTAACTCTTTGGGAGGAGCTTGACGAGACTCAGACCGCATATACTCACCCGTCAGGAGAGGTTCAACCACCTTCATATTGTGGGTGGTGCTGTAATAGCGGTGGGTTTGCTCTAACTTCTGACCCCGTTCCTGAATTGAATCATTAGCGACCTTTTTCCGTAATTTGACGATCGCATCCATAATTGCTTCAGGCCGCGGCGGACAACCCGGAATGTACACATCAACCGGGATAATTTTATCAACTCCCCGGATCGCACTGGGAGAGTCCACACTAAACATCCCCCCCGTAATCGTACACGCTCCCATCGCAATCACATACTTGGGATCGGGCATTTCTTCATACAATCGCACCACCGCCGGGGCCATCTTCATGGTAATTGTCCCAGAAGTGATAATTAAATCCGCCTGACGGGGACTGGCCCGAGGCACAAGACCAAAACGGTCAAAGTCAAAGCGAGACCCAATCATCGCCGCAAACTCAATAAAGCAGCAGGCCGTCCCATACATCAACGGCCAAAGACTGGATAATCTTGCCCAATTGTAGAGATCATCAACTGTGGTCAGAACCACATTTTCTGAGAGTTCCTGCGTCACTTGAGTGCGGGAAGCGGGATTAAGAATTTTTTCTTTTTGTTGCTGCTCTAAAGTAGCAGCATCAGGGGTATTTTCGGGATTCATGACCATTCTAAAGCTCCTTTCCGCCATGCGTACACCAATGCAACCACGAGAATTGCAATGAAGATCAGGGCTTCTATAAACGCTAATAAACCTAATTGATTAAACGCAACCGCCCAAGGGTAGAGGAAGACGGTTTCTACGTCAAACACCACAAAGACAAGGGCGAACATATAGTAACGAATATTGAACTGAATCCACGCCCCGCCAATCGGTTCCATACCGGATTCATAAGTGGTGCGTCTTTCGGGCCCCCCAGTGCGAGGCCGTAGCAGTTTAGACGCAGCAAGAGCCAGTACCGGGACTGCTCCTGCAATAATTAAAAACCCTAAAAAATATTCGTAGCCAACGAGATGAAACACTTGTTTTTCCTGTTCTACTGGTTGAACGCTAACGCAATCGTAACATTTGTTCACTGTCTCCCATTATAGGGTAATTGGGGGATGGGGGAATGGGGAGATGGGGGAGTTGATAGTTGACGGTTGAACCACAAAGACACAAAGGACACAAAGGGGAGATGGGGAAGATGGGGGAGAACAAAAATATATTATTCCCGATTCCCGATTCCCGATTCCCGATTCCCTGTTCCCTTTTTCACAAACAACCAACAACCAACAACAAATAACAAACTGTTACAGTTCTTGACAAAACAGGCAAAGAATTGGACAGAGGGTGCTAGCATTCCCCTAAACAATCGTTAACACTAATCAGCTATGACAGAATCCCTTTCTGGACAATCGCCCCTCTTTGGAGGAAGCACCGGAGGCTTACTCACCAAAGCCGAAGTCGAAGAAAAATACGCGATCACTTGGACTAGCCCCAAAGAGCAAGTCTTTGAAATGCCCACTGGGGGTGCTGCCACCATGCGGGAAGGTGAAAACTTACTTTACTTAGCCCGCAAAGAGCAATGTTTGGCTTTAGGGACGCAACTGCGCTCTAAATTCAAGCCCAAAATCGAAGATTATAAAATTTACCGGATTTATCCTAACGGGGAAACCCAATACCTGCACCCGGCGGATGGTGTATTCCCTGAAACCGTCAACGAAGGACGGGAATACGTGGGTAAAATTGACCGCAATATCGGCAATAACCCCGAACCCGCGACTGTGAAGTTCTCTGGTAAAGAGCCTTACGAGGTTTAAGTCTGATTAATTTCAGAGGAAGCAAGGGCGTGCAGTTTGTACGCCCTTTTTATTTTGGGTGGTTTGTTGTTTTTTGTTCGTTGTTTGTTAAACTCCCGACTGCGTACTGATTACTGATTACTGATTACTGATTACTGGTGACTGGTGACTGATTACTGGTGATTGCCTGCTTTTATGGCAAAATTTTATGTGTAGCAATTTCAGATGCCCCAACGAATGACTGCAACCACCCCCACCTTAGCCACCCAGTATGACCCTTTTTCGACAGAGGAAAAATGGCAAAAATTTTGGGCAGAGCAAAATACCTTTCAAGCCAACCCCAACCACCCCGGAGAGTCCTACGCCATTGTGATTCCGCCGCCGAATGTGACAGGTAGCTTACACATGGGTCATGCGTTTAATACTGCCTTACTAGATACCTTAGTGCGCTATCACCGGATGTTAGGCCGCAATACCCTCTGTCTGCCGGGGACAGATCATGCCAGTATTGCCGTACAGACAATTCTAGAAAAGCAATTACGAGCCGAGGGTAAATCTCGGCGAGATGTAGGACGGGAGGAATTTTTACAACGGGCCTGGCAATGGCGGGAGGAGTCCGGGGGAAAAATTGTCGGACAACTCAAGCGCATTGGGCTTTCTGCGGATTGGTCGCGGGAACGCTTCACCATGGACGATACCCTAGTGGATGCGGTGTTAGAGGCGTTTGTGCGCTTGTATGAGGAAGGGTTAATTTATCGAGGGAAATACATGGTCAACTGGTGTCCGGCCTCTCAGTCGGCGGTGTCGGACTTGGAGGTTGATCCCGTTGAGGTGGATGGGTATTTGTGGCATTTTTGCTATCCGTTGACCGATGGGAGTGGGGTGGTTGAGGTGGCCACCACTCGTCCGGAGACGATGTTGGGGGATACGGGGGTGGCAGTGAATCCCCAGGATGACCGCTATCAGCATTTGATTGGCAAAACCCTCAAGTTGCCGATTGTGGGGCGAGAAATTCCGGTGATTGCCGATGAATTGGTTGATCCGGCGTTTGGGACGGGGTGTGTTAAGGTGACTCCGGCTCATGATCCCAATGATTTTGAGATGGGACAACGGCATCAGTTGCCGATGATTAATATTTTGAATCCCGATGGGACGTTGAATGAGAATGCAGGGCAGTTTGCGGGGCAAGATCGCTTTGAGGCCCGGAAAAATGTGGTGAAACAGTTGGAAATGGAGGGCGTGTTGCTCAAGGTGGAGGAGTATCGCCATAAAGTGCCGTATAGCGATCGCGGAAAGGTCCCCATTGAACCCCTGATCTCGACCCAGTGGTTTGTGAAAATTGCTCCCCTCTCCCAAAATGCCCTAAATTCCCTCGACGGGGAGAATTCCCCCCGCTTTGTGCCGGAACGGTGGAAAAAAGTCTATCGGGATTGGTTAGTGCGTTTGGAAGATTGGTGTATTTCTCGGCAGTTATGGTGGGGCCACCAGATTCCCGCTTGGTATGCGGTCAGCGAAACCGGGGGCATTATTACCGATGATACGCCCTTTGTGGTGGCTCGCAATGAACCAGAAGCCGAACAAAAAGCTAAAGCACAATTTGGGGATAATGTCAAGTTAGAACGAGACCCGGATGTGTTGGATACGTGGTTCTCGTCGGGACTCTGGCCGTTTTCTACGTTAGGCTGGCCGACGGAGACTGACGATTTAAAAACTTATTATCCCAATACCACCCTTGTTACTGGCTTTGACATTATTTTCTTCTGGGTGGCACGGATGACCATGATGGCCGGACATTTTACAGGCCAAATGCCCTTTCAGGATGTCTATATTCACGGGTTAGTCCGGGATGAGAATGGCAAGAAAATGTCGAAATCGGCAGGTAATGGCATTGATCCCCTGTTGTTGATTAATAAATATGGGGCGGACGCGCTGCGTTATACTCTGATTAAAGAAGTGGCCGGGGCTGGGCAGGATATCAGCTTACAGTACGATCGCAACACCGACGAGTCCGAGTCCGTCCAAGCCTCCCGGAATTTTGCCAATAAACTCTGGAATGCGGCCCGGTTTGTGATGTTGAATTTAGACGGAAAATCCCCGCAACAGCTAGGAAAACCGGATTTAGGGAAATTAGAATTGTGCGATCGCTGGATTCTCTCCCGCTTCTATCAAACCGTCCAAGACACCCGCCAGAATATCGACGAATACGGTCTCGGAGAAGCCGCCAAAGGCTTGTATGAGTTCATCTGGGGCGACTTCTGCGACTGGTACATTGAACTGGTCAAACCCCGCTTACGAGAAGGGGAAAACCCGGTGGCCCAACAAACCCTCGCCTACGTCCTCGACGGCATTTTAAAACTCCTCCACCCCTTCATGCCCCATATTACCGAGGAAATCTGGCACAATCTCAGCCAACAAACCGATGTCTCTTTGGCCCTACAACCCTATCCCCAAGTGGATGAAATTCTGGTGGTGGACTCCACCCCCGCAACCCCCCAACCCCAAGCGGACCCGCAACCCCCAACACCTAGCCCGCCAACGAGCCATTACGACAACCCCGTGTTACAATTCCTCGCTGATCTCCCCAGTGAAGTGAGTACCTTTGTGGGCAATAATAAACAACCTTTCCTCTGGGTGGGGACAGCACTGGTGGTGTTGGTCGGGGTAAAAGTCCTTACCTCCTTAATGGGAGCAATGAATAGTTTGCCCCTCCTTGAACCCCTGTTTAAAATTGTCGGTTTTGCCTACGTGGTCTGGTTCACCCTGCGCTACCTGCTGCGCTCTCAGACCCGCACGGAAGTCCTTGGACGAGTTCGCACCCTTTGGCAGGAGTTTCAATCCTCTGTGGAGGAAAAAATGCCCTCTGGGTCTTTCTCCCCTGCTCCCTCCTCTCCTACTCCCTCCTCTCCTCCCGCAAAACCTAATACTTTGGTGTCTTCCCAACTCGAACGGAATTTTGAGCTATTAATTGGCACAATTCGCACTGTGCGCAACCTACGAGCAGAAGCAGACATTAAACCGGGGACCCAAGTGCCGATTATCCTCCAAAGTAATGATCCCCAAGAACGACAAATTTTAGAAGCGGGTCAAGCCTATATTGCCGACTTAGCCAAAGGGGAAACCGTCACTGTGGTACAAAATTTAGAGGCCGATGCCACTGTTCAAGAAAAAGCCAAACAAGCCTTTGCGGGAGTCGTTGGCACGGTTCAGGTGTTAATTCCCCTCCAAGGATTGGTTGATCTTGAAGCACTTTGTGCGAAGCTAGAGAAAAAGTTAAGTAAAGTTGAGGGAGAAGTAAAATCTCTTGAAGGACGATTACAGAATCCTAACTTTGTGAATAAAGCCCCGGATGCGATTGTTCAGGGAGCCAGGGATTCCTTAGCGGAAGCCCAAACCCAAGCCGATATTCTGCGCGATCGCCTGGTGCGTCTACAATAAGCTCTCTTGGTTTGCATCTACCCGCCTCTTAATTACTCTCATAGCCTAAACCTGACTCCTGGCGATGTTACACCTCGCACAAGTTCAAAAAACTTCCCAGTCTGACGAAATCACATTACAGTTACTCGCCAAGCAAACGGTCGAGAAAAATTGGGTGATTGCAGATTCCCAAGCAATTACCGTGTCCTTGGACACCATCCCCAATGTTCCCTTAGCTATCCCCAATACGGGGGTGTTAGTGTTAGTGGATTTAGATGATGGCCGCAATGTCCTCCGCTTAGAGGAGGCCACCGAATGGGTGTTAACGCTAGTCGAGCAGTTAGCCAATTCTCCAGAAAAGATGGAATCTTGGCTCAAGGAGGAGGCGGAAAAAATTGAAAAATGGCGGCAAGAACTCACCCTGAAAAGTCAAGAGATGAGTATGAAGACTCTAGAGTTAGAAACCCGTCGAGAGCAGTTTGAAAAGACGATGGCCGAGGAGCAAGCAGAGTTAGAACGCCGTCGAGGAGAGTTCAAGAAAGAGGGGAATGGGTAATGGGTGATCACCCATTACCAAAATCACATAATTAAATCACATAATTTGCGATCGCAGCCAAGCCACAGGCAAATAAGTCATCTTCTCCCACTTCGGCACAAACGCCCGTTTATTAAAGACATCATAGTTATTACGCTCAATCACATCGAGAATGCCTTGATAAAGCATTAACGCCGACCAAACCGGCCAACGGGCATCAGGGTTTAACGCTCGAATGCCTTTGGCCGCTTCGTGGTAGAAGTACCGGGCCCGTTTAATCTCAAAGCGCATCACATTCCGCCAACGGTGATCAATTACCCCGTTAAATAAATCCTTCTCCGTATAATTAAAGCGGTCTAAATCTTCTAACGGTAAATAAATTCGCCCCCGTTGGGCATCTTCCCCCACATCCCGGAGAATATTGGTGAGTTGGTTGGCAATGCCAAGAGCAATGGCTTTTTCTAAAGCATCCTCCTCATCCTCCTGGGACCAAGGGGCCGTCGCCACCCGTTCAAACCCCAACACTGGACTGGTCATTAACCCCACCGTCCCGGCCACCCGGTAACAGTAAAGCTCTAACTGGTCAAAGGTTTCGTAACGACTGCGGTACAAGTCCATCCGTTGCCCCGCAATCATATCCCGGAAGGGTTGAATATCTACCGGGAATTTTTTAATGGTGTCTAGAAGGGCGACATCCGGGTCTTCTTGGGGATGTCCCGCAAAAACGGACTCTAGATGGTTTTCCCATTGATCAAGGGTTTCTGGAGTCGTATAGCGGGCTTTGGGACCATCTACTAATTCATCGGTGCGCCGACACCACTCATAGATTGCCCAGATGGCTTGCCGTTTGGCGGGGGGCATCAAGAGTGTACCGAGATAAAACGTTTTGGAATAATGCGCCGTGATTTGGCGACAATATTCGTAAGCCTCGTCAACAGAGGCCAAAGTTTTAGTCCGTTGTTGAGGTTTAGGCAATTGCAGCATTCATCGCAGACTAAAGGTGTCCAAGGGGGGGAAATCTGGGAAAAGTCCCCATTCAGTGAGAAACAATAGAATTGTCCCACTGGCTGTCCCCACTGCCAATGAAAGTTGAAATTTTTTTTGGCAGATGGGAACAAAGATAGGCGGTTTAGGCACTCCCGACAAGAGGGGAAGTGATGGGGGTGAGTTGGGAAGCTCGTTCCGCAATGGCATTGGCGGTGAGTTTCCCGGACAATACGGCCCCCTCCATACTCCCCAAATATTGTTGCATGGTGTAATCCCCTGCAAGAAAGAAATTTGAGATGGGGGTGACTTGGTTGGGCCGACAGGCTTGGCGGCCTGGGGTGGCTTTATAGACGGAGCGAGGGGTTTTCACGACATGATATTTGAGCAACTCGGCGGCATTGTCTCCCGTAAAATGTTGGGGGAAAAGTTGCTTGAGTTCTTCGAGGGTGGCTTCGATAATGGCCTCGTCGGATTTGCTGATCCAGTCTTTGGCGGGGGCTAAGACTAATTCCAACATGGAGCGATCGCTATTTTCATACCCCCGACAAGTGTTACTCATATCCGCGTACACACTCAACAGAGGGGACCGGGAAAAGAGTAAGTGATCAATGTCGGTGAGTTTCCGATCAAACCAGAGGTGGAGGTTAATGACTGGAACGCCTTCTAGGCCCTCTAGTTGTTTAAAATAGTCTATTTCCCGCCATGGTTCAGGTAGTAAGAGTTTCAGGGGATCAACAGGCAGGGCAGACACATAGGCATCGGCTTCGATGACTTCCTCCTCTGCGCCATTAATGCCCCGAATGACCAATCCTGTCACCTTACCGTCTTCATCGAGGTTAATGCGCTTGAGAGGGGCATTTAGCCGCACTTCTCCCCCCCGTTCGGTTACATAGTCCACAATGGGCTGACAGAGACGTTCGGTGGGCGAACCATCGAGGAAGGCCATTTTTGAGCCGTATTTCTCTTGTAAGAACCGATTTAAGGCGGTGAGGAGAATGGTGGCCGAAATTTCGTTGGGGTTAATGAAGTTCAATGCCTTGGACATGGCGATAAAGACTTCATTTTCTACCCGTGGGGGGATGTTTTGTTTTTGCATCCACTCGGACCAAGTGTATTGATCCATTTTTTCCACGTAGGACTGGCCGCGAATCATAGCGGGAATGAGTCCCAACCCAAAGCGGATTTTTTCTGGCCAGGTGAGCATATCGTTATTCCGCAAGATGGCGATAACGCCATTCCATGGTGCGGGGAGATTGGGAAAATTAAACCGGGA
Organism: Spirulina sp. CS-785/01; assembly: GCF_028330525.1. Classification (GTDB taxonomy): domain Bacteria; phylum Cyanobacteriota; class Cyanobacteriia; order Cyanobacteriales; family Spirulinaceae; genus JAQMSD01. The sequence continues at coordinate 26,334 of NZ_JAQMSD010000267.1, forward strand.
GTAAGTGCCGGGTTTTTCGGGGCGATTGAAGATCATGGTATGCTCTTTCCATTGTAAGCGATCTTCAATGCCCAATTCCCTGAACAACTGCAACATATTGGGATAGGCCCCAAAAAAGATATGCAGTCCGGTTTCGTACCAGTCTCCGTCTTCGTCTTGCCACGCGGCAACTTTCCCCCCTAAGACGTTTTGACGCTCTAGGACAATGGGGGTATGTCCCGCATCAGTTAAGTATTTAGCACAGGCTAGACCCGCTAATCCTGCTCCGGCGATCGCAACTCGCATTGAGAAATCCTAAGTTCTTAAAATATGTTTACGATTCTTCTCATAGTCATTATAGGTTGCATTTCGTTACATTTTGCGGCAATTACCGATCATTTTGGCAAATTTAGCGAAATGGCTCTGGCCTGTGGGGGAGTATCTTTGTTCTGATGGGGGGGAGGGTAGAATAAATTAACTAGGCGACCCATTCATTTTTTGAGTAAAGTGGTGCGTTAGGTGCGCTCACCCGGTATGCTTTTGGCGATCGCACCTTATTGGGTTACAAAATGGTTAAATAAGTATCTTGAGATTGTTCAGGTAAAACCTTCAATTTTTGATGTTTTAAATCCGGTTCAATTCCTAATCCTTCCATCGGAATTACTCCTAATAAGGCATTGCTCCCCCCAGGGAGTTCTAAACACTCATAAGTGCCTTCTCTTCCCAATATAGAAATCTTCGCATCTTGAAAGATTCTCGCTTTACTCAAACCTGTTGCTGTTGCTACCTCTACTTCTTTGAGTAATTCTAATCCCAGTTGTTCAATCACCTCGGATGGCAAACAAAGGGTAGTTGCCCCCGTATCCACCAGCACATTATCTAGGGTAATACTCCGAATATCTTCGGTTTGAATAAATCCTCGTGTTGCTGCCGACTGATCTGCACGGTTAATAATAATTAAACTTGTAATAATTTTTCCCATTGGGGTTTCTGTTGTGGATGACATAGTAGGTGGGTGCGTTACGGCGGAGCATTTGAGTTAATGGATTAATCTTAAATTGTCTTGCCGCCTAACGCACCCTACTATCTCATTTAGTGCGTTAGCAGGAGATTAACTTAGAGCAAAATCCAGTTAATGTTATTTCCTGCGTAACGCACCGACACCCCATTCAACTTTGTTCTGTTTCTAAACGAGCTAGGGTAGTGGCTCTGAGACACTTCGTGAACGCATTTCTCCCGTTATTTTACCAAAAACGCGATTGCTTCGCACAGCCGGAGGCTATCGCGCCAGCATGGCAGAATCCTATGGCTCTTTTCAATGAACAATGAAAAAGCCATTCTCCACGGAACACTTCGTGAACACAACTTGGGGGAAGGGGAAGTGCGATCGCTTCGCACAGCCGGAGGCTATCGCTTCCTGTGACCAAAACAATGCTCATCTTTTCAGTAGCAATTCGTAGCAATTCGTAGGGTGCGTTAGCAGGCCATCAACTTAGCTCAAAACCCAGTCAATTATGTTTCCTGCGTAACGCACCGAAACCCATTAATTTTTGAAGTAGGTGGGTGCGTTACGGCGGATAGTTTGAGTGAATGGATTAATCTTAAATTGTCTTGCCGCCTAACGCACCCTACTATCTGGATTGATTCTGAATCGTTGATGGTATTATTTTCAATAGTCATGGCTCAAGGAATATATCGGACATGAGTCGGCGGGAATTGTATTCTGCATCAATTTTAATTGAATTTGCGATCGCTCCTTAAAGTTAAGGGAACGATCGCGAAAAAAAAAAGACCGCGCTTGGGGGATGGAGGAAGCGCGATTCTGTAACTCATTTTGGGAGCTTATAGGGTTAGCTTGTAGGGTGCGTTAGCAGGGGATCAACTTAGGGCAAAATCCAGTTAATATTATTTCCTGCGTAACGCACCAAAACCCCATTCATTTTTTGAGTAAAGTGGTGCGTTACGGCGGATATTTTGAGTGAATGGGTTAATC
>NZ_JAQMSD010000268.1 GCF_028330525.1 Spirulina sp. CS-785/01
GTAGAACGAGACACCGTTGTTTCAGACACTTGTGAGAGACATTTTCTCCCCCTCTCCCAAGGTTGGGAGAGGGGGTTGGGGGGTGAGGGCGACTCCAAACCGCCATATCTCGTTACCCACCTTGACAGGGCTGGCATTGCCGACCCTACACCTATCAACTACCCTATCAACCTGTTTTATTTTAACCCAAGGCATATTTTACCATGATTAATCTATCAAGCCTGACTAATAATATACACACTCCACATGGCTGCCACAATCGCCAAAATTGTCACCCAAACCGGATAACCACTGCGAGTCCCTTGCTTATTCTGAGTGCGAATAATGTCCACATCAATCCAAGGAATTCCCCCCCGACGAAACCATCCCGTAATTGTCACCTCTTGATTAATAAAGGTTTCTGGACGGGGAGGCCGGGGGAATAGATTGCCCAAGGGACCCAGTTTGGAGAAAAAGTGTAATTTGATCGTCCCCGTAGAGGTTTTTAACATTAAATCCTGGGCTGACCAATTACTTAACCCCTGTCGTCCGATTAATTTCCCCGTGAGACTGATCCCCACACTGCGAGGAGGGACGGCTTTCGGGTTGGCGAGGAGGTCTTCTAAGCGGGGGTTTTTCCGGGAGGGATAGATGCGAATGTCGGGGAAGTAACCGTTAATCCAAATAATAATACTGAGGCTAAAGGCGGCTAAAATGCAGGCATCGAGGAAAAGACTGGCATTATAAAACCAAATAAACCGCCAGACAGGGGACCAGACGGTTCGACTGATGATTTCGCTGGCCAGTCCGAGGAGAAATAAGATAAGACGGGAGGCAATGCCGAAGAATAAACCGGATAAGACGGCACTTTGTAGGATAGGCAGGGCCGTATAACTGTTTTTGAGTTTAATGAGTCGTTCTTTCCAGGTTTGGGGAGGGGGAATGACGGGGGGGAGGTCAATTTCGGGGGAGAGTTGCCAGAAGTTGGCGTAACGGTTGAGGAGATAAATGCGATCGCCGATTAAGGGATGGGGGTTCATTACGGCCAACCATTGACGGTAGGGGTTGGTACATTCCCATTTGAGGACTTGGGAAAAGGGGGTGGTGTCGGGTAAACTGCCTAAACTCAGGGCTTGTCGATGACCCACAGGCATTAAAATATCACAACTTTCTAAGACCCAGATGGTTTGTTCCCGTTGTTCGATATGTCGGGCCATGCCTACGGTCATTTTCAGTAACGCACGGGTGAGGGCGTTGGGGTTGCCTGTGAATTCGGCGGCGATGCGATCGCTATAATACTGCCGATACCGAGAAAAATACAAGAGGGGGACTCGCCACAGCCAATAATAGCCATAAAATAAGGTCGCCAAAGTCCCACTCATCCCCCTAATCCCCACTTTACACCAGTTGGGAAACTTGCGAGGGAGGCCATCAGCCCATTGTTCCCCGTAATGGGACAGTTGCCAATAGAGAAGATAGGGAAGTTGCAGAAAGGCCATTGCCCCGGACATTAAAATAAAATCTCGCTTGACAATTTGCCCAAAATGTGCAGCGAATAGGGTGGCCAGTTCCTCATCTGAGAGTTGTTCGAGAATTGCCTCACTCACCACAATACAGGCATTGCGCGGTAAGTTCCCATAGGCAAAAATGGCCGGGGCCCCAATAGAGAGTTTTTGCAGGGTGGGGAGGGGGAGGTTATTTTGTTTACTGAAGCGTCGAAGCACTTGGGCCGTTTCGGGAAATTGGCGGGATAATTCCGTAAATTTGTAGGGTTCGCATTTATAAAACGCTCGTAATATCCAGGCAAAAAACCAAGGGGATAAACAAGCAGCTAAAATCATTAAACCCATGACCGTTTGGGTGATATCTTGGTCAAGGATTGGGATAGGGGGAAAGGGGATGAAGGGAGTATAAATAATAATCCGGTTGAGAACATCAAAAGAGACCATTAAACTCTCTTTAATGACCCAATAAAAAACAAAAACCGTTATCGCTTGTCGTAGCCAAAACCGCCATGCTTTCGGTTTTCGCATGGTTTTCCAGCGTTGGGCCCGTTCGGCATTTCGCCAAGCACGACCGGAGAGAAACACCGAGGGACTCCCTGGGACAGGTTGTTGAGCAGGTGCAGGGAGGGGGCGTTGTTCGGGGGGGGGATTTTCGGGAGAGGGTGGGGAGTCTGTGGGGGTAAAAGTGTCAGTTTCCGACTGTACTTGTTGAGAGCGTCGGGTTAAGTCTTGGAGGGTTTTGGCGGCCCAAGGGTACTCGTCGGGGGTTTGGTTGAGTTGTTGACAGAGAGCGATGGCCTGTTCCCATTGTCCCATTCTCCCATAGGCCGCCACTAGCCCCTTATAGGCATTTTGCACCCTTACGGGGTCGAGTTCCGTGTCTAATACAGCTTGAAAATGCGCGATCGCACCTTCATAGTCTCCCTGTTTAAATGCCGTCTTCCCTGCTTTTAAACTCGCTTCTACCATCGTTCTTTCCCCTAGGTGATTCCTTGAAGATAACAAAAATCACCGCCCAATTCCTCCTAAACACATCCCTCCACATACCCCACCTCCGGTAACTTGCCACTTCTCATCGTCGTCACCTCTCCTTGGTCATTGGTTTCAAAAATCACCCGATAATCTTCATTAGAGGCAGCATCGGGGACATAAATGAGGTATTTGCCATCCGGTTGATATTCGTGAGGTTCTGCCTTAATTTTATCCCCATAGAGCGAACGAATTTTCTCCTCTGTATCCCCCACTTTAACCCCACTTAATGTCGTAATTTTCGGGTTATCCACCTCAATGCGAGCAATTTTCCCCTCTGTCACCATAAAAGACACCCCATCAGGTCCCTCGTTCACTTGGTAGTAAAGACACCCATATTCCTCACCCCCACTCGCAACCTGAGTAAACCGATGTCCCGTCACTTGGGCCGCTTCAGCAATAGTCATCCCCACATCAATATTACCAATCCCCGTTAACCTTAATTGGGACTCCGTGGACAGTCTGCGCGTTGCTTTGATTTTATCTAAACAGAGATTCCGACCACTCATATCCCCAAAACAATTCCCTTGGGGAGTTAAAATCACCACATCTTCCACCGTAGAAAACTGTTTCAGCGTTTCTGTAATAGCACTTTTAATCCTCGCATCATCCCCAATGCCTGCCGAAACCACCGTCCGGCAAAATTGTAGTTTCGCTACGTTATTATTAATCGAAATCTGGAAATCTTCCCCACAATTAGACTCTCCCCGCAGGGTAATCGGGCCTCTTAACCCTTTTTCTTGTTCACTGTCTCGCGGGCCAGCGATCAGTTGAGCAATAGCAAATTGAGCCACCCCTAAACTATCGGTCCGTCTCCAAACAGGTTCAACATAGTTAAAATTTTCCTGACTTTCAGGCATCTTGGGAAAATACACTTTAACCCGGTTTTCGGGTTGGGGTTCAGAGGGGGAGTTATTATTCCCTTGGGAGGTGGGAGAGGAGGGAGTTTCTTGGGGGGTATTGGTTTCTTGGGGGGTTGTAGTGTTGTTGTCTGGGGTAGAATTCCCACACCCGGTTACAACCAGCAGGGAAACCCCCAAGGACAAGAGAAGGGAAAAGCGAGACATGATAGAAGAACTCCAGTAAGATGGTATTTACCTCTACTGTAGGCAATTCTGAGGCATTCTTGTTGCGTTTTTGTGTCGCTCTAGGAACTATCCTAGGGTTTACGGAAAACGGGTTAAGTTCTCTGGGGGAACAGATCGCCCTCTGGTGTCCTTGGCTCGTGGAAAACTTGGCTCGTGGAAAAAGTGCTATATTAGGTCAAGGTTCAGATAGAGCGCGATTATGGATATTTACGGCGGTACAGACCCCAGAGACATTCCCACTTATTCTGCTGGGGATGCTGCTCGTTATCTGAATATCCCCGAATCCACGATTCGTTCTTGGACGGTCGGATATCGTTATCGTGTTACGGATGGCAAGAAACGCTTTTATCCCCTCATTGAGAGCAAAACAAGAGACCCCCTTCGTCTTACCTTTACCAATTTAATCGAGCTTCATGTCCTCAGAGCGATTCGACAACGTAACATCGATCTGCAAAAAGTTAGAATGGCCTTGGATTATATTAATGAGCAACTCCACATCCCTCATCCTTTAGCGCATCAAGAATTTCAAACGGATGGAGTTGATCTCTTTATTGAGCGTTATGGTGCTTTAATTAATGCCTCACAACAGAAAAAAACACTGCTAAGAGATTCTTTGAAGAGTCATCTAGAGCGTATAGAACCAGATGATAGTGGTTTGGCGATTAAACTTTATCCTTTTACTCGCACTTATGACCATGATAGCCCTCGACTGGTGGTGATTGACTCTCGGATTGCTTTTGGTCGCTTAACGATCGCCGGAACAGGGATTGCGGCTGATATCATTGCGGAACGGTTTCATGCAGGAGACTCCCCGGAACAAATCGCCCAAGACTATGAATGCCGGGTTGAGGAGGTGACAGAGGCCATCCGTTGTGAAACTCGTCCCATTGCCGCAGCATGACATCAGCGTCTTCAACGGTAACATTTTTCATTGATCGTTGTTTGGGAAAACACCCAATTTTAGAAACTCTCCGAGCAACCGGAATTACGGTAGAAATTCATGATGATCACTTTCCCCAAAATGCTCAAGATGTGGAATGGATACCAGAAATTGGCAGACGAGGAGAGGAGGACAAAGAACCAAGAACAAAGAACCAAGAACAAATTAATTATCCATTATCCCAATTTACTCCCATTCAATCGTTCCAGGGGGTTTAGAGGTGATGTCATACACAACCCGGTTTACCCCTTTGACTTCATTGACAATGCGGTTAGAAATGGTTTCTAACAACTCATAGGAGGTGCGGGACCAGTCGGCGGTCATGCCATCTTCACTGGAAACAAAGCGTAAGACGACGGGATGAGCATAGGTGCGTTGATCTCCCATGACTCCGACGCTGTGAATGGGTAATAAAACCGCAAAGGCTTGCCAGAAATCATGGTACATTCCTCGCTTCTGGATTTCATCCCGCACGACAAAATCAGCATCTCGTAAAATGTTTAACCGTTCGGCGGTGACTTCTCCGGTGATGCGGATGGCTAAACCGGGGCCGGGGAAGGGATGACGACGGACGATTTCTTCGGGTAAACCAATGGAACGGGCCACTTTGCGTACTTCGTCTTTAAAGAGTTTCCGCAGGGGTTCAACCAGTTTAAAACGTAGGTTTTTGGGGAGGCCGCCGACGTTGTGGTGGCTTTTGATTTTCACGGCGACTCGTTCCCCGGTTTGGGGATCAACGTTGGTGTCGGCGGATTCGATTACGTCGGGGTATAATGTCCCTTGGGCGAGGTAGTCGAAGGGCCCGAGACGGTGAGATTCTTCTTCAAAGACTTGGATGAATTCGTGACCGATGCGACGACGTTTTTCTTCGGGATCAAGGACTCCTTCCAGTTGCGCTAAGAAGCGATCGCGCGCATTCACATAGGCCACCGGAATCCCAAATTGTTCGTTAAATATCTCCATCAACCGTTCCGGTTCTCCTTTCCGCATGAACCCTTGGTCGATAAACATACAGGTGAGGTTATCCCCAACGGCCTGGTTGAGAAGAAAGGCCAAGGTTGAGGAGTCCACCCCCCCAGAAAGGGCCAGTAATATCCGTTTATCCCCTACTTTAGCGCGGATTTCCCGAATGGCTTCTTCTACAAAGGCTTCTGTGGTCCAAGTGGGTTCACAGTTGCAGATGTGATAGACAAAGTTGCGAATGAGGGCTAACCCATCGACGGAGTGGACGACTTCGGGGTGAAATTGTACACCGTAGAGTTGTCGTTGGTGATTGGCAATAGCCGCACAAGGTGTATTATTCGTATGAGCCAACACTTCAAACCCGTCAGGCAACAGGGTGCAAGAGTCTCCATGACTCATCCACATGGTTGACCCATGTTCAACGTTGGTTAAAAGGTCGGTGGGGTCATCAATATACAGGGAGGCTTTCCCGTATTCCGCTTGTTTGGCCCGTTCAACTGTTCCCCCTAATTGTTGCACCATTAATTGCATCCCGTAACAAACCCCAAGGACGGGGATTCCCAATTGCCAGATTTCGGGGTCACATTGGGGAGAATGACCATCATAAACGGAGTTGGGTCCCCCAGAGAGGATAATCCCTTTGGGGTTGAGTTGACGTAGGTGTTCGGGACTGGTTCGATAGGATAAAACTTCCGAATACACTTGAGTTTCTCGAATGCGACGAGCAATGAGTTCGGAATATTGAGAACCAAAGTCCAGAATGACAATCATCTGGCGATTGATACTCGCTTTTAGGGGGTCTGAGGGTTGGGTTTGTTCTGAGTTGGATTGTTGTTCGGTTGGGGTAGTCATGAAGTTAAGAGGTTAGAGGTTTACGGGGGTTATGTTTCGTTTCAGTGAGGGTGATGGGTTGATGGGAAAGTGACCGAAAGTCCCAATAATTTAAGCCAATCTGTGGATTAAATTTTTGGCTCAACTGACAGCCAAGGAAAACGGTTTTAAGAGAAGTGAACAGACCGGATTAAGCAAAACTGAGTAAGTTAACAAGATTAATTCATTCAGTTTTCAATTCATTCAGTTTTCAATTCATTCAGGTTTCAATTCATTCAGTTTTCAATTCATTCAGTTTTCTCTCTGTCCGTCTGAAAGATTAAGGTTAGAGATTAAGGTTGAGGTTTGGGTTGAGTAGTCCCGGTTTTCACCCGTTTTAACGCCTAAAGGGAATGTCCCATCAGGGAACTAGCAATCAATAAACCTTTAACACAGTTCAAGGTACGATCTGAATGAGTGTGAGTTTAAAGAGACTTAAAAATAAATATTAGTTATTCAAAACATATTAGCACATTTGCTCAAAAATTGCTGTACCGATCGCGCTTTTCACTAAAATGTCACGATTCCGGTCAAACAACACTGAACCAATCTGGATTCCGTGTTCGCTATGTTTGCGAATATACGCCTGACTGCGCTGATCAATAGTGTCGGCGAGGGAAGTATAAAGAGGCTTCACCCAATGGGGGGATTGTTCGCGCAGGAGGGTTAAAGCGGCCTCAGCCGTCGGAGAGGAGAGAACTTGTTGCGCCATCTCCGGTTCCACGCCCACCTTAACACAATGGGCTGTCAAAATCTCCAAACGCCCATCGGCCAAATGATGATGGGTATGAAAAATCCCCCCGGCCAACTTCACCAGTTTGCCATGATAGCCAAACAACAGGAGAGACTTCACCCCCAATTCTGCCGCGGCCACCAACATTGGCCCCAACCAATTGGCCGTTTTCACCAACTGTTCTGGGTTCATCCCCATTTGTTGGGCTAAATGTAGGCCATTTTCCCCCACACAATACCCCAGTATGTCAAATTGGGCGGCTTTCTCCGCCAGTTGTTCCCGATACTCCTCCAATTGTTCCGGGACTGATAAGGGTTGACTAATTCCGGTAGTCCCTAATAAAGATAACCCCTCCACCACACCAAAGGCGGCATTAGAAGTCCGTTCCGCTAATGTCCGCCCCTCCGGTAAAATAATTGTCACCGTAATTTGCTCATCGGGGTGTAACCACTGCCTTAAATTCTCCTCCATCACCTGTTTCGCATAGCGATAGATGGCCGCTTCTCCCCCCCATTGTTCCTGTTTCCCGATACCTTCTCCACCCTGTAAAATAATTTCCGCTTTCCCCGTCATGCGTCGTTCGACTTGGGCCCAGACGGCCATATTATGGGTTAAATCCAGATTATCTCCTGGATCACTGCGCGTAATGGCCAAAGCGGTGTTTTCTTGTAGGGGGGCTACTTGTTCCACGGCAATTTCCACCGTTTGCGGAGGTTTAATGAGGTTGAGGGAAACCATGGCCAAGGGTTTTTGTTCGTGGAGATAGCGCAATGCTGCCACTGCTGAGGCACAGGCAAACACAGGCAGGGTATAACCGGAGCGGGGAGAGGAGGTAGAATTAGACATGATTGGGTGAAGACAAAAGCGCACGTAAAGAAATGTATCAAAAATGGCGATCGCTGTAATCAGTAATCAGTAATCAGTAATCAGTGATCAGTGATCAGCAATCAGTAATCAGTGAGATAAACCTTGAATTGTGGGGGTTTTCCAGCATTGGCTAGACTCCAACGTATCCCCGTAATACTATACCCCTGAGAAGTCCCTTAATTTTGCCCTCCGGGATGAATCAGGGGAGGCTGGTGGGTATTTTGCTCAAACTATGGTGTAATAAGATGTTACTAGATATGTCTGACTAACCGAGTTATGGGATGATAGACCAGTAAGGCTATCTTTTGAGCTTGCATAAAAATTCGCATATTGAATAGATTTGGGAGAACAGTTTAATGAAAGACGCTGTTACCACGCTGATCCGAGATTATGATGTCGCTGGACGGTATTTTGATCGCAATGCGATCGACCGTTTAAAGAGCTATTTTGAGTCAGGGACCACCCGTGTCACTGTAGCGACGATGATTTCTGCCAATGCGGCCAGCATTGTCAAAGAAGCGGGGAAAAAGTTATTTGAAGAAGTCCCAGAATTAATTCGTCCTGGGGGAAATGCCTACACCACCCGCCGTTATTCGGCTTGTTTACGGGATATGGACTATTATCTCCGCTATGCCACTTATGCTTTAGTGGCCGGTGATAACGATGTCCTCAATGAACGAGTGTTACAAGGACTCCGAGAAACCTATAATTCTCTCGGTGTCCCCATTGGGCCGACGGTGTTAGGCATTCAAATGATGAAAGATATGGTCAAAGATATGGCTCTCGATGCGGGAATTGAGGATATCAGTTGTATTGATGGGCCTTTTGAACATCTCACGCGAGAGTTTTCTGAAAAAGATATTTAACAAAAATGGCCTTGAGGGGAAGTTACTAAGGTAACTTCCCCCCAACTGCGAAACAATCCCCCTAGCTTCCCTTTTTCAGGGGAATTTAGGGGGATTTTGTACGGTTGGCGATGCTCAGGGGTTAAACCCTAGGTTTAATGATTCCTGGTTGCTTTAACTCGCAATATATTCTTTCACTTTCCCTCGACGTTTCCGCAGGTGGGATAAGGCTTGATGTTCGAGTTGACGGACTCGTTCCCGACTGATGTTTAACTGTTTGCCGATTTTGGCTAAGGAGAGGGTTTTCCCGTCTTCTAAACCATACCGCAAGACCAAAACTTTTTGTTGTTGGGGGGTTAATTCGGACATCATGTTTTTTAAGTCCTGACGTAAGGACTCTTGGGTGATGAAGTTATCCGGGGAAATGCCTTCATCTTCGAGTAAATCCGAGAGTTCGGTGTCTTGGTTATCCCCGACGCGCATATCTAGGGAGATGGGTTGGCGGGAAATGCTTAAAAAATCCCGGATTTGGGTGGGTTCTAAGTCTAATTCTTCGCCGATTTCTTTGGGGGTTGCGGTCCGGCCTAGTTGTTGGGAGAGTTCCCGTTGGGTTTTTTTGATTTTGTTGAGTTTTTCGGTGATATGAATGGGGAGACGGATGGCCCGGGCCTGTTGCGCGATCGCGCGGGTAATGGCCTGACGAATCCACCAATACGCATAAGTGGAAAACTTATACCCTTTCATAGGGTCAAATTTCTCTACGCCTCGTTCTAATCCTAATGTCCCTTCTTGAATCAGATCAAGAAACTCCATATTACGCTTCTGATATTTCTTGGCAATGGCCACCACGAGACGTAAATTGGCCTCGATCATTTTTTTCTTGGCTTTTTCCCCTTCCCGCAGTCGGGTTTTTAGTTCTTTGGGGGACAATTCCGCTTTTTCGGCCCATTCTTGCTCACTGGGGGTGCGGCCTAATTCTTCTTGCAGGGTGTCCCGAACCTCTAACAAGGCCATCATGCTTTGCACTTGTTTCCCGTACACAATTTCTTGTTCGTGGGACAACAGGGGAACTCGACCGATTTCCCGTAAATAAGTCCGCACCATATCCGCAGATTGGCTGGAAGATTGATTCTTGGCTGTTTCTAATTTTGCAGTCGCCATGGGTCTGTTTCACTCCTTGTGTCAGTAATGCGAGAGTCTTCTTCTCTAGGGGGCCATCCCTAACGTGATTTCATCTATATCCAAGCGTGGTGAGACCAAGATCAGAAAGGATTTAAGGGAGTTTCAAGCATTCTTTGGGAGAATGGGGGATCATTTCGAGAAGGCCGGGATTCGATCAATCAATAGATTCTGGGGGTTAACCTCTAGTAGGTTATCGACTTGACTTGACGTTCTTAACCTGAAGTCGTTATGAATTTACTTATAGTTAGATCATAATGAAAGTTGGACTGGGATAAAAGAATTTGTGCCTCCCCTCACCCTGTTGTCTTATCTTCCCTAGCCCCTTCTTTCATGATGACGTAGGTTTTCTGAAAATAAAGGGGATTAGATGGGTAGATGTCCGAACTCATTTTACGCTACAATGGGGGATTAACTCTACAACTCTAGGCGATTAATTTCAGTGTAAGTAAATTGCAATAGCCTTACCTCACCCAATTGGGTGATTGCCAAAGCCAGCCAATTGAGCGAGGTGAGCGGGTTTTGGAGGAGTTGGGGGCTAACGGTTCAGGGGAATGGTGACAATGAATTCTGTTCCTTGTCCAGGTTGAGAGGTACAGATCAGTTCACCGTGATGTTTTTCAGTAACGATTTGATAACTAATGGCTAACCCCATTCCTGTGCCTTTCCCGACGGGTTTGGTGGTAAAGAAGGGATCAAAGATTTTCTCTTGGACTTGGGGAGGGATACCGGGGCCATTGTCAGCGATCGCAATTTCTACCGCCTCATTCACCACCGCCGTGCGAATGGTAATCTGGCCGGGATGAGCGAGAATCTCTTGGCGCGATCGCTGGCGATCGCGCTCCTCCAACGCATCCAACGCATTCGCCAGCAAATTCATAAACACCTGATTCAACTGACTGGGATAACATTCCACCAACGGCAAATCCCCATAATCCTTCACCACCGCAATCCCCGGTTCATCCGCGTGTTCCTTGAGACGATTACTCAAAATCAACAAGGTACTCTCCAACCCTTGCTCAAGACTCACCGCCTTTTGTTCCGCTTCATCGGTGCGGGAGAAATTCCGTAGAGACTGGACAATTCCCCGAATGCGATCGGCCCCAACCTGCATAGAGTTGAGGAGTTTCGGTAAATCCTCCATTACAAACTCCAAATCCATCTCCTCCGCCAATTCCACAATTTCCGGTTTCGTCTGGGGATGATGTTGCTGATATAACTCCATCAGCTTCAACATATCCTGGGTATAACGATCCGCATGGACTAAATTCCCATAAATAAAATTCACCGGATTATTAATCTCATGGGCCACCCCGGCCACCATCTGGCCCAAACTGGACATCTTTTCACTTTGGATCAATTGAGTCTGCATCCGTTTCAGCGATGACAGGGCCTCATTTAACTCATTATTCAACTTCGCCAACTCATCGGCCTTGCGCATGACAATATTAATAATCGACTTGCGCAGATCAAAGGCCGCCTGAATTTCGTAGGATTTCCACGGCAAAGCCGTATGTTGGACTGTTTCTTTCCACAACTCAAAGGAAGTCCGGGGAGACATCTGCACTTGCCCCTCCTCGTCCACATCGATCCCTTCTTGGGGATTCCCTGCCCAATTTACCGTTTGAATCACTTCTGGGCGAAACCAGAGAATATACTTTTGCTGGGTTTCCGAAATGGCCACCGCCAGTAACCCACTGGCCGTCTCTTTATAAGACTTAGCACTGGGCAAATAATGACTCAACTGTGTAGTAGAAAAGACCTTATCTTGGAACTGCCCTTGTTTTAACCACTGAATAATTTCTTCAATTTCTGCAATAGCAGGAGTCTCTCCCACGGGAATAATCTCATGATTCAAATACAGAACTGCCCCTCGCGCTGACACCAGATCACATAAATCCCGTTCTTGCTTGGCCAATCCCTGAATAAAATCCTCTGTCTCCGACATCCCCTGTAATAAGTGGGTTTGAATGGACTTTAACTCTAACTGATAGTCATAATCCTCATACGTCGCCTTCCCCGTTAACTCAGCAGAAATGGCTTGGCCGAGAAATTCACAGGCCGCCCGACTTTCATAGGAAAAATATTTCGGCCCAGAATGGTGGTGGGCCGCGATCAATCCCCACAATTGCCCTTCTTTCGTTAACGGAATGGTCAAAGAACCACGCACCCCCATATTGCGTAAATATTGGCGATGACAAGCCGAGGGACTTCTTAACACCGCATAACCTAAATCTAAGGGTTGATCGGTGGCGGGGCAAATTTGCGGGTATAATCGGGCGGGTTGATAATTAATATCGGGAATTAACCGGAGCGGATTTTTGGCAAACAATTCTTTGGCCGCAGGAGGGATATCCGAGGCAGGGTAGTTTAATCCCCGTAACGAGTCTAGGGAGTCCACCTTGTCTTCGGCAATAACAATGCCGTTGCCAGCACTATCAAATTGATAGATCATCACCCGATCCAGTTCTGTAATCCGTCGAACTTCTTGGGCAGCCACTTCCGCTAATTCCGGCAGAGACTCGGTTTGATGGAGTTTTAAAACGGCTTCTCGGACGAGATGATAAAAGTTTAAAAAGGGAACGGATTCCTCGGAGGTGGGTTCGAGTTCGAGGATTACACTTTGATTACTGCGATGCACAATCCCATCAAAAGGAATAGGATTCTCTGGTTGGTTGAGAATTAGTTTAACGGGATTGAGGGGTTTTAATTCTTTGGCTTTGAGTAGGTTTTGCAGTTTTTCAATTTGAGCCGCATCAAAGAGACAATTAAGATGGCGGTTAACCAAGTCTTGGGCAGCTACCCCCAAAATTTTTTGCGTATTTTCACTGGCTTGCAAGATGTCTAAGCTCTTTTCTTGCAGAACTAATAACACGCCGTAAGGCTGGATACAGCCAGGGGTGTGAATGGCTTCTCTTGCTTCGTTTTGCAGTAAGGTTTCCAGTTGTTTGTTGATGCTTATATGGGCGGTCATATCGGGTTAGGCTGAAAAGTTGGGTTAAATAAAAAATTTTGGGTTAGCGTGGGGTGGGATCGATCATTGTGGTTTTCGACTACTGTGTCTTCTGAACAAAACTCCCCTTTGTTTTGTTTTTCCCTTGATCCCTTCGGTCAATGCAACTTGCCACTAGCTGATTTACTTGGTAGTTTAGAACACCCTTTACTTTATTATATATGTCTTGCTTTATTTACTCTCCTTTGCCGGATACACTGAGTTACATTGTGTTAAGCGGCAAGGTGTTAAGCGGCAAGGGAGTGGTTGGGGATGGGAGTTGGGAGATGGGGAGGATAGGGGAGATAGGGGAGATAGGGGAGATAGGGGAGGATGGGGGAGAGGTAAGAAGTGAGAAATGTTTCGATTTTGGGGTCTTGTGTTAAGTTATCTATAAGTCAAGTACACGCGAATCTGAGTCCATTGGAAGCTATGGCTAAACCCATTCCTGCAATTGTCCTCCCTCCCCTTGAAAATCCTCAACAAGAAAAAGAGTGGTTAAAAGAAGGGTTAAATGAGTGGTTAGACCGAGAGTTTATTCCCGAAATTATCAATAAAAAGATTGCTGAACGGGCTGCAACGATTTTTGTCCGTCAACGGTTAGAAGGGGAAAATGATTTAGGATCATTGGTGATTGCGATTGTTACTGAGATGCAATCTTTTGATTTTAGTCAGAGTTTCTATGGGGAGTTCGCTATTGCTAATGCGGTCAGTGATTTAGTTTTAGATAGTTTAGGGATTGATCGCTGTTGTGGAGAGTCTTAGGGGATTAGAAGGCAAAGGGCAGAGGGCATACCCCGTCTGCCCTTAACTGCTAGTGGTTGACCAAAAATACTGGGTTTCAAGCCCCGTCATGCCAACGAAGTGGAGGACGGCTTTTGATTGCCATATTGAATTTAATCTGCTCTAGTGTTGATACCAGCATAATTAGTGTCAAATGTTTGTCTTGGAGTACAAGGTTAAACCTAAGCCACAACAAATATCAGCCATCGAAGAAGCAATTCGGACAAGTCAGTTTGTCCGAAACAAAGTGCTTCGGTTTTGGATGGATAATCGAGGTGTAGGCAA
>NZ_JAQMSD010000269.1 GCF_028330525.1 Spirulina sp. CS-785/01
CTCTCTTATGTCTCAAAGGTGATTCATCGTAAGGATGGGTATAAGTATGGCTTTGTGGCCTAATGTCAAAAAAAGTCGAGTAAATCCCCTACTAGAGGTTAACCCCATCTAAATCTTGTGATTTTAGATGGGGACTGCGCTCAACCGTTGTTCAAGTTAGTTGAATTTACTACTCTACGCCCCATATTTTCATAACTCCCTCCGTAGTTCCACTGAATATCCGTTTACCATCGGTACTGGAAACTACGGAGACGACCGAAGACTCATGACCCAGTAAACTATGCTGTAAACGTCTTGTCCGGACATCCCAAACCTTAATCGCTTGGTCTTTTCCTCCACTAAAAATACTTGTTCCATCTAAACTCAAACAAAGACTATTCACTTCATCTAAATGTCCAATAAATTGATGTTTGAGTTGCCCAGTTTCTAAATCCCAAAGACCAATAATTTTATCATGACTCGCACTAATTAAATACTTGCCATTTCGGGTAAATTCCACCTGCGTAACCGTCCCATGATGCCCGCCAAAGGTGGCATACAGTCCCCCTGTGGGTAAATGCCAAACTTGAATTGTGCCATCGGCACTGCCACTAGCAATTAAAGTCCCATCACCATTAAATGTCACCGTATTAATGGAATTTACATGACCCGTAAAAGTTTGTAACAATTTCCCCGTAGCTAACTCCCAAAGTTGCAAAATTCGATCCACTCCTCCGCAGAGCAACTTAGTCCCATCTGGACTAATACTGAGGGATTTTACAAAATTGGCGTGACCTGTAATAATGCGGAGCAATCCCCCAGTTTTTAGCTTCCAAATTTTAATCGTGCGGTCCATACTGCCACTAATGGCCAACTTATTATCGGGGGTAATGGCCACCGTCGAAACCCAGTCTGAATGTCCCGCTAAATTGTGGATCAGTTGGCCGGTGTGAGCATTCCAGACTTTAATCGTTTTATCGTGACTACTGCTGACTAAAATACTCCCATCAGCACTCAAGGCCAAATCACTAATTGCCGCTTCATGATCCTTGAGGGTTTGTAAACAGGAGAATAATCGCCAGGGATTAAACGATCGCAACGCTAAAATCACCTTGAGATCAGCCCGATTGTGCCACGTCATATAATGCCGTAACAACAGATAGGCCGTCCACTGGACTTGTTTCGCGGAATCCTGTAATGCGTCAATCACTAAAGGAATTCCCTCCTCCCCATACTGCATGGCCGCAGGTAACGCCGCCACCCGCATAGCCGGAATTTCACTCTGGAGGCGTAATTTCACCCCTGATAACCCCCCTAACACCGCACTATCTGGGGGGGCCTGGTGACGACTACCAAGAATCGCGTCAAAGGGTCTAGGATCGGGTTTAGA
Source organism: Spirulina sp. CS-785/01 (assembly GCF_028330525.1). Classification (GTDB taxonomy): domain Bacteria; phylum Cyanobacteriota; class Cyanobacteriia; order Cyanobacteriales; family Spirulinaceae; genus JAQMSD01. The sequence continues at coordinate 1,370 of NZ_JAQMSD010000269.1, forward strand.
CATAATGTAATGTACTGTTTGCCCAAGTTTCGGCAGACTACCAAAGTACCTGCGATCGCTCCTCAACTACCCGTTTATACACCCTCTGCGTCTGGTAGGCCAACTTCACCCAATCAAAGCGATTCAACAAATCTTGATAGGCATTATCCACCAACTGCCGGGTATAAGCCGGATTTTTTAACAGAGAGAGAATCCCCAAGGCCAGAGACTCCGGGTGATTCGTCCGAGTCACAATTCCCGTTTGGGTATGACGGACCACTTCCGGTAAACCACAGGTATCCGAGACAACGACCGGGACTTTAGCCGCAAAACTTTCTAAAACTACAATACCAAAAGGTTCGTACAGACTGGGGAAGACCGCACAATCAGCAATGGTTTGAAACGGCTTTAAATCCGCTTCCGACATAAACCCCGTAAAATAACACTTATGCCAAAACCCCAAATCCCAAACCCGTTGTTTCAACTCATCCACCTTCCCCCCCCCAACAATCACCAACTTCACCTTTCCCTCCATCTCTCGAATCACCTGGGGAAACGCATCAATCAACACCGCAAGTCCCTTCTCATAACTCATGCGTCCCAAATAATAGACAATTTTCTCCTGATCCACCGCAAAGCGACGACGAAACGCCATCCGGTCAAAATCCGGCGGCAACTGCTTATTAGGCAGATGGAGACCATTATAAATCACATCAATCTTATCCCACGGTGCAGCAAACGCTCGCTCCGCCTCCTGCCGCATATACCCCGTACAAACAATCACCCGCCACGCCTCATAAACCAGCACACTCTCCTTATTATGAATGTAGCGTTGGACTTCATTATAGATACCATTGTGACGACCGTATTCCGTCGCATGAATCGTAGCCACCAACGGCAGCTTAAACAAATGCTTCAGCGCAATGGCCGCATCCCCCACCAACCAATCATGGGCATGAATCACATCAAACTCTGACTCCTCTTTAATTAACTTCCCCCCCAAGGCCCCCAAACTCTCATTCATATTCATCACCCAATGGAAAAAATCATGCCCTGGGGTGACAGAGACACGATAAATATGCACCCCATCCACCACCTCATAATGGGGAGTATCGCCAAACTCAATGGTCAGCAGATGAATTTCATCCCCTAACTTCACCAACTCCGGATACAATTCCGCCACATGACGAGCAATTCCACCAACAATGCGGGGAGGAAACTCCCAAGACAACACTAAAATCTTCATCAAGCCGCTTTTTCAATGAACAATTAACAATTAGCAATTAACACTTAACAATGCAATGAGAAGGGAGTTGAACCAAAACCCAAGACCCAAACAACAAACAACCCATTACAACACAGAGACATCCTCTAGGAGAGTCGCCAACGCCTCCTGCATTTCCGTTACCGATGTTGTGGCCGTCCCAAACTGCCTAACCACAATACTTGCGGCTAAATTGCCCAAAATTGCCGCTTCCCAAAAGGATGCCCCCGCACATAACGCCAAAGTTAACGCTGACACCACCGTATCCCCTGCGCCTGTAACATCAAATACATCGGTGCGATTAAACGCCGGAATATGTTGGGTTTCCCCTTGGGCTGAAAATAAACTCATCCCCTCCTCTCCCCGTGTAATGAGCATCTGCTGGGCCTGGGTGAGTTTTAATAAATCTTCCCCTGCTCGTTGCAGAAAAGCATTATCCTGAACCGGATAACCCACCGCTTGTTCCGCTTCGGGTAAATTAGGGGTGAATACCGTTGCCCCTTGATAACGATGGAGTGCTTTTTGAGTATCCACAATCACCCGATCATGTTGTAAGGCCGCTTCAATAACAGGGGCAGTTAATACCCCTTCCCCATAGTCTGAACATACCACCGCATCCACTTGCGATAATTGAGCTTGAATGATTTCTGCAAGCTGCATTTGTATCTCCCTAGTAGGGAGTTGATCAGATTTACGGTCAACTCGGACAATTTGTTGGGTGACAGACTGCCGCGCATGGCCAGCAATACGGGTTTTTGTCACGGTAGGCCGACTGGGATCAACTAACATTCCTTGAGTATCAATCCCGGACGCTTGGAAAATCTGCCGTAATGCCTCCCCTTGGGCATCTTTTCCGACTAATCCAACAACGTTTACCTTTGCGCCCAATTTGGCTAAGTTATAGACCGCATTTGCCCCTCCACCAGGGATTTGTTGGGTTATTTCGTGCCGGAGGATTAAAACCGGGGCTTCTCTGGAGAGACGCTCCACCTGTCCGGTGAGAAATTCATCTAGGGTTAAGTCACCTATAACGAGGATTTTGGCGTTTTGAAAGGTGTTGAGGTATTGGAGGAGTTGGGGTTGGGCGGTTTCGAGGTGGGGTTTAAATGTGTCAAAGTCGGTCATAGTTGGCGTTATGGGCTAAAAGAATCAGAACCGATCCACAGTTCACCATACAATAATTTGGGAGTGTCGGGTGTTGGGTGAGGGAATGAAGCTAATCCGGAGAAAAAGAGTATGGAATCTTTTATCTATCAACCCCAAAACCAACTCGACGCAGTGGTGAATCAAGCTCAAACTGGGACTTCGACTCCTCAAACTGCTACTCAGTCTCGGACAATTGGCTCGCGCCAAGAACAAACTCTGACTTTAGCCATATTACACCGGGTCGCGTAGGGGGTTAAGTTGGAAGGGTGAGGAAAATAACCCCCTCCCAACTCTGTCCTCGCCAACGTCCCACTCAGGGGGTACGATAAGGGATAATGCCCACTAACAGCATCAGAACGACCTATGGGAACAACAATTTGGGAACTCGATTTTTACTCTCGTCCTGTCTTTGACGAAAACCAGAAGAAGCTCTGGGAAGTCCTCATTTGTGAAAGTCCCTTAGACATTCAACAAACGCCTGATCGTCTTTTTAAGTTTTCTAAGTTCACTAATAATAAGTCGGTGAATTCCCTGTGGTTGAGTGAGGCCATTGAGGAAGCGATCGCGCAGGCCCCCAATCCGCCGAAACGCATCCGCTTCTTCCGTCGCCCGATGAATAATATGATTCTCAAAGCCTGTGAAGAAGTGGGCATTCCCGCTTATGCCAGTCGTCGCACCTACGCACTCAATCAATGGATTAAGGAACGATTAGAAACGGTTTATCCTCAACAGGAGGGGTATGATCCCTCGGCAGCAAAGGCCGCAACGGTGAAGTATCCAGAACTCAATGCCAGTCCCCTCCCGGATGCGGTGCGAGGGGATAAGAGTGATAAATGGGCGTTTGTGACGTTAGAGGCCGCGGCGTTTCAGGAGATGAATGAATGGGATATTGCTTTTAGTGAGGCGTTTCCCCTAGAAATGATGGGAATTACTCCAGATACGAAGATTCCGGGGTTATTGATTTTTTCCCCCCGCGCTATGCCGTTAGCGGGTTGGATGTCGGGGTTAGAACTCAGTTATCTACAACTGGAAACGGGATCACTGCCCCGAATGCGCCTAGAAACGGGGGCGAGTGATAGTTGGATTTTAGCCGATCTCAAGGACAAGGGAACGCTACAAGAGGCCCAAGGGTTTGAGGCCACGAAAAAAGAAGCCAATAATGTCCATTTTCTGGCGGTTCAGTCTGATCCAGAGTCGGAGTCTTTTGCGGGCTTTTGGTTGTTGAAGGAGGATGGATAATGGATAATGGGTAATGGGTAATGGGTAATGGGTAATTGGTTGTTTGTGAACAAGGGAATAGGGAATAGGGAATAGGGAATAGGGAATAGGGAATAGGGAATAGGGAATAGGGAATAGGGAATAGTTGGTTCTTGTTCTCCCCCATCCTCCCCATCTCCCCCATCCTCCCCATCTCCCCCATCCTCCCCATCTCCCCCATCCTCCCCATC
>NZ_JAQMSD010000270.1 GCF_028330525.1 Spirulina sp. CS-785/01
CCCATCTTCCCCATCTTCCCCATCTTCCCCATCTTCCCCATCTTCCCCATCTCTCTTGACAATAGGATGTCTCACCTTAACTTGTCACCAATGCCCATTACCCAACCCAATATTGCGAATTGTATATAGATTTGTACCTTGGCCAAGAGAGTGTGGCACAATCAAAAATCCAATGTATATGACCTGTTGAGAATAAAGGAATATAAAGGACAATTATGACAGCCGCTTCTGCCCCATCGTCTCTTCCTAGTAGTCCTCCCCAAGACTCTCAGAGTCGGGTGAGTACCTTGATGAAAACGCTACAAGATAATATTTGTGCGGAATTGGAGAAACTCGACGGCGTATCCACCTTTCATGAGGATAGCTGGACGCGAGAAACTGGAGGCGGTGGCCGTTCACGGGTGATACGAGAAGGAGGTGTGTTTGAGCAAGGGGGAGTGAATTTTTCTGAGGTTTGGGGGGAACAGTTGCCCCCTTCTATTCTCAAACAACGTCCTGAAGCGGAAGGCCATGGGTTTTATGCTACGGGGACTTCTATGGTGTTACATCCGCGTAATCCCTATGTGCCGACAGTTCATTTAAATTATCGCTATTTTGAAGCGGGCCCGGTTTGGTGGTTTGGAGGGGGAGCAGATTTAACCCCTTATTATCCCTTTGCCGAAGATGCCGTGCATTTTCATCGGACCTTAAAAGAAGCCTGCGATCGCCATCATCCCCAATACTATCCCGTCTTTAAACGCTGGTGTGATGAATATTTCTATTTGAAACACCGTCAAGAATGTCGCGGCATTGGGGGAATTTTCTTAGACTATCAAGATGGACTCCCTCCTCTTTATCGCGGCCCCCATTCAGAGTCCGAAGCGGCCATCTACAGTCAACACCTCAACATCACCGAAACCCGCAACTGGGAGCAGTTATTTGCCTTAGTCCAAGACTGTGGGAATGCCTTTATCCCGGCCTATGGACCCATTGTGGAAAAACGTCGGAATCTGGACTACGGGGAACGGGAACGGAATTTCCAACTGTACCGTCGCGGTCGTTATGTAGAATTTAACTTGGTGTATGACCGAGGGACAATTTTTGGCCTACAAACCAATGGACGCACCGAGTCGATTTTGATGTCTCTCCCGCCGTTGGTGCGTTGGGAGTATAATTACCATCCAGAACCCAATACCCCCGAATCTCAACTGTATGAGGTGTACCTGAAACCCCAGGATTGGGCGGCAGGGTCGCCGATTGGATAAAAATAGAGAAGAATGGGGAAGTAGAATACCTTCCCCATCAAAGTTAACTAGGGTGTTCTCGATACAAAAAAACAGCTTGCCCTTCAAGAATGACTGGCGGTTTGCTGCGATAATTGGTTCTTGATGGTAAGCTAGTGAAAAACTCCCTAGCGAAAGCAAGGGGAGAAGTTCATTAAGGTTGCTCTACGGGGCATTGGCAATTAACAAGAGACACTGCTTGAGTTTTTGAGGCGATTTGACGCGTGATTCACATCGAACAAAAGACACACACAACCCAAGATGACACAACTGTCATCGTCTTAGCACCTAGCGGTCGCTTAGACATCACCACCGCCTGGCAGTTTCGCTTAAAGTTACAGGAATGTATTTCTAAGCTGAGTCCTCACGTAGTCGTGAACCTCAGTCAGGTGAACTTTATTGATAGTTCTGGTTTAACCTCCTTGGTGGCTGGAATGCGAGATGCAGATAAAGTGAATGGGAGTTTCCGCATTTGTAATGTTCACCCAGAGGCCAAGTTGGTTTTTGAAGTGACAATGATGGATTCTGTTTTTGAGATTTTTGAAACTGAGGAAGAAGCCTTAGAGGGGACCCCCAGAAATGTGACGACTTAAACCGGGGAAATTTGCTCTCAAGATCAGGATAGAAGATCGGTGAGATCAGCCTATTCTGGCAAGATAGGCCAATTGTTTTTATCTTCTTGTGAGAGAAGGCCCTCGCGGAGCGCGAGGGAGGATGTTGACTCATTGGATGCCGTTCGGTGCATCCCCTCTCATGGTTTTTGAGGAATTATGAGATCGGCAAATCTGCCGTGAAATCTTGAGTTTTGCTAAAGCGATAGGGCCCCATTAATGCACCCCAAAGGGCTTGGCCTGTTTGGGGATTAATTCCTTTATCATAGACTTGTAAGTTTTGGGCGGTCGCTACAAAGCCTAAGAAGACTTGGTACTCGTTCCCTTGGTAGTTGAAGGAACAGGGTTGACGGGTGGGGTTCAGCGTGTGAAAGCTGAGTTCTCCGCTTTCCGTGCTGCGGACTTCGAGGGGGAGGGTACATCCAGAGAGAGGTTTGACGTTTTCGGGGGTGAGTTGAGTCAGAATATCCGGATTTTGGCCAGCCCCTTTTACCCAGTCGATGTCGTGAAATTGGTAATATTCCACTTGGAGGGAGAGGGGAGTGCTTTGGGTTTGTCGTAAACGCAGCAGACGAGGCCGATAGGGTTGGTGTCGTTTGTGGACGTTGGCCTGTTCAGCGTAGAAAGTGAGGCTATCGTGGGTAAAGAGGGGGACGGGTCTATGCCATAAACAGAGGTTGACGTACCAAGCGGGGTCTGCAAGGGCCTGTTGTTGGTTCGTGAATTCTCCAGCGAAGTATTGACCAAGGGTGAGTAGTTCCGGGGAAAGAGACATCAATCAGATTTTTTTGTTGGGTCTTCTCAAGATTACACCGACAAAACCTGAGATGGTATGAGAGAATGGGATAGCTGTACCATCGAAATAAACTTGGGTTTTGTGGATAACGTTCGCACAGTCTCAGACACTAAACGGAATTTTTACACCCATCACACTCGCCCGATCAACTCCATTTATCGTCGAGTGGTGGAGGAGTTGATGGTGGAGATGCACCTTCTCTCCGTCAATGTGAATTTTAATTATGATCCGGTGTACGCGCTAGGGGTTGTAACCTCCTTTGACCGCTTCATGCTGGGGTATAAACCGGAACAAGATAAGGAATCTATTTTTAATGCCTTGTGTCGGTCTGTGGAGGGAGACCCAGGGCAATATCGTCATGATGCAGAGCAACTCAAGGGGTTAGCGGAGCGTTTATCCGTGGACCAGTTGGTGTCTTGGAATACGGCTCTGGGGTCGGTTGATGGGGGACAGATGCTTTATGATTGTTTTAAAGCGATCGCATTTAATCCCAATTTTAAATACAGTCGTCTATTTGCCATCGGCTTATACACGCTGTTAGAAGGGGCAGACCCAGACCTCGTAAACAATGAAGAACAGCGTAATTCGACGTTACAAACCATTGGCGAGAGTCTCAAGTTACCTGTGGAGAAAATGAAGCAGGACTTGGCCTTATATCAAGAAAATCTAGAAAAAATGGAGCAGGCCAAGAGCGTGTTAGAGGATGTATTAAGCTCTGACCGCAAACAACGTCAGCAACGTTTATTAGAGAAAACCAAGCCTCAAGAGCAAGAGGAACAACAACCAACGGATAGTGCCAGCGAAGAAAAAGACAGTGCGGACAGTTAAATCCGCCAAAGTGTGTTATACTAATAAACGACTCGGGTCTATGCGATTGTAACGCCCAAATCTTGTCAGGACCGGAAGGTAGCAGCAATACGGGATGCTTACAATTGGCGTAGAACCCGGGTCTTTTAATTTTTTAGGCTTGATCTCGCTCCCTAATACAATTCATGCTTAATACAATTCATACTTAGACAAAATACAAGGAATTGAGCCATTATAAACGGGGATTCGGGCTGAGGTTTTTAAGCCGATATTTTTGGCCAAAGACTTATTGCCCATTAAAATATACGCTGTCCACCCCGTAAAACGCTGTTTTAAGACATCTCCCATTAACTTATAAAACGAGGCCAGTTCTTTTTCGTCTCCCACTCGCTTCCCGTAGGGAGGGTTACAGAGAATTATCCCCGACTCGCAAGGGGGATACAGTTGGGACAAGTCTTGTTTTTGCCAGTGAATTTCCTTGACAATGCCGCAGTTTTGTGAATTGGTTTGGGCTTGTTGGAGGATGTCGGCATTCTGCTCACATCCCCAAATGGGTGCAGGGAGTTGAGTGTGCTGTTGGGCCTCGGCCTCTGCTTTTAACTCCTCCCATAATTGGGGGTCAAAATCCCGCCATCGCTCAAAGGCAAACTCCCCTCGTAGCAGTCCAGGGGCGATATTGAGAGCTTTTAAGGTAGCTTCGATAGGAAGTGTTCCTGAACCGCACAAGGGGTCTAAAAAGGGGGTTTCGGGATGCCATTCGCTGAGATCAATTAATGCAGCAGCCAGGGTTTCTTTGAGGGGGGCCACCCCCATGGCCGGACGATATCCCCGACGGTGTAAACTGTCTCCGGAACTATCTAAACTGAGAACTGCCGTTTGGCCCTGAATATGTAAATTGAGGGAGAGATCAGGGGAGTCTCGGTCAACACTAGAGCGTTTTCCGGTTTGTTGTCGTTGTTGATCGGTAATGGCATTTTTGACCTGTAAGGCTGTATAGTGACTGTGATTTAACTGCCGATTTTTCCCGGTGCAGTGAACTGCTAAAGTGTCATCGGGGGAGAGATAGTCCCGCCAATCTAGGTTTTGCACCTCTCGATACAACTGTTGGGCATTGTTACAGGGAAACTCTGCTATTGGCACTAAGACTCGAAAAATAAGCCTTGTCCAGAGATTCACTTTGTAGAGTAACGTGCGATCGCCCGAAAAATGAACCCCCGTAAACGTCTCCGTCACCGCTTCCGCACCGAATGCTTTTAATTCTTGGGCCGCGAGACTCTCTAACCCCCGTGCCACTGTAGCGAAATAATCCACCATTCCCCGATTTTGAAAAAGTTAAGGTGAGCAATTCACCCACCTTACAATTTTATCGGTTTCGGTGATCCCATCGGGGATGATCTGGGTTTTGATGACGGTGAAACCCCTGGCCACCTACTTCAGATGACTCATTGGCCGTCCCAGGTTGTACAAAATAGTCCCCTGTGTCTATAGTCCAAGGTTGTGGATGCTCAAACCAGTACACAGTCTGCAATCTCCTCTCTAGTTGAGTCATCCGGTTTTCCCTTGTTACTATTCTTTGATAGAGTTTTTCAATTTCTGGATCATTAGACATTGCATTTCTTCCCAAAGTTTCGCCGTCTTGGGTATGCTGCCCACTGTTTTAACCTATAAGTCCTCTTAAACTCTCCCATAATGGGGGTTTAAGCAATATTTCTTTACAAAAACCATAATTTTGTTAAAATTTTATAAAATTTGAGAGTTTTTCTCATCAATCCCCTCTCTTGTGTAGCGGAAAGGGTCGTCTTTTGCATCTGCTCGCCAGAGCGATGATCTACCCCCATAACGCAAGAGTTTGCCACTATAACCCCCTATCTATCGCATTGCAATTCAAGACCCCATGACCGAAACCCATTATGATGTCGCTATTGTTGGAGCAGGCATTGCTGGATTAATTTGTGCCACAGAACTCCAAGCGACAGGACAATCAATAATTCTGTTGGACAAGTCACGGGGAATTGGGGGGAGAGTCGCCACTCGTCGCTTACAGGGGACTTGTGTGGATCATGGGTTGCCCTATTTGGAGGTTCAGGGAGAAGCCTTACACTCCTTCATCCCTCAGTGTAAGGAGAGTTTGGGTTTGTCCTTGTGGACCGAACAGCCTCAACGATATATTGTGCCAGAGGGCATGAATACCATGGCCAAACAACTCGCCCAAGGATTAAACATTGTGCGAAACTGTCGTCTCGAACAGTTAACCCTCAGTCCATCAGAGACCTATTGGCAATTAACCGGGAGCAATGAGCAAACCCTCACCTGTCATGCTCTCATTTTAGCCTTCCCTGCGCCCCAAATTTTACCCCTCCTGATCCCCTTAACTTCGCAATATTCAGAATTGTATGCTCTGCACCAACAACTGGCTACGGTGCGCTTTAATCCTTGTATTACTGTAATGGCCGGTTATCCCCCCCGACTGCGGGAATATATCCCTTGGCCCATGCAAACCTTAACCCAAGATGTCCACCTCTCCCAAATTATTCACGATAGTCAGAAACGGCCTTCCCCTCATAATGGGGTGTTTGTCTTTCATAGCACTCCCCAGTTTGCCGAGTCGTATCTAGATACTCCTGATCTCACTCCAGTGGCTGAGGCATTGGTGGCCCATGCAGCCAAGGTGTTAGGACAACCGGAGTTTGCTACCCCCCTCTGGAGTCAAGGCCATCGGTGGCGATATGCTCGCACCGAAACTCCTTTATCTCGTCCTTGTGTGAGTATTACTGATCCTTTACCGTTGGTGTGTTGTGGGGATTGGTGTTTAGGTGGTGGAATAGAGGATGCGATTCACTCTGGAAAGGCTGCGGCCCATTGGATAGTTGATAGTTGGTAAACCACAAATAACCAACAAATATTAATAACTCCACCGGGAACGATGTCCTCTGGCATCAATATGGCAGAGGTTGGGGTATTTGGTATAACGGCCTAGTCCTCCTGGCCACCAGGGGTGTAAAGTCCAATAGAGTTGGTTTCCGGAGAGTCCTTCACAGACGAAATCAATGGCATCTCCGACAATGTGACGGCTATATTTGGCCCCTCCGACGGCCCGGTTAATATGGGGGGGCCTATACCAACTGGTGACGATGAAGGGGCGACTCATCTGATCTCTGGCTTGTTGGGCGAGTTGGGCAATTCGGACGATTGCGTCAACGGTGGCTTGATCTGGGGGCATTCTTGTGCCGCCTTTGGTGGCTTCGGCCCAGGTAAAGTTCCCATTGGGGATAATGGAGGCGGAAATTTGAATATTATTGGGAGTCCAGCGATCGGGCCGTTTGGGGGTTACTACCACTGGGGGTTCGGGGTTGCGCTGTTGTTCGAGGCGTTTTAAGTCTTCTTTGAGGGAGTCTAGGGTTTGCGCTCTGGTTCGTAGGCCGCGCCACAGTTGTACTAGACGGATTAGGGCTTCTCGTTGTTGGTGGGTTTCTTGGTAGGCTCTGGGGACTCGTCGGATAAAGTTTAATAATTCTCGATCCAGTTGGGCGGCTAGGCGTTTGAGGGTTTCGGGGTTGGCGGGGTTGGCGGTGAGACTATTGGGATCAATGCCTAGGGCGGCAACGGCGGTACTTCTAGAGTCTAGTTGTCTCCAAATGCGGAATCCTTCGGTTAGGGCGTTTCGTTGGAGTCCTGTGCCTTCGTAATAGTCGGGGATACGCTGGACGAAGGCGATTAAGGCGGGATCGAAGATGTCTAGGCCGGGGTTGGGGTTGCTGCTTTTTTCTAAGGATGCGATCGCAGCCTCCCGTGACGGCAATTGTCGCCACAATTGGGTTAAGCGTAACAGAGCTTCCCGTTGATGGGGATAGCCGCCATAATTGGGGGAAATACGCTGGATGAATTTTGAGAGGGCAATATCTAATTCAGTGTCATCGAGGCGACTGACGGGGATTTGGGCATCGTTGGCGATGGAGACTAGGGCCTCATCTACGGTATCTAGTTTCCGCCATAATCGCACCGCTTCGAGGAGGGCATCCCGTTGATGGGTTAAGCCCATATAATAATCGGGGATACGTTCTACGAGGGCTAAGAGTTGTTGGTCTAAGTCGGCTAAGTTTTGGGGGAGATAGGTCCCTTCGTATTCGGTGGCGATATCGTTGAGATAGGCAACGCGCAGTTGTTCGGGATCACTGGGTTGTAGTTTGGCGGTGTCGGTGTCGCTTTTGTTGGGGGTGTAGCCATCGGCTAAAATGGCTAAGAAGCGATCGCTGTACCGTCCCTCTCCACTATTCCAAATATCAGTCCCTTGCCATCCCTGTTTTTCTAAGGCGTTAGTTTGCGCTCTGACGACATTGGCCGCATATTGCACCTGTTTTGGAAAGCTATTTAATTGAATCTCCGGCACTTGTGGAGTCGGCAAAATCCCCAAACCTTTTTCCCCATCCGCTAAATCCGGGAATTGGTGAACCCGATACAGGGCAGCTAAAATGGGTTTATGAATCCCGGCTCGATCTGCTTCGAGCAAATAATAATAATTTCGTTGATCGGGGGTAAGGTGGGTCATACTTGCTTTACAAATATTTTTCCGTCACGGTAGGGAGTTGATAGTTGATAGTTGATAGTTGGGGAATTGAACCACAAAGACACAAAGGACACAAAGGGAAGATAGAGAACCACAAAGAATCAACAACCCACCACCAACAACAAACCTAAAGATTCAGAACATTTAACAGGGTTTCGGGTAAGGGTAAGAGAATCACCACTAACAGCGTTAAGGCCATTAATCCCAAGAAATCTCGTTTGTTGTCTAATTCAGTGACATCGTTTAAGGCCGGTTCGTCAGTATTGGACATGAATAACAAAATAATTGCCCAAATAATAAACTCTGGCCGCACAAAAGCAAAGAGCAACATTAATAAACGGGACACCTGACCAATGATCATCGCGGTGCGTTGGCCATACATGGCATGAACAATATGACCGCCATCCAATTGGCCTACAGGCATTAAGTTTAAGGCCGTGACAATAATCCCTAAATAGGCCGCAATGGCCATGGGATGTAAATTAATGGCCATTCCTGCGGTGAGGTCTTCCCCTAATGTCCATTTACTTAAAACCGCCATTAACAGGGAAAAGCGAGGATCAAAGGATTCAAAGTTCAGTAAACTGGAGGTTTCGGTAATGGGGACGACTTCTGAGAGGGAGAGTCCCCAAATTAATAAGGGTAGAGTAACGATAAACCCGCCCAACGGCCCCGCAATGGCTACATCAAATAAAGCCTTGCGGTTGGGGATGGGGGACCGCATTTGAATAAATGCCCCGAATGTCCCTAAAAAGACGGGCATGGGGATAAAGTAGGGCAGGGTGGTGCGAATGCGATAGGCCACGGCGGCGAGGTAGTGACTGGATTCGTGGAGGCCGAGAATGGCGAGGAGGGATAAACTGTAGGGGAGTCCTTGTTGGAGGAGGGTGGCGTTGTCTTGGAGTTGTTCGACCTCAAACCCGGCAAAGTCCACCCCGACAACGGTAGTGGTGAATAAGGTAATTACTAAGAGGGCGAGGGCTAAGAGAGGGCGTTTCAGGGGGTCTTGGTCGGGCCGTTCTTTGCTTTGGGTCCAAGGGTTGGGAACGAGGGCAAAAAAGGGATGTTTCGAGGCCCCTTGTTGGAAGATGAGCAGGAAGCGATCGCCGAATTTCGATTCTACATTCTCTCGAATGGTTTTATAGGCATCTTCGGGATTCGATTTTAAGCGGCCTCGACATAACACCGCTTGGGGACGATGATCGACTTTCTGGAGATAATACACCCCCCAGGGGAAACAATTTCGCAACCGTTTCTCCTCGTCGGGGGTGATCAGAGACGGGGTATCCTGTGGGGGAGGGTCGGTGGTTTTAGTCAGCAGGTTGGCCGCTTGGGGCGATTTTTCGGCTTTGGGCGGTGGCGTTTTCCGGCCTCGCTGGATTAGCCACCAGTATAATATGGGGCAAATCACAAAGGGAATTAAGAGAATAGCGAGGGGGAGGGGTTGGTCTTCTCCCATAATGGCCATCCAAAGGGTTAAAAAGAAGGGTGGGGTCATTAAAACCAGCCACAGCAGCCAAACCGGGGTGGTGGTGATTTTGGCCACACTCTGTTTGACAATCAGATAACTGATCAGACCCAGAAAAATTAACAGCAGAATTTCGATCATTTCCATTGGTTTAACTCATTCCCGTCACACGCTGGCCACCGGATTGGCATAACCCTACAGGCCGAAGATGCCTTGACCTCTAGTGTTTCTTGCTCTACAAACATGATACTGTCGTTGAGAGTCCCTCGCATAAAGGACAGGGGCTTTAATATCTGTACAACTTTAATTCGGTTTCATCCCACTATTGAAGATTTCACCATCACTTCCCTGTAAAAGCACGATGACTTCACCAGACCACATACCTCCCAAACCACCACGTTCTGTTTTGGCTGGGATTTTTGCTTTTCCTCCCAATCGAGAGACTTTAGGAGGGACGGCTTATTTTATTGTAGAAAATACTGGGAATATCCTGATCGATTCTCCCCCCTGGGATACGGAAATTCACCAATTCTTAAAGAGTCATGGGGGGGTGAAATGGTGGGTCTTTACCCATCGAGACGCGCTAACGGCCAATATAGCGCAGATTCAAGAGCTTTTGAACTGTTCTCTGTTGGTGCAGGAACAGGAAGCCTATTTATTGCCTAATCTACCTGTAACGGCGTTTTCAGAAGAATTTTCCCTCTCTCTCACTACTTCCGCAGTATGGACTCCGGGTTATTCTCCAGGATCAAGTTGTATTTATCATCAATCCCACGGGGGAATTCTCTTTACAGGCCGTCATCTCTTACCCACGGGCCCCGATGGGGTTGCCCCTCTGCGACGGCCAAAAACCTTTCACTGGTTGCGTCAGTTGCGCAGTGTGGAGAAGCTACGACAACGCTTTTCTGCCGATACGCTCTACTATATTGCCCCCGCCGCTAATTTAGGGGCTTTACAAGGGGATACTTTAGTGCCAAATGCCTCTCATAAACTGGAAAGCCTCGATTTACAAGCATTACAGCAAACTGACGCGATTTTGTGAAGCTCTGAGTTGCCCGGAATCTGAAAAAATTTTCATTGTGTTAATAATTTTTGCTAATATTATTAACATAATGAAACATATCTTAGTGAAACATTAATCTAATCATGGCTGGACTATTTGGACTCTTTGGACGCAAAAAACAGGAAAACGAAACCACCGACAAGAAGGGCGCGTATTTCCTCGACGCAGACCAAGCCAAAACTTTTGGCGACATTGACTATATGCGCAAACCGTTGACCATTAAGCACACTTTTCCCCAAAATGTCAGTAATGGGGGGAGTTTTGAGGTGGTTAACGAAATCTCTGCAATGGAAAAAAACACGGCAGGTCAAACCAGTCCTTCCCAACAAGTGGCAGAAACCGCTTCTTTCAATATCTCCAGCAATGGGAGTCAACCGACTACACCTACACCAAGTCGTCGTCCCTCTGGGTATAGCAACGACATGGATATGTTCCGGAATATGGCCAAAAATATGCGCCGTTAATTGATAGAATAGTCAGTCTCGAAAATTCCTTATTTTTGGACTAATTATTCTCCTGAAATAGAGACGTGATACTAGCCTCAGTGTAGGTTGTATCCGTCTCTTGCGGCACGAGTCCCGTTTCCGCCCCGGATGAAAATCCCGGGGCTGCCACGCTCCCGGACTCCCTCGTGTCAGTTTATTATTGTAGTATCATCGACGATTTTCAGGAGAACCGTCCTATGGAAGATTGCCTCAGAGTTGGACAGATGGCCCCGGATTTTACCGCGACTGCGGTAGTGGACCAAGAATTTAAAACTATCAAACTCTCGGATTTTCGGGGTCAGTATGTAGTCTTATTCTTCTATCCCTTAGATTTTACCTTTGTGTGTCCGACTGAGATTACGGCATTCAGCGATCGCAACGAAGATTTTACCAAACTCAGCACCCAAATTTTAGGCATTTCCGTTGATAGTGAATTTGCCCACCTAGCTTGGATTCAAACAGACCGAAAAGAAGGGGGAGTCGGAGATATTGCTTATCCCTTAGTGTCGGATATCAAAAAAGAAATCAGCACCGCTTATAATGTGCTTGATCCCGATGCAGGAGTCGCTTTACGGGGACTGTTTATTATTGACAAAGATGGCATTCTTCAATACGCCACCATTAATAATCTCTCCTTTGGTCGTAGTGTCGATGAAACCCTACGCACCCTGAAAGCCATTCAATACGTCCAGGCCCATCCCGATGAAGTCTGTCCCGCCGGGTGGCAAGAAGGGGATAAAACGATGATTCCCGACCCCAAAAAGTCTAAAGTTTATTTTTCGGCGGTTTAAGTATGATCAGGGTAGGGACGTGCGCTCCGTGCGTCCTTCCGTTGATGAGAAAGAGTCCGGTCAGCAATGCAAGCAGTCAGTAATGTTCGCGGTTTATTCACGCCCCGCTTTTTTAATAATTTTCTCCCCATTCCAGCCACCAGTAATTTAGTGGTGGGACGGAAAACGCCGGATTTTGTGTTACCGGACATTAAAAACCGTAGCACGGTGCGTTTATCGGACTATCAGGGAAAACAGCAGGTTTTGTTAGCCTTTACTCGCATTTTTAGTGAAAAGCATTATTGTCCTCTGTGTTATCCCCATATTGTAGAATTGAATGAGAATTACGAACGGTTTACCCAACAGGGAATAGAAGTGTTGATGATTGCCAGTACCGATACAAGGCAAAGTCAACAGGTGATTAAGGAGTTAGGGTTAAAAATGCCGTTTTTGAGTAATCCCCGTTGTGATGTGTTCCGCAGTTACGAAACCGGACAAGCCCTAGGCGCACCGCTTCCAGCGCAGTTTTGGTTAGATCAAGAAGGGAAGTTATTGTATAAGCATTTATTTTCTTTTCTTGAACCTAATGCTGGCGTGGAGAAGTTTTTAGTTGATGGTTGATAGTTGAGAGTGGAGAGTTGGGGAATTGAACCACAAAGACACAAAGGACACAAAGGGGAGATGGGAGTCGGGAGTCGGGAGTCGGGAGATGGGGAAGATGGAGAAGATGGGGGAGATGGGAACAAAGAACCAAGAACAAAGAACCAAGAACAAATTATGGGAAAATTTAAGCAGGAAGTATATCGCGTAATTTCTTTTCTAGTTGCGTTACCGAAGCGCGAGGGGAGAGACGCGGAACAGGAATCTCTTGGCCGTCGTTATCAATGACTAAAACCGGGATTTGGTACTGATAGCGATTAAACCAGTCCTCATTGGTGAGAATATCCCGCACTTCAAGAATATAGTCTAGGGTTTCCATTTGTTCTAATTTTTCCTGTAACCCTTCGCAGAGATGACAACCCGGCTTACTATAAAGAATTAAACGCATTTTTTGTTATTTCTGATTCGTTGTTGGTGTTCAGTCTGTATGTGATCATACCGTTTTCAGGGGAGGTTCGTTAACAGAACTGAACCTCCAGCAACAAGCTGTCAAATTGCTTTTTTGCTATGGCTATTAAAATCTTACACCTATCGGATATTCATATGGGGAGTAGTTTTTCCCATGGTCGCACGAATCCGGAAACGGGCTTTAATACGCGGTTAGAGGATTTTGTGAATACTCTGAGTCACTGTATCGATCGCGCTTTAGCTGAACCTGTTGATCTGGTTTTATTTGGGGGGGATGCTTTTCCGGATGCGACTCCTCCTCCCTATGTCCAAGAACAATTTGCGGCCCAGTTTCGCCGTTTGGCCGATGCTAATATCCCGACGATTTTACTGGTGGGGAATCATGATCAACATTCCCAGGGATCAGGGGGGGCCAGTTTATGTATTTACCGGACGTTAGCGGTCCCAGGGTTTATTGTTGGCGATCGCATCGCTACCCATCGCATTACCACTCCCAACGGTGACATCCAGATTATCACATTACCTTGGCTC
Source organism: Spirulina sp. CS-785/01 (assembly GCF_028330525.1). Taxonomy (GTDB): domain Bacteria; phylum Cyanobacteriota; class Cyanobacteriia; order Cyanobacteriales; family Spirulinaceae; genus JAQMSD01. The sequence continues at coordinate 13,426 of NZ_JAQMSD010000270.1, forward strand.
ACCAAGTCGGCCCTCCTCACCCGTCCCGAAACCGAAGGGTTATCCATGGAAGCGGTGAACGAACTTTTACTCGAACGATTACAACCTGCATTAGAAGGGGAAATCCGCCAACTTGATCCCTATCTTCCTACGGTTTTATTAGGCCATTTAATGGCAGATCGGGCTAATTTAGGGGCAGAACGGTTTTTAGCGGTGGGGAAAGGGTTTAATATCCCGGTGTCTTTTTTAATGCGGTCTGAGTTCGATTATGTGGCTTTGGGCCATGTCCATAAACACCAAAACCTCAATGTTGAGAATAATCCTCCTATTGTGTATCCGGGGAGTATTGAACGGGTTGATTTTAGTGAGGAGAAAGAAGAAAAAGGCTTTGTGTTGGTGGAGATCGAGAAAGGCAACGCAGACTGGCAATTTTGCCCCGTAGCCGCCCGTCCCTTTTGTACGATTAAAATAGACGTTTCTCAGGCCGAACACCCCCAAGAGGCGATTCTAAACGCCATAGAGAAGGCAAATATTGAAGAAGCGGTGGTGCGGTTATTATATGCTGCGCGATCGGAACAATTAGAGGTCATTGAAACCGGAGAATTAAGAAAAGCTCTAAAACCCGCCCATTCTTATACCATTCGCCCCGAATTAATCAGTCAATTAGCCCGGCCTCGTTTACCGGAATTAGGCGTAAATAATAGTCTTAATCCCTTAGAAGCCTTAAAAACCTATTTGGATAATCGAGAAGATTTACAAGACATTTCCCCTTTAATGTTAGATGCCGCAGAACAGTTATTAGCCGGAGAGGAAATGGAATCTTTGATCATTGGGGATAGGTAATTTTTGTGGTTCTTTGTGTCCTTTGTGTCTTGGTGGTTCACCAACTCTAAATTATCAATTATCCATTATCAACTAACAACAGTCGGACTTGAGGCAATAGTATTAGCCGCATCTTGCATGGTTTTAATCTCTTGTGTAGTCCAACTGCGGGGACTCGTGCAATCATGGGCAATGAGTAACCCCCAAAGATCATGATTTAAAATGGGAACGGCTAAATTTGCCCGGACTTTGAGGCCCTCTAAAAATTCTTTATGACAAGGGTGGATGGGTTCTGCTCTAACATCCGGAATGGCGCGAATGCGTCCTTCTCGGTACAATTGAGCATAGTCCTGATTAAAACAATCATCCGCCCCGGTACTGCCAAAAATGGAATACTTGGGAGAACTGATAGATTCAAAGGTGACTTGACCTTTCCAGTGGCTATAAAAATAATATAAAACTACACGATCGCATTGTAATTCTTGGCGGAGTCGTGTGACAGTGCCTTGGATGAGTTCATCTCGCGCTAGTCTATCAGCGAGATGATGCGCAAGTTGGCGTAAACCGGGATCGGGCATAACAAACCAGTTAAGCAAAACCGCTATTATCTTATCGAAAAAAGTGGGACTTTGGCACGAACTGCCCCAGAAAACCAACTACACTTCCCCCCAGAGATTCATAATCCTCCCTGCATTCTCTTGTAAGATAACAAACAGGAGTCCCTGACTACTCCTCTTGCCTAATCTATTCTCAAGCCTTATGCCTGTTACTGTTCAACACTGTCGTCGCTGGAAAGAAGAAGGTCGTCCTATTGTCGTTTTAACGGCCTGGGATTTTGCGATCGCGCAATTGTTGGACCAAGCGGGAGTCGATATTCTCCTCGTGGGCGACTCATTAGGCATGGTAGCCTTGGGATATAATACCACCCTCCCCGTCACCCTAGAGGAAATGTTGCACCACACCGCCGCCGTTTGTCGAGGAGTCCAACGGGCCCTAGTGGTGACAGACTTACCCTTTTTAAGTTACCAAGAAAGCCCCACCCAAGCGGTTCGTTCTGCTGGCCGAATTCTCAAAGAAACCGGAGCGCAAGCCGTTAAACTAGAGGGAGGGAGTCCCGAAATTGTCGCCACTATTGCTAAATTAACCTCTCTGGGTATCCCCGTTATGGGCCATGTAGGATTAACCCCCCAATCGGTACATCAATTAGGCTATAAACAACAGGGAAAAACCCCAGAAGCGGCCAATCGTATTATCCAAGAAGCGATCGCCGTCGCGCAAGCAGGAGCATTCGCCATTGTATTAGAACACATCCCCCAAGACTTAGCCGCAACCATTACAGATAAATTAAACATTCCCACCATTGGCATTGGTGCAGGTCATCATTGTAATGGACAAGTATTAGTCACCGCAGACTTACTAGGATTAACAGAAAAACAACCCCCCTTTGCCAAGCGATACGAGAATTTACGAGACAAAATTACTCAAGCAACAACGGCCTTTGTTGAAGATGTACAACAGGGAAAGTTTCCGGAATAGGTAATTGGTAATTGGTAATTGGTAATGGGTAAATAATGAGCAAAAACTTACAACGTATTGGCTGGAGTTTATTTATCTTATCCGCATTATTTTATATTGCCGCCAGTGTCCGCAATGGCGATAGTTTAGGACTCATGGGAGGAATATTCTTTCTAGTTGCTTGTTTCGTCTTTCTCCTGCCCCTCCTCCCCTAAAAAATAAGCCTTCATATCTTCTTAGTGCGTTCGTAGTAAGCTCGTTTGCGAGCTTCTTTCATCCTGAAAATTTAACAGCTAAATTTTTAATTTTCCGATTAGTCTATTAAGATCAAATCCGGTCAAGCCTGATAATTTCGTAGTAAGTCCTTTAGGGCTAACAATAAATTAAGGTAATACCAATCAAGCGGATGTCATATAACCCGTTAAACACGGGTTTCAGCTATTAGCCTTGGGTTTTAACCCAAGGCAAAGGTAGCTGCAATTAACCTACGTCGTCGCTAATAACCCACTATGGCGTAATAACGCCTCCGTTTGGGGTTCACGACCTCGGAACGACTTAAACACCTCCATGGGGTGTAAACTGCCTCCTAGGGCTAATACCGTGTCTCGGAAACGTTTTCCGGTGGTGACTAAGGCCGTCTCATTTTCTAACCCCGCTTCCTCAAACGCAGCAAACGCATCAGCACTTAACACCTCAGCCCACTTATAACTGTAATATCCTGCCGCATAGCCTCCCGCGAAGATATGACCAAAGGCACATAAGAAAGAATCTTCCGGTAAAGGCGGTAGAATCGTAGTAGATTCAGCAATGCGATCGCGCACTTGATGAGGCGTTTCCGAACCCTCCGGCTCATAACGCGAATGTAACTCCAAATCCAGTAAACTAAAATGTAACTGGCGCAACATCGCCGACCCACTCATATACGTCCGGGCCGCCAACAACTTCTGATAATAATGTTCCGGCAACGGTTCACCCGTCTCGTAATGCTTGGCCATCCCAAACAAAGTTTTGCGGTCATAACACCAGTTTTCCATAAACTGACTCGGCAACTCCACCGCATCCCATTCCACATTATTAATGCCCGAGGCACTGGGATAATCCACCTGAGTTAACATATGCTGTAACCCGTGGCCAAACTCATGAAACAGCGTTTCCACCTCATCAAAGGTCATTAAACTGGGTTGGTCATCCACCGGAGGAGTTTGGTTACAAACAAGATAAGCAACAGGTAAACGAGTCATCGTATTCCCCTCCACCTGCATCTTAGCCCGGCCAATGCAATCATTCATCCAGGCCCCACCCCGTTTCTCTGCGGGACGAGAATAGGGGTCCAGATAAAAATAAGCCAACGCCTCCCCACCTTCATCGCTAATCTGAAAATAGCGTACATCCTCATGCCACACAGGGACAGACCCATCCGCAGCAGCAATAGTTACGCCAAAAATACGCTTGGCCAACCCAAACAACCCGTCCAACACTTGGGAGAGAGGGAAGTAAGGCCGCAACTCCTCCGCTTTAAAATCAAACTTCGCTTCCCGTTGTTTCTCAGCCCAAAAACTCACATCCCAGTTATTGAACTCCGAGACTCCAGCAAACTCCTGTAACTCCGCAATTTCCTGTTTCGCGGCCTCATAACTCACCATCCGTAACTCCTCCAAGAGTTTCTCCACGGCCTGCACATCCGGGGCCATCTTCCGCGCTAAACTCAACTCCGCATAGTTGCGAAACCCTAAAATATCTGCCTGTTGTTGGCGCAATTCTAACACCCGTTCCATAATCGGGTTATTATCGTACTCACCCTCAGAAGCGCGAGTCACATAAGCCCGATAGAGTTTCTCCCGCAGATCGGAACGGGTGCTATATTTCATAAAGGGATAATAACTAGGAAAATCGAGCGTTATCACCCAAGGGCCCGCCTCTGCCGTAGCGTCCTCTGCGCCCTCTGTGCGTGCCGTCTGCGCCGCTAAACTCAAAGCACTAGGGGGAAGTCCATCCACCTCGTCCGGTTGCGTTAACTTCAATTTAAAGGCTTTCGTAGCATCGAGGACATGATTAGAAAATTTAGTAGAAAGTTCCGCCAATTCTAACTGAATCGCATTAAACTTATCACGAGTTTCCCCTTCTAAAGCCACTCCCGACAACTCCGCATCCCGAATAGCAGCTTCAACAATGCGTTGTTGGCCAACATCGAGGTTATCCCATTCATTCCCCTGGCGAAGTTGGCTAAATGCCTCATAAATAGGTTTACTCTGACTGAGCTTATTACTAAATTTAACCAATTCTGGTTCAACCTGCTCGTAGGCTTCCCGAAGTTCAGGACTATTCTTCACACTCATTAAATGGCCAATCACGCCCCACGTCCACATTAACCGTTCTTCCATTGCCGTGAGAGGTTCGACCAACCCAGACCAAGTGGGAGTGAGAGAGGTTTCGAGGTGGGTTAGAGTTTGGTCTAAGTCTTGCAGGAGTTGTTCCACTGCGGGAACAACCTGATCTGGAGTAATTTTTTCAAAGGGAGGGAGTCCTTGTCCGATAAGTAAAGGGTTTTCGGGTATCGTTGCGTTGGTCATACTGGTGTCGTTAATCTGTTTTATTCTCTAGCCTCTATTGTAGCCAGTAGATTAGGGGGTTTGGGTTTTGAACCACTCTAGACCCGGAGGACAAGGAGAGAGTTAAGAGTTTACAGTATGATAGAGTTGGAGGGTACAACCTAGCCTTGTCGGGTCAGTGGATTTTGAAATTATTGGAGAGATTACAGATATTGAAGCGATCGCAACAGGACAAGGAATCCGCGATCGCGATCGGTTACGGAAACGCTATGGTAGAGGAAAGTGGAGAAAATTGAAAGGAGTCGCACAAGTCAGACTCCCAGACGGTACGATACATTTAGCCGAAATTCATTGGTATGAAGCGCACGGAATTGGGAAAAAGGAATTCAAGATCAAGTTATTTTTGAACGAATGATGACTCCGGAACAGCAAAAAAACCCGAATTTTGCCATCTGCCTCAATAATCAAGAATACGAGGCATCATTAGAAGTGGGGAAACTTTATCGCATCCTCTCTGATCAACAGGCAGAAACTCATGGATTCATTCGTGTTATTGACGAAAGTGGAGAAGATTACCTGTTTTCTTGCGATCGCTTTTATCCCCTTAACTTACCCCCCAACGTCCAAAAAACCCTATTAGCAGCAAGTCATTGAATGTTTGAATGGGATGAAAATAAAAATCTTATGACCATCTCACCCAAACGACTTAAAGGACTACAGTACATAAGTTCGTAGTGGGGGCTTTAGCCCCGCAGCCATGCACTGGACTCGCAACAACAAACTGATTGTTTATGGACGTTTATTTATTTTGACCTACTTAATTAATTAGGCTTTGCGGGACTATATAAACCATCTAAAATCAATTCAATAATCAATCATCTATCCTCTCTAAAACTCACTTGATGAACTTTTAAAAAACTATGCAATATCAAGATATTCTAACCATAGAAGCAAGAAAAAGAAGTGGTCAACTTTGCATTCGAGGAATGAGAATTACAGTATATGATGTTCTTTCCTATCTTGCGTCTGGCATGAGCTATGAGGAAATTTTAGAGGACTTTCCTTATTTAACCCAAGAGGATATTTTAGCTTGTCTGAGTTATGCCGCAGACCGCGATCGTGATCTGCTCTCCCTTCCAAAAACCTGCTAAACTAGCGGTTAGGCTATCCTGCACAACTCATGCGTCAATGTCTTAACCCGGACTGTCTCCACCCCAACCCTGATAACTCCACATTTTGCCAGAAATGCGGCAATCAACTACTGTTGGAGAATCGCTACTATGCTGAATGTATTTTAGGGCAAGGCGCGTTTGGCCGCACTTTCCTCGCTAGAGATAAGCATAAACCCTCAAAACCCCGTTGTGTCATTAAACAATTTCTCCCCCAAGCGCAGGGGACAAACAATATACAAAAAGCCTCAGAATTATTTGCCCAAGAAGCACAACGGTTAGAAGAATTAGGCCAACACCCCCAAATCCCTGATTTATTGGCTTATTTCACC
>NZ_JAQMSD010000271.1 GCF_028330525.1 Spirulina sp. CS-785/01
GTAGAACGAGACACCGTTGTTTCAGACACTTGTGAGAGACATTTTCTCCCCCTCTCCCAAGGTTGGGAGAGGGGGTTGGGGGGTGAGGGCGACTCCAAACCGCCATATCTCGTTACCCACCTTGACAGGGCTGGCATTGCCCACCCTACGATGATCAATATAAAGATTAACCTGAATACCGACCAAAAAAAGACACCCGGATGGGGTGTCTTAATACAATCTTCTCTAACCTAATGCGTTAGTCACGGCCACCACTGAGGAGGGTAATTAAACGCAAGAGGAAAATAAACAAATTGATATAGGTTAAATACATCGAAAGAGCAGCACTGAGATACTGTTCATCCCGGTAGGTGCGGGGGAGAACATAAAAATCCACCACTGCCAGTCCAGAAAAGATCAACACTCCTGCCGCAGAAATGCCAATTTGCAGGAAGGTGGGGAAACCGCCCCCGAAGAAAGTAAAGAGCAATTGGGCAACTAAAGCAACGACTAAACCAATGAGACCAATTTGCACTGTTTTCATTAGCGCAAGGCCATCTTGATCAGATAAATTCGAGCCAATGCTCTTACCCGCAATAAAGGCAACCCCGCAACCCAAGGCCGCAAGACCAATACCTTGCACTCCTGCTGCCGATTGTAACGCCCGTAAAATAATCACGGTGAGGGTAAACCCGGACAGCAAGCTATATAATGCCAGCAACGGTATCGCAACGGCATTATTTTCTTTTTCCGCAACGCCACGGGCAACGAAAAACAGGATTAACTCGGTAATCAATGCGCCCCAAAATAGAGGCATAAAGAGGCTAGGGTTGGCTTGAATGATACCCAAACCACCATAAGTCCCGACGGCGGTGAGGAGTAACGCCCCTCCTAAATAGGGCATGGCGTTACTAATGACGTTGGGGCCGACTAATTCCCGTCTGCCCGCCTGTTGAATAGAATCGACAAAATTACTGTTATTGGCCATAGCTCACGAAAAGTGAATCAATCATCAGATTTTTTCTTCTATTCTATCTTTCTTTTTTGATCATTACTCTGGATAACCAGCCTTGCTCTATCCTGTACAATGAAACGCTTGAATATTTCACGAGAGGATTCCTATTGGTGTTTAGACGATCGCTGCTTCAATTCTTCAGTCTCTTTCTCTGCTGTTTTTTCCTGGTGGTGGGCTGTAATACCGCACCGTCGGGGGAAAATGGGGACACGGCCACAGGCAATGGTGAACCAACCACCGATCGCATTACCCTGGGGACCACCCTCAAACCCCGCACCCTGGACCCCGCAGACGCTTACGAAATCGCTGGATTAAATATTATTGCCAATCTCTGCGATTCCCTCTACACCTACAAACCCTCCACCACAGACCTTGAACCCCATCTCGCTACGGAAATGCCCGCCATTAGCGAAGACGGCCTCACCTATGTGATTCCCATTCGGGAGGATGTAGTTTTTCACGATGGCACAGCTTTAAATGCAGAAGCGGTGAAGTTTTCCCTAGACCGCTTTATCCAAAATGGGGGTAAACCCTCCTTTCTCCTGGCCGATATTGTGGACACAGTGGAGGCTACAGGGGACTATGAAGTAACGATCGCGCTAAAACAACCCTTTGCTGCATTTACCGCCCTCCTCGCCTTTGCGGGGACTTGTGCGGTCTCTCCAGAAGCCTATGCCCTGGGCGAAGGGGAGTTTACTCCCAATGAGTTTGTCGGGTCCGGGCCCTATAAACTGGCCGCTTTTACCAGTGACTCGCTGCGTTTGGATGTGAATGAGGACTACTGGGGAGAGGCCCCGAACAATGAAGGGGTGGATATCCAAATTTATAATGATAATTCCGCCAACTTGTTTAATGCGTTCCAAACCCAAGCGGTGGATATTGCCTATCAATCCTTAGACCCCGATCAAATTAGTAACTTGTTAGAAGGGGCTGAGGAAGGGCAATGGCAGGCCATTGAGGCCCCCGGAACGGCAGTGAGTTTTATGGCCTTAAACCGCAACCAGGACCCCCTCGACCAACCAGAAGTCCGTAAGGCGGTGGCTTCTATTGTCAATCGGGATTTAATTAATGAACGGGTGTTAAAAGGGCAAGCAGACCCCCTTTACAGCTTAATTCCCACGTCGTTTACGGCTTATGATCCTATTTTTGAGGAAGCCTATGGGGATGGCAATGTGGAACAAGCGAAACAATTATTAGAGGAGGCGGGTTATACACCGGATAATCCTGCGGTGATTGAGGTTTGGTTTCCGTCGGGTTCAGCAACGCGCAGTTTAGCGGCACAAACCCTACAAGCGTTTGCTGAACAGGAGTTAGAAGGGTCACTCCAGTTTGACCCGAAAACGGTGGACGGGGCGACGTTTTTTCAGAATATTAAAAAGGGCATTTATCCCGCCACGATGGTGTTTTGGTATCCAGATTTCTTGGATGCGGATAATTATATTCAGCCTTTTTTAAGTTGTGCGGAAGGGTCGGAAGATGAGGGCTGTACTCAAGGTGGGGCGGCAACTCAAGGGTCTTTTTACTATGATGAAAGGATGAATGAGTTAATTGAAGCCCAACGTCAAGCGGCGGATGAGTCGGAACGGTTAGAGGTGTTTGGCGAAATTCAAGAGCGTTTGGCGGAGGATGTTCCCTATGTTCCCCTTTGGCAAAATAAGGAGTATTTGTTTGTACAAAGTGGGATTGAGGGGGTTGTGATGAATGCGAGTCAGGATATTCCTTTTAGTTTGATTGAGAAGTAGGACTTGGTAATGGGGAATTGGGAATTAAAAATTGGGAATTAGTAATGGGGAATTAAAAATTGGGAATTAGTAATGGGGAATTGGGAATTAGTAATGGGGAATTGATAAAAAATAATGCGGTAAGCATTCGTTTAAACACATGAAGTAAGAGTCGAGGTGGATGGCTGAATGCTTACACGAAACCAGTCAGAAAGCCATCCGTTATTTGTATTCTATATGAGGGCTTGCGGATTGTGGCGTTAGGGAAAGCGCGTTACTGCTGATGGAGGGAATGTAAGACGGACTGGTAAAACTTCGGTTTTGTCAGACGCAATTCCCAATGAAATTAGAAGCCCTAACTATACCGCTTGCGGTTAGTTAGGGTAGTTCACCCTTCTGTATCCACTATAATACAATAAGAGAAGTATCAGTCCAAAACTTAATGTCAGCACCTCTTCCTTGAAGGAAGAGGCTTCGTGCCTTCCTTCAAGTAGCTGACCAGTCTCTGTCCTTCATGGACTCCGTTTCCTAAGCCATCAAACCCTAAAATGCGTAGCTAGTTTTAGGCTCTTTGTCTGGTCATTA
>NZ_JAQMSD010000272.1 GCF_028330525.1 Spirulina sp. CS-785/01
CAGTCACCGGAGGCTCACCCCACACCTCCACCCGTCCCAACGTATGACGCGACAACGGATAAAAACGAATACTATCCTCCCCCTCCTCATAACGATGCCGCAACCGTTCCCGCAACTCCTCAAACTTCCTCTCATCCAACAGGCATTCAAACACCGAATATTGAACAAATCTTTTGCGCAGTCCTCATCCATAATCTGTGACATAGTGACGTGAAACTGTGGTATCTTTGGCATAGCGATCGCAAAATACAAATTCATCATCTCGATACATCACATATTTGTCTTTAGATAAGGGTTTTGCTTGTTCTCGATGTAAGGTTAAGTGCATCATCGTCTGTTCTGTAAAATAGTTCGGTTTTTCCTCTAAATTTAAAAACCGTTCCATTGCAAAAGACCAATCCGGTTGTTTTTTAAAGATAATAAATCCGCCATTCACAATAAGCAATAAATGGGTGATATTTTTGAATAATCTCTACACTTCCATCGGTGCTTCCTCCGTCAATAATAATTAACTCAATGTGAGGATAATTTTGCAGTAAAACAGACCGGATTGTTTCTTCTAAAAATTCTGCTTGATTATAACTGGGAATAATGACACTAATCAGAGGATAATCTTGCGCTGTGGGGTCAATATCACTGCTTTTTGTCCAACACCATCCCGTTTTACCAGCAGGAGGAGTGGGAAGGTCATCAAGGGTTAATACTTGGCTGAGAATGGGCATTTTCTAAAATACTTTGATAGAGTTTAATATAGCGTTCGGTTTGTAGTTCGATGGAAAATTCCTTTTCAGCAACTTCTCTGCAATTTTGAGACAAACGCTTGTATTTTTCAGGGTTATCTAAAAGTGCTGCGATCGCACTCACAAAGGCTGACGTATCCTCTAAGGGGACTAACTCCCCTGTAATCCCAGGACGGACAATATCCGACACTCCCCCCACATCAAATGCTATGGTGGGTTTTCCACAAGCCGCAGCTTCCAGTGCGACTAAACCGAAAGACTCCGCACGACTGGGAAGCAGAAACAGGTCAGACGCAGAATAGGCGATCGCTTTAAGTCTCTCGTGACTCACATACCCCAAACTCACTGTCGGAAGATTGACCTTTTCTGTGATGCTTTCCCCTTGATGACCAAAGGTTAATAACAAAACCTTTTCTTTCCACCTGGGGGGAAGACTCTCCAAAATTTTGATCAGCAAATCAGCACCCTTCCAACGATCATGGGGGTTAAACACTCCAAACATTAGCACAATTTTGTCCTGGGGGAGTCCTAACAACTGCTGACACTGCTGCTGGTCTAAGGGTTGATATACATTCACATCCAACCCCAAAGGGATGTGATGGATATCAAAACGCTTTAACAAACTCTGTTGTGCGATCGCTTCGGTCCGACGACTATTGGCTACCACCGTGAGGTTAGAATGAGCATAGACCCACTGTTTTAACTTCCACTCCCAACGAGTCCCATCTCGCTCAATACTAGGGTACTCCTTGGGGTAAGGACAACGACCACATCCGGTTTTCCAGCGATCGCACTCATAACTATAGACACAATGACCCGTCAAACTCCACATATCATGTAAGGACAAAACCCCAGGTTTGTGTTGCGTTAAACGAGGAATTGCTAAATAATTAAAATACCCGGTATGTAAATTATGAAAATTAATAATCTCTGCGGCTTGAAAAATCGGTTCTTTGGGAATTGCAAAACTACTGATCAGATTAATATAATTTAAACCTAATCTACGATTAATACGCGATAACTGATTTTCCCAACGAACCCACCGTGTGACGGGAGTGACTCTACTCGTACCAATTTTTTGTTCTCCCACCAACAAATGTGAATCCACTTGATAGTTCAATAAACCTTGATGAAGACGATAACCAGCAACTGCTGCTCCTCCTCCCCAATCGGATTGATTGAGATGCAAAATTTTCATAAAATTGGTAATACTAATCTACAATATTATTAATTGATCATTTAGTCATGTCTGTATTGGCTTCTAAATCTTGTTGAGCCACTCCTTTAATTCCAGATTTAATTAAAGCAGCAAACAGCATCTTCAACAAAAGTAAGAAACTAAACAAAGTTTCCACCGTTTTAGGTAAAAATTTGAGCATAAAGATTGCATGAATAATAGCATAGTGATACTGACGTTGTAACAATAAAGAGCGACTATAACTTTCACTGGCTTTACCTAAATAAAAATAAATACTTTTTTTAACTTCTTGTTTCTTGTTTTCATCAGTAAAACGAGACAGTACAAGATTTAATGCTCTACAAAAATCTTTAACATTAATACCTTGTACCGCATTTTTATTAGTCCCTGACTGGGAGTGAATACGATATAAACAATAAGGTTTTTTGACCCAACCCACCTTCCCACTAGCAGCTATCCTTGTCCACATTTCCCAATCCAAGGCATGAATTAATTGAGTGTTAAATCCTCCCACTTGTTCATAAATATTACGCGATACAACCACCGCAGGACACAGAAGAATACTCATACTCGAAAGAACTTGCTGTGCATTTTTGACATAATTATTTTCATTTTCTAGATAACTGGAAATATTATACCAATTTTCATATTCATCCATAATAATGGATTGACCAACAATCATAACCGAGTCAGTGGTTTGAATAATCTCCTGATAAGCAGTGTAAAATCCAGGTAAAACCAAATCATCATCATGGAGAATATGAATCCAATGACCTTTTGCTCTTTCAATGCAAGTGTTCCAATTATCAGCAATAGGAACTTTTTGGGGTTGACGATACACAGAAACCCTATCTCCTGCTATTTCTTTGACGATTTGAGCAACATCCACTTGAGTAGAACCATTATCAATCACTTCTATCTGCATCTGCTCTGGAGGAATATCTTGCTCTAGCACAGTCTTTAAGGTACGCTTAAAATAGTCAACGCGATCGCAAGTCGGAATCATAACTGACCAGAAAGGTCGTGATTCTGTTTCTGGTCTAGGAGTAATTGTAGGACAAATATCTTCAATGGCTATTTTGTTGATATTTAAACGGGCAACTGACTGAATCTTTGTAAATTTCATAGAACATCTAACACTATGGATTACCCAACAATATTATTAACTGGTGGCACAGGTTTTTTAGGGAGTCATTTAGCCCAAAAACTCTTACAAAATAACTACAAAGTTATCATTTTAAAACGGAGTTTTTCCAATTTAAAGCGGATTGAGCCTATTGTATCACAACTGACTCTATAGGATATTGATACAATTGATCTAGAGCAACCCTTTCATGATTTTCCGAAAATTGCAGCGTGATTCATACAGCCACTTGTCATGGACTCCAGACCTCCATCCGCCGCACAAACCCCTGTAAATACTTTTTCCGTCCCCTCTCATTCAAAAAACAGCCCCCATCCCGATACTCAAAATCCCCCATTCAAAGTTAAACTCCGTTTCCAATCAATTAGTTTCTCCAGCGAGTGGAGACTAAGTTTTTATTGGAATTCCGGAAGAAAAACATCTTCGCGTTTCCAATCAATTAGTTTCTCCAGCGAGTGGAGACACTAGGGGCAGCATTTAATGATACTTGGCGTACCGTTAGTTTCCAATCAATTAGTTTCTCCAGCGAGTGGAGACTAAGCCCGACAGAGAAGGTACATCCCAGTTAAAGTAGTACGTTTCCAATCAATTAGTTTCTCCAGCGAGTGGAGACACTCTTCAAGCAATGGCTTCCTTTAGGTTATCCCAACGTTTCCAATCAATTAGTTTCTCCAGCGAGTGGAGACACCTATCCTGAAGTCTGCTGTAAAGTATGACAAGCGTTTCCAATCAATTAGTTTCTCCAGCGAGTGGAGACCAGCCGAGAACTGTCCAGATTCACGGTAGCACGCCTGTTTCCAATCAATTAGTTTCTCCAGCGAGTGGAGACGTTGATTAATTGGGGGGAAAGAGCTGAGATGGCTCAAGTTTCCAATCAATTAGTTTCTCCAGCGAGTGGAGACTTACCCGGCGGACGGGGTCAAGCAAATCTCTTTTGAAGGTTTCCAATCAATTAGTTTCTCCAGCGAGTGGAGACGCATAAATACATTTATTCTGGGCTGCTATTAGCAGCGTTTCCAATCAATTAGTTTCTCCAGCGAGTGGAGACCCTTCAATTTTAAACCCAGATATAGCGGGATGTCTAGACCCCATTTTTTACAATCTCCTAAAAAGACTCCCCAAACTTCCCCAAATCACCCCTCAAAAAACGCTGAAACCCTTGTCTCATAAGGTATCGGCCATCAAAACGAAAGA
>NZ_JAQMSD010000273.1 GCF_028330525.1 Spirulina sp. CS-785/01
CCGCCCCCTTACAGCTAATCCGGTCTAGAGAAACGACCAGTAGTGTTAATCCGCAATACCCCTGGAGAGCTATTCGCAGCTACGGGAAGGTTATCTCTCCCCACTCCCCCACCTCACGAAGTAGGTGGGGGTCATTGAAACCCGAATCACTCCTATTTTCCACGCCAAGTAAAGATAATTCGCTCCTCAGCTTGGCGAAACTCAATATTAAACATCTCAAAAACCACCTCTCATTCTAGCAAAAGCTGTTCTACACCTATTTCATCCTGCAACCACGCCACAGGTGCAACAAAAGTATGCCCATCAATGGTCATTTTCACATCACGCAGAACATATCTCACCGTCCCGCCAATAGTTTCCGCCAGCAATACCGTTTCTGCATCAGCCAAGGTATAACCCAAATCCTGACCCACTTTCAACGATATCAAGCTAACCTCTGCACCAGAATCAACCAACATTGTTACAATTTCTTCCTTTTCTCGATGCTTTAGTTTGACTGGGTAATCTGGAATCCACTCATGGCGGACAATGGCGCGAAAATAAATTGAATGAATCTGGATCGAAGCGTTACTGCGAGGTGGTACAACGTAAATAGCATAGGGTTGCTGTGACGCTTTGGCTCTCTCTTGCACCACCTCTAAACTCTCATCGTGAGCAATCATCCCCTCAGCATTATATGCCACATACTGATTCGGATAGGATTGTCGCAACATCCTACGGTTTTGATTGAGCCATTTCAACATGGCTTGGGTTTCAGGAGAAGTCATTAGTGATGCGTTTCATAGACAGTTGGCACATAATCTCAAACCATGAGTCAAACCTTGACTATCAAATTGCGCGATAAGGTAAATTTAAGATTTCCTAAAAGTTCTTCAATTGCTTCTTGCCCAGAACGAATGAGCGCTTCAACTTGGCTAGTTGGCGCATTTCCACATCTTAGCCATACTACTTTCGGTGGAGAACCATATAGTCAGCTTCTTTCCGCAAAATCTGCATCTTGAGTCACAATGCAGAAATCGTTTAACTTAGCAAATTCCCAAATTTCTGTATCTGTCTTCTCTGCCAATCCATGAAATTGGACATGGCTAGCATCTGGGAAAATATCAGCCAAGCGAGTGACAAGTTTTCGGCTCAAGTTTTGATCAAAAAGTAGTTTCAATCGACACTCACAGAAGCAACTAAACGATGTTCACGATCAGCCGCAAATTCTAAGCAAGCTCTGATATCTGTCTCTGTAAGTTCCGGGAAGTCATCAATAATTTCAGGAATAGACATCCCAGCAGCTAGCCAGCCAAGAACGTCGTAAACCGTAATTCGCATCCGACGAATACAGGGCTTCCCTCCACGTTTATCAGGTTCAATAGTAATGATGTCACGATAGCTCATAATACAAAAAGATGTTTACTGGTTCTAGCTTAAGTCGAGAAAGCGCGATTCTCCTCGGTCAACACTTCGCGATCGCGAGTTCATAGTTGCACTTTAGCGCGACTTCCTACCCCCCGACAAGCAACCTTACAATCCTCGATGCTTTAGTTTGACTGAGTAATCTGGAATCCACTCATGGCGGACAATGGCTTGAAAATAAATAGGATGAATCTGGATCGAAGCGTTACTGCGACGCTACGCGATTTCCTCGGTCGATTTAAGGCTTTATTTTGGGTAGCAGCAACCACTTGTCTGTCTACGGTAAGATGGGTCAAGAAGTCTTGAATTTCTTGAGTACCCATCTCACGAGGATGTTTTTTGTCATGATAGAGCAAATATCGTTTAATCCACTCAATATAGGTCTGCTCAGTGCGTTAGGAGTAATGCTTGAGGCGAATAACTTCTCGGACTACATCTAGTAGCTTTCTTGGCGGTGGCGTGATCATAGGGGGCAGATAAATCTGTATAATACCCTTATAGGAATCTTATACGGAAATTTTCTGTATATCATTCTTGGAACGGTGATTAGATGGACTTCATCCATCTAATATCTAGTTAGGTGTCCACATTTAACACGCACTCTCTGAAGGTTGTGCATTCCTGCAAGGTGCTCTTTCTCATATTTTTGCTGAACCGATGTACTATTGATGATGTCTTCGCTTGACAGAAAGGATGAAACCAACACTAAGCATCGAACAATTGTGTGCTGAAGCAGCGCAGTTTGCTGAGATAGAGTCCATATACGATGAACCCACGCTTTACGGAGTAACTGACGGAAAGGCTGTGGGAACCTATCTTGAGCACAAGTTCACAGCATACTTGGCTGAAAACTATAACTACCAGCCGGGAAATTCAGCTTCAGGTATTGATCTTCCTGATCTTGAAGTTGACATAAAGGTGACCAGTATAAAGCAGCCTCAATCTTCATGCCCTTTCAAGTCTGCCACCCAAAAAGTCTTTGGACTTGGGTATCATCTTCTGGTTTTCGTCTACGACAAATACGATGATCCTGATAACAGAACTGGAAGATTGGATATGCAGCACACTGTATTTATAGACAAGATTAGAACAGCAGATTTTCAAACAACCAGAGGCATCTTAGATATTTTAAATCGCGATGGGAATAAAGATGATATCCTTGCCTTTTTGGAAGATAGAAACTTGCCAGTTGATGAGATAGGAGCAAGCCATCTGGCTGATAGAATACTAGAGTCGCCTCCGGATCAAGGCTACCTAACGATATCTAATGCTCTTCAGTGGAGGTTGCAATATGGACGTGTTATTCAACAGGCGGGTAATATTTCAGGAATAATTAGAGTTCGATAATCAAAAATGGTGAAGTCATTAGATAAATGGCAGTTCGGTGATTTCCAAACACCTAATGAACTTGCAAAATGTGCGACTAGATTGCTTAGAGAAAAACATGGTATCTCTCCCGACCTAGTAATAGAGCCAACTTGTGGAAAAGGAGCTTTTCTTAGAGCATCCCTAAGTGAATTTGAGCACTCGAAAATTGCAGGTTTTGATATTAATGAGAAATATGTTGAAGAAGCGAAAGAAACCTTATCAAAATATCCAAATTCAGAAAATGCGACTGTTTTAACAGAAGATTTTTTCAGCATGGATTGGGATTCCTTTCTTGCTAATTTTTCAGGTCATATATTAGTCATTGGGAATCCTCCTTGGGTTACAAGCAGCGAACTAAGCATTCTCAATAGCAAAAATTTACCTTCAAAGTCAAATTTTCAGCATCGTCGAGGCATTGAGGCTATAACAGGTTCAGGTAATTTTGATATTTCAGAATGGATGCTACTGAAACATGCCGAATGGCTTACAAAGAGAGAAGGAACTATAGCTCTCTTGTGCAAGTATTCAGTAGCGCGTAAAGTCTTTAGGCAAATAAAGAAAAGATCAGGTAATAGATTCTCTGCGGCCATCTACCTAATTGACGCAAAAGTTTTCTTTGGCGCTTCAGTGGAGGCTTGCTTCTTTATCTTATCTACTAACTCTCACACTAGTCCTGACTGCGTTGTCTATAAAGACCTGATTTCAGATCAGAGACTGCACCTTATTGGTGAGAGGGATGGTTTTATCCTCAAAGACACAGCAAAATACGAAAAATGGAAGCATTTATTAGGTCAAGATCTGAGATATACTTGGCGTTCTGGAATTAAACATGACTGTTCTAAAGTAATGGAACTGGAGCAAGTTGGAAATGGATTATTTCAAAATGGGATGAATCAACAATATTCACTTGAAACAGAGTATCTATATCCTCTTTTGAAAAGTTCGGATATTGGAAATGGCAGGGTTAATACCTGCCGAAAGCTTGTCTTAGTTACGCAAAAAACTATTGGCGATGATACAAGTACTATTAAGGATAAAGCACTTAATACTTGGCAGTATCTACTTGACCATGATGCTCAATTGAGCCGTAGGAAAAGTTCAATATACAAAAATAAGCCTCCATATTCTATATTTGGCGTAGGAGAATACTCATTTAAGAAGTGGAAGATTGCTATATCTGGACTTTATAGGAGGTTGAATTTCTGGCTTGTCAAGCCTATTGATAATAAACCAGTCATGCTAGATGACACTGTTAATTTTTTGTCCTTTGACACGGAGGAAGAAGCCAACTTTATCTTGAATCTTCTTAATTCCAATCCATCCCTCGAATTTCTTGAATCCATGATTTTTTGGGACGAAAAAAGACCGATAACTATAGATATTCTAAGAAGGCTCTCTCTAAAAGCTGTTGCTAAAGAAATAGGCTACTTAGAGAAGTACATGGAATTAGCTGAAGTTGTGCGAGTTAATTCTAGCGGTCAACTAGAGTTGGGATTAGCAGAACAAGCATCATGCTATCAAGCTCGATAGACACCTAACACTGCGTTGGTGCGGACGGAATATAGGTTATCGGTGAGAGTTCGAGGTTATCTGCCGCCGCACAACTTCACCGTTAGGTTGCTTTGCGTTATCTGGGGAGACAACGGCTTGAAAGCTTCCTGTGGAAAAAAGAAAGTTTTACAGTTGACTTAGTTAAGGGTTTAGAGCAATGACTGCTGAATGGGACGGTATCACTAAATCAGAGGCGCTTCGGGACGATGAGGTTGTGATTCGTCATGCACTTGCAGATGCTGCAAAACAATATAACTGGAAGAAAATCCTTGAAATTCTTAGTGAACGTCCAGATTTGATCAATGTAACTCGTCCTGATGGGCGATCACTATACACCCCTCTCCATCAATCTGCACATGGAAATGCGCCAGGAGAAGTAGTACAGAAAATGTTAGACATGGGAGCATGGCGGACGATACGGAATTTGGTTGAGTTGCAAAGGTTGTCTGCGTCCGGTGAGCGCGATCGTTATGCCGCTAGTCCTTGGACGGGGCGTAGCCATAAGCTTACCTATGGGCGTTCGAGGTGTTCAGCGGAACGTTTGGTAGCCAAAAGTGTAGAGTGTTCTACCCTTCTTAATAAAGCTATAATTTCCTCAAGAGCAGAGAGGTAGAACTGATTATGTCAAACCTTGAGCAAATTGAAGCAGCAATTCTTTCGTTGCCATCCAATGAGTTTGAGCAGTTAAGGCTGTGGTTCCTTGATTTAGACTACGAACGTTGGGATGAACAGATAGAGCAAGATATTGAAGACGGTAAATTAGAGGCATTTGCTCAAGAGGCGATCGCTGAGTATGAAGCGGGTCATTGCCGAGAAATTTGATGCACTACACAACAAGACGATTCTGGCAATGCTACAACGCTCTACCCGAAGGTGTGCAGCGAATAGCAGATGAGTGCTACGAGTTGCTCAAAATTGATCCATCCCATCCGTTAGTTGAGGTAATCGCGGTAAAGTTAAAATAATGAGGGAGTCTTCGAGACTTCCCCTTTACCTCCAACCGCCTCCACCCAATTAACACAGCCAATGTCACACGAACATCCCATTGTTCCCCGGATGGGTTCAGGATTGAGAATATCAAAGGCTGTGCCGTTAGTAGCCTTATTATTCAGCATCGTGGGTTCAGGTTGCCAACTCTTGCCCCAAGATACCGCCAAAGCCCAATCAGAATCCCAGTCCGAGGGCAGTCCGCAAGCCGTTGCTGTCGAAACGTCCCGCGCTGAAACGGGATCATTGCAAGAGATTACAGAATATACAGGCACAACTCAGCCCTTTCGTCAAGTTTCCTTACGCGCTCGGTCTGAAGGCCGACTGATGAATCTTACCGTTGATGTGGGGGATAGCGTTCGTCAGGGGCAACTGGTCGCCCAATTAGATGACCAACTCCTCCGCACCCAAGTTAATGAAGCTCAGACATAGGGTGCGTTGCTGCCCTCGCAAACGCACCACCTAAAGAAATTGATATCGAAACCTGTGCTAAGATTTGTGTACACAACGATATACAAATCAAAGGTAGAGAGTGAAATGGTAGAGCGAATTGGTGTTCGGGAGTTCAGACAGAACTTAGCCAAATATATAGACGCTGCTACTCCGGTTGCTGTAATGCGTCACGGACAAACCGTAGGGTATTTTGTTCCTGCTCATCAAGAGCCAGTCAAAGCTGAACTAGAAGCCCTCAAACAAGCAGCCGCCAAACTTGATGCCCTCTTAGCCGAGCAAGGAATCAGTGAAGATGAACTGATGCAGGAATTTCGCCAACTCCGCGAAAATAAAGCCTAAGTTGTTTTCATGTCAACCAACAAACAAATTGTTCTAGACGCAAATATCTTAGTTCGTGCTGTATTAGGGAGAAAGGTTCGAGGGCTGTTAGAAGAGTATGTAACAACGACTCAATTTTTTACCCCAGATGAGTGCTATGGAGATGCTAGAAAATACCTTCCACCGTTGCTTGAAAAGCGTAACTTACCCGCCCAAGAAGCTCTCGATGTCTTAGAGCAGTTAACCTGTCTCATCGAAGTTGTGGATTATGATTTATATAGTTTCTACGAAGAACAAGCCAAACAACGAATCGCCATGAGAGATATTAACGACTGGTCGATTGTTGCTCTTGCTTTGACTCTGGATTGTCCCATTTGGACAGAAGACACAGATTTTTTTGGTGCAGGTGTTGCCATTTGGACAAGCGATCGCGTTCATTTATACTTGTCATCGTAAATGAATTACCCACTCCAACTCTTCAAATTTACAAATTTTTTTGCCTAGCTACTTAGGTTTGTATGATAGGTAAAGAGCGCGATCGCGTTCTCTTAGATACGGATTGGGGAAAGGAGCAGGGCTTCTACTAAAATAGTGAATGTGGTCAGGTTTCTACACGAGTTACTGGTTTTCGCTGAAGTCGAGAAAGCGCGATTCTCCTCGGTCAACACTTCGCGATCGCGAGTTCATAGTTGCACTTTAGCGCGACTTCCTAACCCCCGACAAGCAACCTTACAATCCTCGATGCTTTAGTTTGACTGGGTAATCTGGAATCCACTCATGGTGGACAATGGCTTGAAAATAAATAGGATGAATCTGGATCGAAGCGTTACTGCGACGCTACGCGATTTCCTCGGTCGATTTAAGGCTTGATTTTGGGTAGCAGCAACCACTTGTCTGTCTACGGTAAGATGGGTCAAGAAGTCTTGAATTTCCTGAGTACCCATCTCACGAGGATGTTTTTTGTTATGATAGAGCAAATATCGCTTAATCCAGTCAATATAGGTAGGTCTGCTCAGTGCGTTAGGAGTAATGCTTGAGGCGAATAACTTCTCGGACTACATCCAGTTGTTTTCTTGGTGGTGGCGTGGTCATGGTGAGCAGGTAAATCAATTCGTATAACATTCCTATAGGGGTATTATACGGAAGTTTTCTGGATAATATCCCTATAAGGGTGATTAGATGGATAAATTCTTAAGAAAACCCCAATTTGGGGTTTTCGATGGAAAAAATTCTTCTAATCTATAGTTATGTGTCCCACTCGAAAGAGGTTTAAACAAGCTGGAAAAAAGCCTTGAGGTTTTTTTCTATCTATTCTCTACAATGTTCTAGGAAATGCTTAATTTATGAGGCGACTGGTTGAACTGTCAAATGAAGAGGCAAAACAGCACTTCTTAAAGGGGAGTAGCTACTTTAATGGAGATATGCCAAGCTACATCAGCTTTGATCCAATTCTAAGTGATGTTGACGCTGTCTTAGGGGGGCGTAACTATCGTGAGTTTAAGAAGGATAATCCATGTGATTCTCAAGATGTAAATTATAACTTTATCGCCAATAAAGATGGCAGGTTTGCTTGGAGGCCTTTAGAGCTAATGCACCCAGCCATCTATGTTTCATTGATAAATGTGATCTGCGAATCTTCCAATTGGGAGCACATTACTCAGCGTTTTTCGGAATTTGAAGGAGGAGCGGTTGATTGTTGTAGTGCTCCAGTGATGTCAGTTGATAATCAAACAGATGTGGCAACGCAGATTAAGAGTTGGTGGCAAAGAGTTGAGCAGCAATCACTGTGCTACTCCTTGCAATTTAGTCATGTTCTCCATACTGATGTAACTGATTGCTACGGCTCTCTCTATACGCACAGTATTTCTTGGGCTCTTCATGGTATAGAAGAATCCAAACAGAACAGAAGAAGAAATGGCTTACTTGGAAACAAGATCGATTCATATATACAAGCAGGGCGCTACGGACAGACAAATGGCATCTCACAAGGCTCAGTCCTGATGGATTTCATAGCAGAAATTGTCCTTGGCTTTGTAGACCAACAAATTACTAGAAGTCTTGGTGAGCCAGAGGATTTTCGAATTCTGAGATATCGTGATGATTATAGAATTTTTGCTAATAGTGATGATCGAGCCGAAGAAATATTGAAAATCATAAGTGACGAATTGCGCTCGGTTGGTATGAAGTTGGGTGTTTCAAAGACTTTCATGAGCAAGAACGTTATTGAGGGATCGATCAAGCCAGATAAGTTAGCTGGAATTGATTTAAATGATCTTGGAAGCACCAATGCAAAAACAATTCAGAAGCAACTCCTACGACTACATTCATTTGGTCAACGATTTCCAAATAGTGGTGCATTACGTCGTTTGGTAAGTGATTTTCACATAAAATTATCGGAGCAAAGAGAGAGGCCAGATGATTTAGAAGTACAAGTGGCGATCGCCACTGACATTGCTGTTGTTTCTCCCAATACTTTTCCAGTTATTGCAGCAATTCTAAGTCATCTCATATCGCTTGCTCCAGGCGATGAAAAAACTTATTTGTGGGAAAAGGTACTGAAGAAGATGAAGCGTGTACCTTACAACGGCTATCTTGAGATATGGTTGCAGCGAGTAACGCAACCCCAGTCTGTAGGCATAGAATTTTCTAGTGATGAAAGGATTTGTCAAATTGTGAATGGGGAGTCTCCAGATCTATGGGAAAATACTTGGATTGCTAGTGGTGATCTAAAAGCAGCATTGGATGTCTCAAAAATTGTTGTGGGTTCAGCGAATGAAGCTGAAGAAATTGTTAGCCCAGAAGAGGTTGCACTGTTTCAGCAGAATGCATGGGCATACTGATGCATCTTTCGGTTTACTGGCATGGGCTTATCAAAATTCACTGAGTTGTGTACAAATATTCTTGATTTAGAGTTTAACTTGAATAAGTTTAACTTATAAATATGTAACAGTTTTAATGTCAAAAATGTATTTGATTCAGGTGATTATGTTATGGAGATATTAGTCATTGATACAGAAACAACAGGACTTGATCCCGAAAGTGATAATCTGATAGAAATTGCAGCAATTCTTTGGTCATTAAATTACAGAAGTGTACTTATTCAGGTGAGTACCTTAGTTAAGTACGACCGCGAAATTCTCAATCCTGCAGAGCCAATAAATAAGATTTTACCCGCATTACTAGGAAAGGAATTTCCATATCAATCAGCTCTAGAGCTTATTAATAAAATATCTTGTTCAGCGAAATATATTTGTGCTCACAATGCTGATTTTGATAAAGAATTTTGCAAAAAAGCTGTTGGATTAAAAATCCCACTCTCTAATTGGATTGACACTCAAGACATACGTTATCCAAAGTCAAAGTATTGCCAAGGAACTAGCTTAAATAATTTAGCTATCGCACATGGAATTCCTATTGTAGACGCTCACAGAGCGTTAGATGATTGTAGAACCTTAACCAAGCTGTTATCAATAGTGCCAAATCTTGAAGAAGAATTAAAAAGAGCTTCACGACCAAAAATTCTAGTTAAAAGCCTTGAAGAAAAGCCAGGAACATTGAGTAAAATGCATGGATTTAAATGGCATTCTATAATTCCATATTCGTGGGCTAAATACATGCCAGAGGAGGATATAGTTACATTACCATTTAGTGCAGTCAAAGTCTTCCCAGATGAAAGTATCAATCCTCAAGAGGGTAGAAGCCAAAATTTTAGTTAAATATATTTATAGATAATTTAGGAACTGAATATACAATTAATTTTGCATAGGTGCTTACTGGCGCGATTATAAAGTGGCTCGTTTGTCCAAGATTTACTATGGAGTGACCTTTTCTAGCTCGGAGGATTTAACCGACTGGATTAATGCTTAACAGTTTACCAATCCCCTCCTTTGTCTGGTGGATGGTCATGATGGAATGTGGAATCTTTTTCAACAGATTAGTTGCAAGTCGCACCGACAGGAGATTCTCGATTCTCTTTAGAAGCTGGAGGTATCCAAAGCTTTGTGACTTGGCCAGAGTCGATATACCACATACATCTTGATTATGATTGATTCAACATTTTTTAGTGCAATCGCCAATCGCGTAGTAACGCATCAATAGAGCTAAAATAAAGGGGTTTAGTTGAAACGAGGTCAAGCCGATGGCAGTTCGACAACCCCGCTATAGCAAGGAAGAATTTGCTCGACGAGGCGATGAGATTTATGAATCTCAGGTGCGTCAGCAGGTTGAGGAAGGTAATCATGGCAAGATTGTGGCGATCGACATTGAAACTGGGGACTTTGAGGTTGATGCAAGTGAGATTGCTGCCTGCGAGCGACTTGAAGCCCGTCGCCCAGATGCGCAGATTTGGATGGTTCGCATCGGCTCCCGTCATGTGCGTCGATTCGGCGGGCGAACGAAAAGACTGGTATGATCACCGGAATCGTCAACGCAGATTTTGAACCGATAATTTCACTTTCAGTTCGTGGTTCCAATGGGCAAGATTACACTCAAAACGCGATCGTAGACACAGGCTTTAATGGTTGGCTTTCACTGCCTTCTGACTTGATTGCTCAATTAAATCTGAAATGGAAAAGAAGAGGGCTTGCCATTCTTGGAGATGGAAGTGAGTGTGTCTTCAATGTCTATGAAGCAGTCGTAGTTTGGGATGGAAATTTGTTAACAATCCCGGTTGATGAAGCTGATTCAGAACCCCTGATTGGAATGTCGTTGATGGAGGGCTATCAGCTAACAGTACAGGTATTTGAAGGAGGTCTTGTCAAACTCAGCAAAGTCAACAGGGTCTAACAATTCAAATGCAGCGGACGGTCGAAGTCCTCTGATGCTGAGTTCGAGGATGTTTGCCGCCGCTGACCTGAACCGTTAGCTATTGAACCCAAAATAGAGTCTGGAAGTGAAATATGCCCTTGATTTGGTGACTCATCAATCTCAATCCTAACTCTATCAACCCTCTCTTACATCAACCCCCACATCTAACCCTTTCACCATACAGTGTTGACTCTCCCAATTCCTGAAACCTCCTTTTAAATTTCCTGGGTTTCCCAGAAATCTATGGCAAAATATGAAGAAAAGTTAAAATAATGAGGGAGTCTTCGAGACTTCCCCTTTACCTCCAACCGCCTCCACCCAATTAACACAGCCAATGTCACACGAACACCCCATTGTTCCCCGGATGGGTTCAGGATTGAGAATATCAAAGGCTGTGCCATTAGTAGCCTTATTATTCAGCATCGTGGGTTCAGGTTGCCAACTCTTCCCCCAAGATACCGCCAAAGCCCAATCAGAATCCCAGTCCGAGGATACTGAGCAAGCCGTTGCTGTCGAAACGTCTCTCGCTGAAACGGGATCATTGCAAGACATTACAGAATATACAGGCACAACTCAGCCCTTTCGTCAAGTTTCCTTGCGCGCTCGATCCGAAGGCCGACTGGTGAATCTCGCTGTGGATGTGGGGGATAGCGTTCGTCAGGGGCAACTGGTCGCCCAATTAGATGACCAACTCCTCCGCACCCAAGTGAACGAAGCCCAGTCCCAACTGGCTGCCCTTGATGCAGAAGTCACCCAAGCGCAAGCCGAGGTAAACGAAGCCCAAGCCCTAGTTGAACAAACTAAAGTCGAACTGCAACAACTGCAAGCCGATGCCAAACGCTTAAAGTCCCTCTGGGAAGCGGGGGCAATTTCGGAACAACAAGCCGAACAAGCCCAAACTGCTGCCGATGCTGCGGCACAACGGCTGCGCTCGGCACAGGAACAGGTACGCACGCGCCAACAGGGGGTTGTAGCGGCACGGCGGCGGGTGTTTGCTCAAGATTCCGTGGTCGCGCAAACCCAAGAACGGCGCACCTATGCTCAGGTGGTATCTCCACTGACTGGGGTGGTTTTAGAACGAGTGACCGAACCGGGGAATTTATTGCAACCGGGGAATGAAATTTTGCAATTAGGCGATTTTAGCGCGATTAAAATTATTGTGCAGGTATCTGAATTAGAATTTAGTCAAATTCGCGTGGGACAAGCGGCACAAGTGCGTTTAGATGCCTTTCCGGAACGCAGGTTTACGGGGACAGTTGCTCGTATTTCTCCGGCTGCTGATCCGAGTTCCCGCTTAGTGCCTGTAGAAGTAAAAATTCCTAATCCCGGCCAGCGTATTGGTAGCGGTTTATTGGCGCGAGTCCAGTTTCAACCTGCGGATATTAGCACGATTGTGATTCCGGAAACGGCATTACAAGTGGGAGCGAGAGAGAATGAGGAAACCCTGTTTATTGTGTCCGGTGAAGGAGAGGCCGCTAGGGCTGTTGCGCGTCCTGTCCAAGTGGGGAAAAAAGCGAAGGGGAAAGTGGAGGTTTTATCAGGGTTACAACCGGGAGATGCGTTTATTGTTCGGAGTGAGCAACCTTTAGAAGCGGGGCAAGCGGTGCGCTTGAGTATTTTGTCGGAAAGGAGGGGGTTCAGTAATCAGTAAACAGTTATCAGTTATCAATCAACAATTTATTGGTTGTGTTCTTTGATTCTACCTCTTGCTTCTGGGCAGACTTTAATTCTTATCCAACGCACACCGCTATAACAATGACTAATTTAAAACAATCGAGTAATAGTATCAGTGCTTTGGCGATTCGGCAGCATATTGGCACGTTAATGTTAACTCTGGCTGCTGTTGTAGTCGGGTTTTTCTGTTTGACTCGGCTTCCCGTTGATCTATTACCCTCCATTACTTATCCCCGTATTGCGGTGCGTTTGGAGGCGGTGGGGGTTTCTCCAGAAGTGGCGGTGGATGAAATTACCCGGCCCGTCGAAGAAGCGATGGCGACGACGGATGGGGTGGAGCAGGTGGTGTCCCAAACTCGTGAAGGCCGGGTGCGGGTGGATTTGTACTTTCAGCCGGGGGGGGATATTGATCAGGCTCTCAATGATGCGACGGCGGCGTTTAACCGGGTGAGAAGTCGCTTGCCGGATACTCTACCTGCACCTCGGATTCATAAGTATGAACCGTCTCAGCTTCCGGTTTATGAGTTTGCGTTGACTTCTTCGGAATTGCAAGATGTGGATTTGCGGGTGTTTGCCGATGAGGAATTGGCCCGGGAGTTAACGGTTGTGCCGGGGGTGGCTAGTGTGGAGGTTTCCGGAGGGGTGCGAGAGGAAGTGCAGGTGAATATGGATTTGAATCGCTTGCAGGTGTTGGGGGTGGGGTTGACGGATGTGTTGGAGGAATTGCGCGATCGCAATCAAGATGTCTCCAGTGGCCGCATCCAAGGCGGAGAAACTGAACCCCTCACCCGCACCCAAGGCCGCTTTCAAACCGCCGAGGAATTAAAAAATGTAGCCTTTCAGGTAGGAGAAACCCCCCTCCCCCAACAAGTCTATCTACGGGAGTTTGCCGAAGTCGTAGATGGCACAGAAGATCAGCGTGTCTTAGTCTCTCTCAACGGACAACCCGCCGTTAAAGTCAGTATCCGCAAACAAGCCGAAGCCAATACAGTGGCCGTAGTGGATGGGGTAAAAGCAAGACTCGCACAACTCCAAGAAAGTCGCATTTTCCCCGATGATTTAACCCTCACCGTCACCTCAGACGAATCCCAATTTATTCGTAATTCTATTCAAAATGTCACCCTAGCGGGACTCACCGGGGCAATATTAGCCGCCATTTCCGTATTACTCTTCCTCGGTTCTCTCCGTCAAACCCTGATTATTGTCCTCGCTATTCCCCTCGCCTCCCTAACCGCTATCATCCTTATGGCCTTGTTTGGCTTATCTCTGAATATCTTTAGTTTAGGCGGTTTAGCGTTAGGCGTGGGCATTGTGGTGGATAGTTCCATTGTCATGCTCGAAAACATTGTCAATCGCTTTGAAGCGGTGCGTCATACCAGTAATGGCAATGGGAAAGAAGGCCGTCGCCAATTCCTACTCCGTCAAGCCGAAACCAGTAGTCAAGAATTAGAATCGGCATTACTGGCCTCGACGACTACCAACCTCGTGGCAGTTATTCCCTTTTTAATGATTGGGGGGTTTATCTCCTTAATCTTTAACGAACTCATTTTAACCATTAGTTTTGCGATCGCAGCCTCCCTCATCGTTGCTATCACCGTCGTTCCCATGCTCACCTCTCGCCTGTTATTAGTGCAAACATCCAGTAACATTCGAGATGTGTGGCTACTGCGACAATTCCGCCACCGCCTCCAAGCCGCCACCCTCAGCTATGATCGCTTCCTTTCCCAAATCCTGCGACGACGCATCCTTGTCATCCTCACCGCCGTCCTAGTCTTAGGAGGGGGTAGCCTTTGGATGGTGGGTCAAATTCCCCAAGAAATCCTACCCCGAATTAACACTGGCCAAGCCCAACTCTTTGCCCAATTCCCCCCCGGAACACCTCTCGCAGATAATCGTAAAGTAATGAGCGCGATCGACCAAAAATTACTCGCACAACCGGAAACCGAGGCCGTCTTCTCCACCTCCGGCGGCTATGCCTTCGGCAGTAACACCAGCGTCAACGTCCTCCGAGGAACAAGCACCATTAACCTAAAACCGGGGTCAAATGTAGGCGCATTTGCCGACCGCATGGGGCAAGAATTTAATCAATTTAACCTCGTCAACACCCGCTTACGAATCAGTCCAGAATCCGTGCGCGGCCTCATCCTCAACAACTCCCCCGTCTGGTCAGAAATCGACCTCCCCTTACAGGGGTCTGATGCCGATAAACTCAACCAAGCCGGCTTCCAAATCCTAGCCGCCCTTGATGAACAAGCCACCTTAGCCCGTTACCGTCCCGACGCAGACCAACCCCAACCGGAAGTACAAATTCAACCGGACTGGGAACGGGCCAACCAATTTGGCCTCACCACCCAAGAGATTGGCGAAACCCTACAAACGGTGTTAGAAGGGGCAGTCCCCACCCAATTACAACGGGGCAACCGTCTCGTTGATATCCGGGTACAATTGACCGACAACAGCATTCAAACCCCCGCACAATTACGCCAAATTCCCCTTTTTACGGACAATAACCAACAAATTCGCTTAGGGGATGTGGCTAATATTGTCGTGGGAGAGGCCCCTGGAGAAATTCAACGCATTAACCAACGACAGGTGTTTTTAATCGCTGGAAGTCTGGCAGAAGGGGCTGATCTCAGTGATGCTTTAGCAGAAATGGACAACATTGTAAAAGGGTTAGACTTGCCGGAGGGGGTGAGTGTGTTGCCTAGTTTTAGTGCTAAAAGTAATGAGGCCATTCAATCTTCGTTAAAAGGGTTAGGGTTGTTGGCTTCTTTTATGGTGTTTGTGGTGATGGCGGTGCAATATAACTCGATTATCGATCCGCTTGTGATTATGTTGACTGTTCCTTTAGCTTTAGCGGGGGGGATTTTTGGGTTATATATTACGCAAACGGCGATTGGCGCGACGGTTATTGTGGGGGCTGTTTTATTAGTGGGAATTGTGGTGAATAATGCGATTATTATGGTGGAATTAGCCAATCAAATTCGCGTTAAAGAACAAGTTGATCCGCAAACGGCTATTTTAAAAGCGGCCCCGCAGCGTTTGCGGCCTATTTTAATGACTACGGTAACAACGGTGTTAGGAATGTTTCCTTTAGCGTTAGGAATTGGGGAGGGATCGGAGTTTTTACAACCCCTTGGAGTGGTGGTGTTTTCCGGTTTATCGGTGGCGACGGTGTTAACGTTGGTGATTATTCCTTGTTTTTACAGTTTACTCCATGATCCTCGCTGGACGGGGGGAGGGAAGCGGAAAAAACAGAGTCGTTTTGTTGTTTCTCCGGAGAAGGAGGGGAAAAGTCCTACGCTTCGGTAGTGATGAGGGGAATTTGCGATCGCGGCAACGAAAAATTAACCATTTGAAGCTATTCTGTTATGATGCTGCGAGTCCTATAAGCTAAAATTAGGGATCGAGCTAGGGATTGCTCTCTAGTCTACTTTCTGCAAAATTAATGTGCCAATATGCTGCCGAATGGCCAAAGCACTGATACTATTACTCAAGGATGTATAGAGGAGACAGTGTACTTTTTGCCACTTTTATTGACGGTATAAAGTAAAAAAAGATATTTCCGTTTAATCTTTAATAATGGATGTATTTTGGACAGATGACTTGTTACTTATTCTTCTTAGATGCTTGACGCATTATTTCAATCACTTCAGGATATTTCTGCATATCGTCTAAGGACTGCAAAGGGGAATAAACCACTCGCTCCCCTCTCTCATTGAGCTTATCCATATAAGCATAAAAGGCTTCATCATCATCTCGATGAGATAAAACATATTGTTTTATCTCTTGAGCAGTCATGGTTTTAAAGTTGGGTTTTTGGCTCATTTGATCCATTCTCCATTAGGTTTAATTTCAACTTCAATGTCTTCACCGATTAACATAAAGATATTTTGACTACGCTCATCTAATCGGATTAAATTAATAGGCAAATAAAACCTTGTTGCCCAACAAGATAAAATATAACATTGCAAGAGTTGTTCTTGTGTCGGAATGTGTTCCCCTCCCTCAACGCTCATTATTGAATAGAATGACACTTATTCATTTTTTGGATTAACTCCTCCTCACTCCAAGCCGTGGGGAGACAAGTTAACCCCTTACAAACCAATCCTACTCTACCCTCTGGAAGATTCTCAACGACTTGATACACCGCTTTGAGAAAGAATTGGGGGAGAAGGGTTACAATGCGATCGCGCTTTGAGCGGACTCCGTATCATTATACCGTTAGGATTTATTGTAGTGAGTCGCGGCGGCAGATAACTCTGAACTCACCACCATAGGCTTTCGACCACCGAAATAACCTTTCTGCCAATTTCAGCAAGGCTTGTCCGATTTCACCTAAGACTCCACTTCTTTGGGAGATGCGCTTCAAGTCTCGCTTCAGGTGCGCCCAACAGATTTGTATAATTTGATTATGGTGACAGCTAACCAGCGAGAATTTAATCGAGTTCCCAATTTACAGACCGAAAATTGGCGACAACCGTAAAAGAAAGACAAATTACTTTACTAAAAGGGTGA
This sequence comes from Spirulina sp. CS-785/01, assembly GCF_028330525.1. Lineage (GTDB taxonomy): Bacteria > Cyanobacteriota > Cyanobacteriia > Cyanobacteriales > Spirulinaceae > JAQMSD01. The sequence continues at coordinate 17,080 of NZ_JAQMSD010000273.1, forward strand.
GTCCAATACGACCAACGACTTGAACGGGTGTTCCGGGTTTCAGTATTGTTGCTGGTTGGGGGTAGTGGAGTTTTGCGGGATAGTAGGAAGATTGAAAAGCAATTCTACCATCTTGGTCTGACGTGATTTCAACTGTTACTTTTCCGGGTAAAGGAACAGGGAAGAATTTAGGTTCATCAATGAGGAAGCGTTGATTCATTGGGGTTTCTCCTTGATTCTATGTGGGGGGAATGGAGCGATCGCAATTTTTTGATAAGATGCGATCGCTACAATATGTCTTACTATGAAAGACAAAGAACGGGAGTCTCACTGATGGAAATTAGCATTAATCTTCCCCCAGACCTTGAACAAGACCTCATGCGGCAAGCAAAACAGGCGAATGTATCACTGCAAACCTTGATTTTCCAAGCGTTACGCCACAATATTCCCACCCAACAGACTGTCCAATGGCCAGAAGCGATTTTATCTTATCAAGGTGTTCCCGATTTTCCTGCTTTGGAGTCTTATCGAGATGAATTTGTATTGTAATGCACTATCGTCTCGATACCTGTGTTATTAGTAGGCTGTAGGGTGTGTTCGGTGAAGATAACTGATCACTCGCAGCAATTCATTGAAATTTCACCGAACGCACCTGCTATTTGCTGTGGCGAACTAGATGAACGTGGTTGGAGAATAAGCTAAAACACTTTTAAGCGGGGTTTCTTCAATTGAAGCAAAAAACTCTAATCTCTTGCCTGTTCCCTGTTCCCGACTATCACATACCAATTTAAATGCACAACAGCTTAATGAGTAATTGACTTATTTTGAATCCTCCAACTTAAAACACCTCCACCCGTCCATCATCTTGTAAATAAACCGCCCCTTCTCCAGCAATTTCACCCCCTGGCAAAATTTCAATTCGTAAGAGTTGCTCATTCACTTGAACCACATTGGCAAATAAACGACCCCCTTGGGGGTCCCAAAACATTAGGGAAAAATTATCTTTTGTGCCTCCAAATAAAAATGGGGAAATTCCTCCAGGAGAGAGGGGAATGGGGTTTGTTGCCTCAATTTGTTGAATTTCAATTAAAAGCGGAGTCCGGTTCACCACTTCCACCCGAATGGTTTCCCCGGGTACAAACTGGACGCGAGGGGGAACACAACTCGAACCTGCGGTACAAGTTCCCGCTAATAGGGGGTGTGGAAAAAATGAAAATACGGAAATCGCGCCTAAACTTGCCCAAATTAGTTTCATTTTTTTGGTTATTGTTTGTTTTGTGTTCTTCGTTGGGGAAGAAACCCGATTTCTATGCAAATTTATAATCGTTTCTCACAATTTCTAAAAGAAACCCGGTTTCTTAGCACCTATCACCAATTACCCATTAAATTTTAATCGCACTGGGTTCATCAGGGGCGGCGATAATGCGACGGCATCCGGAGTCAGGCATTGCCCACTGATAACGGCATTCTTGGGGGTTGCCCCAACATAATCCTAAATATAATTCGGTTTTGGTTGCGTCTAATTCTGCCCATTCTGCTTCTTGGGCTAATTGTTCCACAAACTCTGGGGTGATGGGTTGTTGGTCTTTTCCCACCAACCATAATTTTAACGCTTGGGTCTGGGTGCGCCAAAAGTTTAAGACTGAGGGTTTGGCAGCTTGTAGCGTTTCTTTGTCTTTCTCTAGGGCAATGAGTTGATTATGGAGTTCGGGATAAGAGATACTGTCCTCTTGAAAGGTACAAGTCCGCCAAATTAACCCGGAAACTTGATGTTGCCGTTGATATTCGTGGATTTGTTCCCGAAATTCTCGATAGGCATAGACATTACTCATTTTGTCGCCAAAGGCCATGGAAATGACGGGATCATTTAACCGTTCGTCCATGGAGAGTAAGACGCGCTTACCCTGACAACTAGCCCGCATTTCTTGGTCGAGAATTTCTAAGAGTTGTGCTGTGGTGTAAGCCATTACCGTTAAGCCACAGGTGAGAGGATGCCACAAGTTTTCACTGTTACGAGCTATGATAGCGTTGTTTTCCGGTTTTGTTACTGAATTTTCTGTAACAAGACGACATTCCGACGGGGAATTTCCCAATGAAACCCCCATTGTTGCGCCAATATCTGAAAGGTGAATTCTCGATAAAAGGTGACGTGGGTGAATTCTCGGCGATAATGCCAGTTGGCAAAGGCCGCATCATCGGTTTGAAAACAGGTCATAATGGCTAACCATCCTCCTGTTTTAAGCAGACGGGAGAGAAGGGCAAATTCTTGGGCGGGATGGTAAAAATGTTCGACGACTTCGGTGCAGGTGATAAAGTCGTATTGGCGTTGGAGTGGGGTGCGATCGCAATAAAAAAACGGATCATACACCGCCATAGAATGCTCCGCATCCCGCACCATTTGCGCTAAAACCGGGTTCGGGCCACACCCATAGTCTAACCCCTCCTGTCTCCCCTGTAACCGCCCCAAAAGCGGCTCAAGCAGACGATTTAAAAAGCGACGATACCCCCCATCAGCCCCATCATTCTCATGGAGATCATAACAGTCTCGTTCCTCCCTCGCCGTGGGTAATTGTTCCGCCGCCAAAAAAGTCCCCTGACAATGACAACACCGCCAATAGTCCCTTCCTCCTACCGAGAGAAAGGGAATAACCGGAGACTGTTGGCAAATGGGACAGGAAGATGACTTTTGACCAGACGAACCTCCATCCTCTGGAATCTCTGCATCAAACTCAAGAAAATCTTTAGAATTAAAGGTTGACATAGGGAACATAATCTGAATCAAAAAGCGAGAACGGGAAAAAGAGAGGCATTTTGCTCAAAAATCTCAAATTTTTGCCGATTAATTCTCATTAATCCGGTTTTTTGGGTCAAAAACCATCTAAGATAGGACTTATAACAATTAACATTACTTAACATCTCGCTGCATAAAACACACTAAAAGCATCTAATGAGTCAATATTCTCCACTGGTTATCATTTCTTACTTGATCGGCCCCACCCTAATCATTGTCAGCCATATCGGTGCGCTACTGGTTTTAATCACAGGTTTATCTTGGGGGTCTGTGCTTTGGATTATTTTGTTATATTTCCTGCGAATGCTGGCCACGACAGGCATTTACCATCGACTCCTCACCCACAAAAGTTATCAGGCCCCTAAACCTGTCCTCTGGATAGGCAGTTTGGTGGCCGCATCTGCTGGACAAATGGGGCCCAGTTGGTGGAAAGCTCACCATTTAATCCATCATCAATATGTTGAACAAGATTTAGACCCCCATTCTCCCTTTACTCCAGCACAAGGGATTAAGGGGTTTTTATGGTCCCAAGGGGGTTGGTTGTTGTCATCTCGCTTTTTCCCGGAAAAACTGCCGATGGATGTTGAAAAAGATACGGTGTTAAAAGTGATTGATCGACTACATTTTGTCCCTCTGGTTGCCTTGGGAGTCCTCTCTTATGGGATTGGGGGATTAGAATATCTGGGGGCGTTTTTCCTCAGTACAACACTTTTATTTCACGGAGTCCAGACGGTGAATTCCATTAGCCATTTGATGGGCAAACAACCGTTTCAGACGAAGGATAACAGTTGCAATAATAGCTTTGTGGCGTTGATTACGTTGGGGGAAGGGTGGCATAATTTGCATCATGCGTTTCCCGCTTCTAGCCGTCATGGGATTACGCTGAAGGATGAAGGAGTGGCTTATTTGCCCGATTTTACCTATGGTTTTATTAAGACTTTGGAGATGTTCAAGTTGGCTTCTAAAATCAAGATGCCCAATGAGAATACTTTACTGGCACGGGCTAGGGGAGTTGAGAGTTGAGAATTGAGAGTTGAGAATTGAGAGTTGAGAGTTGAGAGTTGAGAGTTGAGAGTTGAGAGTTGAGAGTTGAGAATTGAGAGTTGAGAGTTGATAGGTGATAGGTTTATAAACTCCCTTTTCCCTGTTACCTGCTTTCTTGTTCACCCACAACCCACAACCCACAACCAAAATCACTTCTGAGCTTGAATGACTTGTAAACTGCCTCCAGCATAAAGGGTGCGATCGCAGTTTTTAAACCCCACCTCCTTTAACTGGGCCAGTAAGTCAGTTTCAATTAACTGCCAGGCCGTTTCCGTCTCGAATAACCCCATAAATAAGGCTAAACCGGGATAAAACAAGGGATTGGTGGGTTTATGAAAATCTAGCAAGGTAAAAACACCTTGAGGCCGCAAAACCCGATACACCTCCTCTAAAATTTTCTGTCGTTGGGGTGGAGTCATCTCGTGTAACGCAACACTGGTATGCACCACCTCAAACTGTTCATCAGAGAAAGGCATATCTTCGGCTAACGCCTCCACATAGTCCGCTTGGGGGACATTCCCTTTCGCCCGTTGAACCGCCCAAGGAGACGCATCTAACCCCGTTACCTGATCCGAATACTGCACTAAATACCGCGTCACTTGTCCCCCTCCACAACAGAGATCAAGAACAGGGGTATCTTTACTTATCTTTACATTTTGTAACGGTAATTGTCGGAAGCGTTTCTCCCCCCCAACCGCCACCGCAGCAACAGTGGAAATCGTGTTATAGAGCCAAGGATAGCGATAACTGAGGTCTCGTAAAATAGTTGCCATGACACCGTTTTTTGATAATTTATTGATCAGCCATATATCCATTGCACGAGGATATACAGAATATTGTTAAACTTGGTAAAGAATCTGAAAATTTTAGAAAATTATTATAGCGATGGGTCGTATAGGAGTATTATTGCTTAATTTGGGTGGGCCTGACGAACTAGCCGATGTTCGTCCCTTTCTTTTTAACTTATTTGCCGATCCTGAAATTATCCGACTGCCCTTCCCTTGGTTGCAGAAACCCCTAGCTTGGCTGATTTCCACTCGACGGACTAAAACCTCTCAAGAGAATTATAAGCAAATTGGGGGCGGTTCACCGCTACGGCAAATCACCGAAGCCCAAGGGGAAGCCTTAGAACAGCAACTGCAAGAGGCAGGACAAGAGGCGAAAATTTATGTCGGGATGCGGTATTGGCATCCGTTCACCGAAGAAGCGATCGCGCAGATCAAACGAGATAACATCAATAAACTGGTGATCCTCCCCCTCTATCCCCAATTTTCCATCAGCACCAGTGGGTCATCCTTCCGACTCCTCGAACGACTGTGGCAAGATGATCCCCAATTGGAACGTCTCCCCTATACCGTCATCCCCTCTTGGTACAAAGAATCCCATTATCTGCGGGCCATGGCAGATTTAATCCGCCAAGAATTAGAGCAATTTAACGACCCAGACAACGTTCACATCTTCTTCAGCGCCCACGGAGTCCCCGTCAGCTATGTAGAAGAAGCAGGCGACCCCTATCAACGGGAAATTGAGGAATGCACCCACTTGATCATGCAAACCTTAAAACGCCCCAACCCCCACACCCTCGCCTATCAAAGCCGAGTCGGCCCCGTAGAATGGCTGAAACCCTATACCGAAGATGCCCTAGAAACCCTCGGTCAACAAGGGGTGCAAGATATTCTCGTCGTCCCCATTAGCTTTGTCTCCGAACATATCGAAACCCTGCAAGAAATCGACATTGAATATCGAGAAATTGCCCACGAAGCCGGAATCCCCAACTTTCGCCGAGTTCCCGCTTTAAATACCCATCCAGAGTTTATTCAATCCCTCACCAACCTGGTTATTGATGCAGCCAACTCCCCACCTCGTCCCTTTGGGGAAGTCACCCGCATGGACAAACAGGTGAAAATGTACCCCCAAGAACGATGGGCCTGGGGAATGACCACCACCGCCGAAATCTGGAATGGTCGCTTGGCCATGTTGGGCTTTTTAGCTTTAATTATTGAGTTAATTAGTGGCAATGGTCTGTTACATTTTGTGGGACTGCTCTAGAGCGATAAACTAGGGGTTATCTTCTTGTGAGAGAAGACCCTCAACTCCGTTGATGGGATCAATCGAACTTAACGCTATTCGGGGGGGAAAAAGCCAATGTCAGACAGCCAACCAGAACAGTTATCAAAAGCCGAAACGGTTACGGTCTTAAAAAGTGCGATCGCCCGTTTAGACGAACTGGTGACGCGCTTAGAAGGAATGGAAACCGAGACCCTCTCGGCCTCAGAAACCCAATTCACCGACCTCTCCCAAAAAATCGACCAACTGGCCACGGTTCTCGATGAACAACAGGCACCCCCCCCCATGGCCACCCCACCTGAGCCACCCCCAGAAGCCCCTGTGAGCGACGAAACCGCCCCAGAGGTAACTGAACCCGCAGAGCCATCTGCACCCGTTCAAGAGCCAGCTAGCCCCGAATCTGAACCCGAACCCGCCTTTCTCGCCTCCCTCGCAGAAACCGTCTTAAACGGGGTGCGAGGCATTTTACCCACAGCCTGGTCGGAAAAGCTCTCCAATGGAGCATTAAGCGGCATTCTTGCGGCAGTTTTAGGGGTCTTAGTGATCACGCCCTTCCTCTTGTCCGGAGGAGAACCCCAAGAAGTAGCCGAAACCCCACCCCCTGCGGTTGAACAACCCAGTCCCAGTGCCAGTCCCAGTGCCAGTCCCAGTGCCAGTCCCAGTGCCAGTCCCAGTGCCAGTCCCAGTGCCAGTCCCAGTGCCAGTCCCAGTCCAACTCCCACCCCAGAGAAAAAAGCCCCTGAACCGCCAAAACCTACACCTCCCAAAGCGCAACCGAAAAAACCGCAACCCTCAAAACCTGTTCAACTCACCCCAGAACAGAATTTAATTGCAGCCATTCAAGATCAGGTCTCGGAAATTACCAACGAGTATGCAGAAGGGTTAATTCAGTCCATTCAAGCGAACTTTTCTGAAGGTCGTCTCGTGGTGACGGTGGGAGAGGAGTGGTATAACTTACCCGAACAACAACAGAATGAATTAGCGGATGAAGTCTTAGCGCGATCGCAAACCTTAGACTTCCGGACAATTGCTATGCTAGACAATGAGGGAATAACTATTGCACGAAGCCCTGTCGTCGGCGATCAAATGGTCATTTTAAGACGCGATCCAATTAACAATTAATAATCAAAAATTAACAATTACGATCAAGGGATACAGCATGACACTGTATCCCTTAGAGACTCAAATTGGGGGATGAGCCTTAACCCTTAGCGTGCTAAATGACTTACCATAAGCCAGGAACGGGACGATCCGGAGGAGGCGGAGGCATTGTGGTATCCTGTGGGGTGACAGAAGGAAGGCTCGGTCGGCTATTGAGCGACTCCTCAAGCTGGGCCCAGAGGGGTTCGGTGCGAGTAGCTAAAGGCGGTAACTCCTCAGCCGCTTCATCGTAATAAATCCCATAGTGAACCGGGTTTTCACATTCAGGATCAGGGTTATTATTACAGACGAACCCCCAAGTCTCCTCATTCACTTCGTAACGACGTTCAGGGATAGAATGGTTGGTCACTTCCCGTTCCGGATTACCGCAAGTGGGGTTAGGGTTATTGTTACAGATAAACCCGTCTCGCTCTAAATCCCAAAATTCTAAGTTATAGAACAAATTGTCAACAGTCAGAGGATCAAATTCATCTCCTGTGGGAGGAATTTCGGGGGTTTGTGCGATCGCAGCCGGAGCAGCCAAGGCTACACTCAGACCTGCCGCACCTGCAAAGCCCAAAATTTTGGTCATTGAGGCATGAAACTGTTTGTGCATCGTTTTTATTTTTCCTGAGTCTTGGCAATGAAAACAGAATTTGAGCATCCTGTCACAATCAACAGTATAGGTCAAGAATTTTCGCAATCGACTCGAATCGAGCGATATTTCCTATTTCGCTACATTATGTTCATAATCCGCAACCTGAGCCGGAAATTTTCTCCAATGAGACTAAGAAACTTGAAAAATAAAGGTGACTTTATCTTCTTTTCCTAGGGCAATGCGATCGCCCGCTCGTAACCGATGGCGATTCCCCGGTTGTAGCGGTGTATGGTTAATATAAGTCCCATTAGAACTGCCCACATCTTCAATATAGTAAGCATCCGCCTCCGACCGAATATCCGCATGAACCCGCGACACCACCGCAGAATCGGGAAATCCTGACACATCAATATCCGGCGGTACTGCACCACCGGGTTTCCCCACATGAACCACAGACAGATTAGCCGGGAGTTCAATATTGGTATCCGTTTGCAAATGGAGTAAACTCGCGGTTTGCGTTTGCAGTTGGGTTGTTGCTCCCCCAGAGGAAGCCGGGGCCGGAGTGGGATCAGGGGCCGGAGTTGTCACTGGATCAGGGGTAGCCGTAGCTGGAGGGGCTGTTCCCTCATTTTCTTCACTGGCCGTCTCTAAATCCGGGTCTGTCCCTCCAGTCTCGCCTTCATCGGGGACACTGGTTTCTTGGAGATTAAACCCACATTGTCCACAAAAACTCGCATCCGCTTGTACACTCGTCCCGCAGTTGGGGCAACTGGTAGTTACGGGGAGGGGCGTATAACAGGATTCGCATTGAGTCGCTCCCTCTGGGTTTTGATGATTACAGTTAGGGCAAACAATCATTCTTTCTCTAAAATTAGGTGTTTTTTCATCGTCAATTGGGTTGGTAAGGGGAAGATGGAGACTCCTATCGTTCACGAAGGGGAGGAAATCTTCCCCTTACATGAATAACTGCCCGATAGGGCATCCTGATTAGAATGCGTAACAGTATCCGTCTTTCCTGTGTACAATATAGCAGTATTTATGGGAAATTCCTTGCACTAAGCCTGACTTAGTTTTAATATTAAAACTTCCAGAACTTCTAACAGCTACTCTTCCAACATATTCTCCTGTTTTCTTTCCTTTAGTAACATTGGCTTTGACAATATCTCCTGTTTGAAAACTTTTGACGAATTTGTATCTTGGAACATAACGCTTAGGAAAACCAGACTTATCTGTACGGCACATTTGTCGTGAACCGTGTCCAGTAGCCGTAATTAAAAGAGGTATTTTAGTTGTAATTTTTAAGTCTTCAGGTGTAGATTTTCCTACACAAGAGG
>NZ_JAQMSD010000274.1 GCF_028330525.1 Spirulina sp. CS-785/01
ATTAATGTCAGCTTCTACGGCCAGTGAAGATGTGGGGACGAAAAAAAGAATTTATGAGCAGACCTTTAGAACGAGGGATTATTTTGTCTATGAGCCGTTTAATGGGGACTCTTTGCAAGGATGGCATTTAAACAGACATCAGGAATATGAAGAACTAACGCCAGATGAGCGAGGATGGTTATGGTGTGAGAGTTTGGGGTTATGGTTAGGCACTTGGGAGGGAAGACTACGGCGAGAGAATGCCATTTGGTTGCGGTTTTATGACCGGGATGGCAATTTAGTCTTATTGCCTGAAGAAGTGGCGGAACAGGAACAGCAACGGGCTGAACAGGAACAACAACGGGCTGAACAGGAACAACAACGGGCTGAACAGGAACAACAACGGGCTGAACAGGAACAACAACGGGCTGAACAAGCTGAGGCAGAACGAGATCAAGAACGACAACAGCGAGAGCAAGCAGAGGCCAATTTACAGCAATTACAAGAGCGTCTGCGACAATTAGGAATTGATTCAGATACTGTTTCTTAAATTAACCTGTAACTATTCTGTTACACTGAATTGATTGTATTAAACCATTATATTCCAACGATATAACTGATAATACCACCAAGCCTTCCTCAAATATGGCCTCACATTTATTGTTATTGATTTCCTTACCTTGTTCTACAAACAAACCTATTGCATCCTCCCCCACATTGCCAAAATTATCCTGCCATAAACTCTTTAAGAACTCCCAATATTGGTTGACCAATAGCTCTACTCGTTCAGGATACGCCATTGAATCATTTTCAGTTTGGGGAAGTCCCTGACCTAGAGAAATTTGTTCTTTTGTCCAAGAGGCGATCGCTTCAACAGTATTTTGTAGAAATATTTGGCGACAAGCATTGCGCTGAATTTTGCCACTTGAGGTTTTGGGCAGATGACCTCTTTTAAGTAAATAAACAGCATAAACAGAAATTTCGTATTCTTGCAATACCGCTTCTCGAATTGCTGATATTATTTCATGCCATTCAATCTGTTTTGTACTGATTTTTTTAATTTCTTGGAAAATTACTAATTCTTCTTTGCTTTCTATCTCTACTGAAAACACTGCTCCACCATTAACTTGCAATTGAGTATGACTTTTTTGTACAATCAACTCAATATCTTGAGGATAGTAATTGATTCCTCTAATAATAATGAGTTCTTTAATTCTTCCAGTAATAAATAACTCCCCACGTTGAATAAAACCTAAGTCTCCTGTTCGCAAAAATTGTTTATCTTTTTCATTGAAGAGAGTGGCTTGAAAAGTTTTTTTAGTTTCTTCTTTTTTTGCCAATATCCTTGAGCAATACTGTCACTAGATAACCAGATTTCTCCTACTCGATTTGGAGGGCATTCTAAACCTGTTTCCGGATCAACAATCCTTAACGATGAGAAATTATGACTCCTTTGGGTGCTGAAGTTGAACCAGAGGTATATTGTAGATAGGCAATAGTTTGACTGGAGATATTACTGTTTAAGGCAATTTCTTGATCAGGTAGAAAGGTATCAGTTGCCAGATATTCTAAGCTGTTGAGTTGAGGAAGGTTTTGTGAATTTTGGGAGAATTGTTCAGCCAGTTGAGATGTGGTTAGAATGAGTGAGGGTTGAGCATTGATCGCAATGGTGAGAATACGGGGGAATGCCCGTTTCATTTGATAAGATTCTAGAGCAGGGGTTGGAACTGCAATCACGTTAGCGGACAAACACCCTAGAAAAGCAGTGAGGAACTCTAAGTTGTTGGGATAGAGTAAGAGGACGGTACTGTTGGGGGGAACTCGCGTTTGTAGGTGAGATGCGATCGCACTGACTTGTTGGGCTAATTGTTGATAGGTTAGAGATTGTGTAGGAGTTTTGCCATTCTGCAAAAAGGTGTAAGCCAGTTGATCGGGTTGTAAGTCCGGTAAATTCTTCAACCGGATCGAGAGGTTGGTAAAAATTAAAAAATTCTATACGATTGACTTGTGAATTTTCAGCTAACTGAATCATTTTTTCAAATTTGAGTATATTATCTGTGATGGAGGCAGTACAGACCACACCTTAGCCATTTTACAACGGTATGAGGCGCAACTAACCTGGATATCAGAGTGCGATCGCGGACAAGCAGAGGCAGTCAACAAAGGCATTACACGCACCACCGGAGAAATTATCGCTTGGCTTAACTCTATGGACTTCGCTGTCATCAAAAATACGTTAATTTACTAATTTTTAATTGTTATCAAGAGTTTAAAAAGTGGAGAAAACCACCTAGTCTTTATTCTTGTATAAAGAAAGAATGCAGCATTTTTGGGAAAAGAAAATTACAATTATTGTGGTATCCCATACGTTAGATTTTATTCAGGAATCTTGCGATCGCGCTATTTGGTTAGATCAAGGCCGCATTCGAGAAAGCGGACAAACCTCGGAAGTAGTGGCTCACTACCTTGAAGCCAATGGCCTGCCTCAACCAGACAGCAACCAACTGTCTCTTGACCTTTCTTCTCAGCCCCCTCGTCTCAACTCATAAAAGCAAAGCCGAAAAATTAAAGAAGTCATAGCAACTCACCAAACTTTATGTGAGACCAGACCAAAACATGATACTATAGTGCCACCTCATCGGTTCTAGCGGGGAACAGTCGCTAGAGGAAACGGGGAAAGCGCAGTGAAAATCTGCCACTGTCCCGCAACTGTGATGGAGGTTAATACCCTCTCAGTCAGGATGCCCGCCGATGAATGAGTCCAAGATAATGAGTCCAAAATAGCAAGACATCTGCGAGGTACGGATGATGGTCAAGATTCAACGGGTTATAGAGTATTTTAACAAGATTCCCCAAACGCTGCTGAGGGTTGATATGCGGGGAATTGGGTAAGACATGAATAATTTGACCTAAAAAATGGGCGATGACTTACCGCCTAGGGAGCGTTGAGGGGGCAATAGTGACGAATGCACCCTTAACTCTAGGTGTGATGACGGTGTATTTATTTTGCATCTTTAGCCATAGAGATGCAACCAGTTACAGGAGGTTACAGAAGACGATGACGAAAAAATCCCGATTCTTACATCTTGTCGCTATGGCAGGATTAAGTTTTTATCTCATTGTAGGGGCCGCATCTCCGGCTCAGGCCATGCACATTATGGAAGGCTTTTTACCTGTGAGTTGGGCGGTGTTTTGGTGGGTTTTGGCCTTGCCCTTTTTTATTATAGGACTGCGATCGCTGACTCGCATTACCCAACAACAACCCGAATTAAAATTACTCTTAGCCTTAGCTGGGGCCTTTAGCTTTGTCCTATCTGCCCTGAAAATTCCCTCTGTCACCGGGAGTTGCTCCCACCCTACAGGCACAGGGTTAGGGGCGGTTTTATTTGGCCCTGGGGTGATGACAGTATTGGGCAGTCTGGTATTAGTCTTTCAAGCAGTATTACTGGCCCATGGGGGGTTAACGACATTAGGAGCGAATGCCTTTGCCATGGCCATTGTCGGGCCCTGGGTGGCCTTTGCCGTGTATCGACTGTTGGCCAACCAAGGGAAACAACGCTTAGGCGTGTTTTTGGCGGCCAGTTTGGGCGGTTTAGCCACCTATCTTGTCACCTCCATTCAGTTGGCCTTAGCCTTTCCCGCAGCCAGTGGCGGTGTGTTAGCCGCCTTTCTCAAGTTTGCCGGAATTTTTGCCCTCACCCAACTCCCTCTCGCTATTAGTGAAGGACTGTTGACAGTGTTGGTGTGGAATTGGCTGCAATCTTACGCTACCAGCGAATTACAAACCTTGCAATTATTACGCAGTGAATAAAAAAAGGGATTTATGAAACAACAACCAGAACAAAAAACCAATCAAGGCAATTGGTGGATTATTCTCACTGTCTTGGCTTTAGCCATTTTACCGCTAATTTTTGTCCGGGGGGAATACGGCGGGGCCGATGGGGAAGCCGAAGAAGCAATAACAGAAATTCAACCGGACTATCAACCGTGGTTTGGTGGGGTTTTTGAGCCGCCGAGTGGGGAAATTGAGAGTTTATTATTTGTCTCTCAGGCCGCTTTGGGTGCGGGAGTTATTGGTTATGCTGTTGGCTTATATAAAGGCCGCAGTGAAAGGACGAAACAGGAGGAAGAATAGGGGGTTTACCCGTTTTAGGGTAGCTCGTTTCGTCATTTATGCACCATCAAATTGATTCTCTGGCTTATACGAATCACTTGCGATCGCTGCCTCCAGGCCATAAACTAGGATTTGCGATCGCGCTTTTTATCTTAGGGTATCTCTCCCCTCCCCCCCTACAACTCCTCATCACCCTCTGGTTAATGGTTTGGGTGGTGGTCTATGCCAAAATTCCCGCCAAAATTTACTTAAACTTATTAGCCCTTCCCGTCAGCTTCTGGCTATTAAGTTTACCCGCTTTAATAGCAGGAGTGAGTTTAAATAGTCATAGCACAACCGTGGAGATGGATGCCCTATGGGGGGTACAGGTAGGACCCCTGTATCTCTATTGCAGCCAACAAGGGTTAGACTGGGCAAGCATCGTGTTTACCCGTGCCATTACCCTCACCTCTTGTCTATACTTTATTTTACTCACAGTCCCCTTTGTGGAAATTATCCGCGTCTTACGACAGTTGCGGTGTCCCACGCTAATAACAGAGTTACTTTCATTAATGTATCGTTTCATTTTTGTCTTAACTGAAACCGTTTTAGAGCTTCTCACCGCGCAACAATCTCGGAATGGCTATGCCCATTGGCGAGTCGCTTGGCGGAGTATCAGTTTAGTCGTGGGCCAGTTACTCTGGCGAACCTTGGAAAATTATCGCCAAATTGCTCTAGGATTACAATCGAGGGGCTTTAATGGAGAGTTACGAGTCTGGCACGCCCGACGGTATCAACCCAATTGGCGGTATATTCAGGAGGCGATTGGAGGGTATTGTTTGTTATTACTGTTGTTAGTCGTGAGTCGTTGAGCAAAGATTGGAGAGTTGTTTTGAGCAAAAATGTCCATGTCACAGTTAACCGCAACCGTCCCGCTGGTAGAGTTTTTGGCACAATCGAATATTGACTCGTCTCCAGCATGGGAATTAATTGATGGGAGAGTCATTCAAAAGCCTATGCCCACTCTGTTTCATTCGCGGTTGCAACGTAGTCTGGTCAATGCCATCAACCATGGCACTGATAGGTTTGAAGCCATTCAAGAGTTACGCTGTATTATTCCCCCTTACTCTCCTGTACCCGATATTGTTATCATTGCTGCGGAACGACTTTCAGATGAGGATGGGCCATTCAATGGTACTCCAGATTGGCTAATTGAAATTCGCTCCCCGGACCAAGGGACTTTAGACTTACAAAATAAGATTCTTCACTGTCTCAGTAACGGGACGCAACTAGCTTGGTTAATTGATTGTGAGCGTCAGCAGATTTGGGTTTGGGAGGGGGATAATTTGCCTATGATTTATTCTGGTGCAGATGTTTTGCCTGATCTGGGTCTTGATCTAGAATTCACTGTCCATCGCGTTTTGGCCATGACTCGACAAAAATCCTGATGCCTTTTCTAGTGATCATGAATCGGTAAACTATACGAGAAAACCCCAAACGAGAAAACCCCAATCCCCCATCACCCATGACCCATAACACAATGTTAATGGAATTTGACCAAGTAGCTTATACATATCCGTGTAGTCCACAACCCGCATTACAGGGGATATCTTGGCAAATTCCCCAGGGGAAACGGTGCGCGGTTATTGGACAAAATGGGTGTGGGAAAACCACCTTATTTCGGTTGGCCAATGGGTTGTATCGTCCCCAACGGGGTGTGGTACGCTTTTCAGGAGAACCCTTGCGCTATAATCGCCAGGCTTTAAGTCAGTTACGGCGGCAGGTCGGGTTAGTCTTTCAAAACCCCGAACAGCAATTAGTTGCGACCACCGTTGAGGAGGATTTATCCTATGGGTTATGTAACTTGGGTCTTGCGGCCAGAGAGATTGAACCCCGTGTTCAACAAACGCTACAGGACTTTGAGTTAACTCCCTTGGCCGATTATCCCGTCAATTATCTTAGTTTGGGGCAGAAAAAACGAGTGGCTATTGCAGATGTAATGATTCTGCAACCGACTCTCCTTTTCCTTGATGAGCCTACCGCTTTTCTTGATCCCAAGCAAACTCGTTCTTTACGGCAACTCTTAGACCGCATTCAAGCAACCGGAACAACTATTATGATTGCCACCCATGACCTAAATTTTGTTTATGATTGGGCCGATTGGGTGTTTGTCATGAATCATGGACAATTAATCATGGAAAACACCCCAGAAGATGTATTTTGTCAACGGCACACCTTAGAGGATTTAGGATTGGGAACGCCGATTTTAGTGGATGTCTTAGATGCGATCGCCCATCATACCGACGATCAAGGCATGATCAACCAGCGAACTATTCAAGCATCTTTACGGGGCTTAAATCAAGGCATTCCCTCCGAAAACGTCTAGGAACTCTACCCTAGGGGAGAGGGGAGGGGTGTTACCCTCTGAAATTCAAAGTTCTAGCCTCATTACATACAAGTACGGTAAGATAGAGACTCCTGTTGCACCACAGGAGCATTTTGCTGGATTGACAACTTTTTTGTAAACAATAAGTAAAGGCAAAATTTAGAACCACAAAGGAAGCTGAGTGGTATTATCATGGCGACAATAAAAACAGATAAGGGAAACAATATGACACAAGCACCAGTCTCTCCTGCGGTGCTAATAATTCTTGATGGTTGGGGATATCGGGATAACGCCGAGGGAAATGCCATTAAAGTTGCAAATACCCCCATCATGGATAGTATCTGGGAAACCTATCCCCGAACCTTAATTCGCACCTCCGGTAAAGATGTGGGACTCCCAGAAGGTCAAATGGGGAACTCGGAGGTGGGTCATCTGAATTTAGGGGCAGGCCGCATTGTACCGCAGGAATTGGTTCGCATTACCGATGCCGTGGAGAGTGGGGAAATTCTCCAGAATGAAGCCTTGGTGGACTTATGCGAAACCGTGCGATCGCGCAATGGTAAACTTCACCTCATGGGACTCTGTTCCGCAGGAGGAGTCCATTCTCACATCTCCCATGTCTATGGGTTACTCCATCTGGCCAAAGCGCAAAATATCCAAGACGTTTGTATTCACGCCTTTATGGATGGACGGGACACCAACCCCCATGAAGGCATCAACGTCCTCCGAGAAATGAACGAAAAAACCCAAGAAATTGGAGTGGGTAAAATCTCCACCATCTCAGGTCGTTATTTTGCCATGGACCGCGATCGCCGTTGGGACCGCACCGAAAACGCCTACAACGTGATCACCCAAGACGGAGAAGGCAACGGCAAAACCGCCGTGGACTGCCTCCAAGAATACTACGACCAAGACACCACCGACGAATTTATTCCCCCCACCCGCATAACCACCGGGGCCATCGAACCCGGGGATGGCGTGATCTTCTTCAACTTCCGGCCAGACCGAGCTAGGCAATTAACTGCCGCCCTCATAACCCCCGATTTTGACGGCTTTGAACGGGAACAAATTCAACCCCTCTCCTTCGTCACCTTCACCCAATACGACCCCACTTTACCCGTCTCCGTCGCCTTTCAACCCCAAAACCTCACCAATATCCTAGGGGAAGTCGTCTCTAGAGAAGGGTTGCGGCAATTTCGCACCGCAGAGACCGAAAAATATCCCCACGTCACCTACTTTTTTAACGGCGGCCTCGAAACCCCCTTTGCCGGAGAAGATCGGGAACTCATCCAAAGTCCCATGGTCCCCACCTATGACCGCGCCCCGGCCATGTCCGCCGCAGCCGTCACAGACACCGCCTGTAATGCCCTCAACAAGGGAATTTACTCCCTAATGGTGTTAAACTACGCTAACCCCGATATGGTCGGTCATACAGGCAATATGGACGCGGCTGTGCAAGCCATTGAAACCGTCGATCGCTGTTTAGGTCGTCTCATTGAAACCGTCAGTAAAGTCGGCGGCACAATGTTAATTACCGCAGATCACGGTAATGCCGAATATATGTGGGATGAAAACGGCCAACCTTGGACCGCCCACACCACCAACTTAGTCCCCTTAGTCCTCATCGAAGGCGAAGGCTTAAAAATTCCCGGTCACGGCACAAAAGTTAGACTGCGCGAAGGAGGCCGTCTCAGCGACATCGCCCCCACCCTCCTGGAAATCCTACAACTCCCCCAACCCGAAGAAATGACCGGGCGATCGCTCTTAGAACCCGTAGGCTTTGACGTAAAACCCAATCGCACTCCGGTTAAAGTCTCGCTTTAACAGAAATGTCAGGAGAAGTCCCCAGCTAAAATCTCTTTGATTTAGCTGAGGATGAATCCCGACCAATAAATAAAATTAGCACGCCTAAAGGTAGAGCAGTTCGGCCCCCTCTTGCTGATAAGATAAGCAATTGGATGGACAACACAATTAGTAGGAGAATCTTATGCCTGTACTGGAGACAGTTCCCGATGTAACTTTTAAAACTCGTGTTCGTGATGAATCTGTTGGTGGCCCCAACCCCTTTCGTTGGGAAGATAAAACCACCCAAGACATCTTCGGTGGCAAACGGGTTGTAGTCTTTTCTCTCCCTGGGGCTTTCACCCCTACCTGTTCTTCCAACCACTTGCCCCGCTACGAAGAACTGTATGATGAAATTAAAGCACAGGGCATTGATGAAGTAATCTGCCTGTCGGTGAATGATGCCTTCGTCATGTTCCAATGGGGGAAACAGCAAGGTGCGGAAAAAGTCTTTCTCCTCCCCGATGGGAATGGTGAATTCACCCGTAAAATGGGAATGTTAGTCGAGAAAGAAAACTTAGGGTTCGGAATGCGCTCTTGGCGGTATTCCATGGTGGTCAATGATGGCAAAATCGAAAAAATGTTCATTGAACCTGGATATGCAGATAACTACCCCGAAGACCCCTATGAAGTGTCTGATGCGGACACCATGCTCAAATACCTGAAAGGATAAGGTTAGTCCTTGAGTCTCCCACCAAGAGGCTCAAAAAAAGCTCTCATCCCACTTAGAGACGGCCTTCTGGGTCGTCTCTCTTATATCACGCAAGCGAGTGAAAGAGCTTGCTAAAATAATAAAATGCAACTCACTCAGATGGGTGGATTTTTTTTATGAAACGTTCAACCCGACCCCCCCGATATGACCGTCCCCCGTCCTCCCGACCCAGTAAAGGGGGGGGAGGAGGAGGAGGAGGGAATCCTCTTTCGAGTTTTAACTATGCCACAGCCGCCCTACTCGCCGCCGTATTTGTATTAGGGATTGGCGTGGGACTATCATTGAGTTTATCGTCGAGTAACAATGCCGTGAATGTGGCCTCACGGGAAGTCATTGACCGTCGGGCCCCCAACCCGGATATCTGTCAGCAATTTGGGGCTAGTGCCATTGTGAGTGATATGCGGGTGTTTATTACCCTCAACCCCTTTAGTGTCTATGTGAGTCAGCCCAAAATGACTCCTGGATGTGTCCTACGACGGAATAACTGGTCAATTCTGGAAACCCGCAATTTAGTGAACCGGGAACAGGTGAAAGACTGTAAAAATCGGATGAATACCTTTGGGTTTACCGGGACCCTTGATGGGGGGGCGACCAATATTTCTTGTATTTATCAAAACGATGCAGCCGGAAATTTATTTCTTAATCCCCCAGGGTCGGCGGAAATTAATTCTCCGAGAGAGTCCGAGAATTTCTAAGTTCCATGGTGCGAGTTTAGTCTTTTCTGCCTTGGGGTTAAGCCCTCAAGGGCTGACTAGGAAAGAATCTCAGGAGGAATTTACCCTTTGTATAGTGTAACGGGTTATGGGTCGATGATGGCGGATCGAGTCCGCATGGATGCCTATGCCAAAGCCCTCCAAGACACCGTGAAACCGGGGTCTATTGTGGTTGATCTGGGGACGGGGACGGGAATTTGTGCGTTTTTGGCTTGTCAGTTGGGGGCTAAACGGGTTTATGCGATTGAACCTGATCCGATTATTGAGTTGGCGAAAATTCTGGCCGCGGACAATGGGTTGAGTGAGTTGATTGAGTTTATTCCCCAGTTTTCCACTCAAGTGACGTTACCGGAGAAGGCCGATGTGTTGGTGTCCGATTTACGGGGGATTTTACCCTTATTTCGACAACATATTCCCTCGCTAATAGATGCAAGGACGCGATTTT
The DNA here is from genome assembly GCF_028330525.1 of Spirulina sp. CS-785/01. GTDB lineage: Bacteria > Cyanobacteriota > Cyanobacteriia > Cyanobacteriales > Spirulinaceae > JAQMSD01. The sequence goes on from NZ_JAQMSD010000274.1 coordinate 10,171, forward strand.
TAGCCCCGGATGGGGTGTTAATTCCCCAACAGGATAGGATATGGGGGTGTTTGGTTCATGCACCGAAACTTTATCAGCAGTACCAGGCCCCTTGGGGGGATAATCGCTATGGGCTGAATTTCACAAAAGGCAATCGGTGGGCGATGAATCGGTTGTATAAGTGTACCGTGCAACCGGAACAATGTGTGGTTTCGCCCCAGTGGGTGACGACGTTGGATTATGGGACCATTGAAGATGCGAATTTGAGGGGGGAGTTAAGTTGGGAGAGTGAGGAAACGACGACGGTTCACGGGTTGGTGTTGTGGTTTGAGAGTCAGTTGACGGAGGGGGTGTCGTTTTCTAATGCCCCTGGAGAACCGGATTTGATTTATGGGAAGGCGTTTTTGCCCTGGGAACGGCCTGTGGGACTTGAGAAGCGCGATCGCGTAACCATCACCCTAAAAGCCAATTTAGTCCACAATCACTACATCTGGCAATGGCACATCCAAGTATGGCGCAATCATCAGTTAATCGAAACCCTACGCCAATCCACCTTTTATAGTCATCTTTCTATCCCGGAACAATAAACCATCAACCATCAACCATCAACCATCAACAATTTGTTGTTTGTCGTTTGTTCTTGGTGATCATGCAAGGGGTAAGAAACCGGGTTTCTATCTAAATTGATCGTGTTTTGCCACAATTTTGCACAGAAACCCGGTTTCTCAACTGACCCATTACCCATTACCCATTACCCATTACCCAAAAAAAAGGAGGCTTTCACCTCCCTTAACCTTCAACAAAACAATCTGCTCTTACTTACCCATTCCTAACTGTTGGGCTTTTTGATAGACCTTACCTTCAGTGAGTAATGAGGGGGCAATTACCACTTCAACCTGCTGCATTTCTTTAATATTTTTTGCCCCTAACGTACCCATACTGGTCTGTAATGCCCCTAACAGGTTATGCGTTCCATCATCTAACCGGGCCGGGCCGATCATAATTTCCGATAGTGAACCCGTTGTCCCTACCTTAATGCGAGTCCCACGGGGTAACACAGGACTGGGGGTGGCCATGCCCCAATGATAACCGCGACCGGGGGCTTCGGCAGATCGGGCAATGGGTGAACCAATCATCACCGCATCGGCCCCACAGGCGATACATTTACAAATATCCCCCCCTGTGACAATTCCCCCATCGGCGATAACCGACACATAACGCCCGGTTTCCCGTTGAAAATCATCTCTGGCGGCGGCACAGTCGGCAACTGCGGTGGCTTGGGGGACTCCTACCCCTAATACCCCGCGAGAGGTACAAGCAGCCCCAGGACCAATACCCACTAACACCGCAGCGGCCCCTGCTTTCATTAAATTGTGGGCTACCTCATAGGTGACACAATTCCCTAACACCACAGGCATGGGCATTTCTTGGCAAAATTTCTCCAAGTCGAGGGGAATAATAGACTCTGGAGACAGATGGGCGGTGGAAACAACCGTGGCTTGGATAAAGCACAAGTCTGCTTGAGCTTCAGCGACGACTGACCCAAATTTCGCCGCCCCTGCCGGGGTGAGACTCACTGCCGCAATACTATTTTGCTCTTTAATTTCTTGAATGCGTTGTTTAATGAGTTCGGGTTTGATGGGTTCTGCATAGAGTTCTTGCATCAAGCCAACAAATTCATCTTTCCCGACTGAAGCAATTTTGTCTAAAATCGGGTTTGGGTCTTCGTATCGGGTTTGAATCCCTTCGAGGTTCAGAACCCCTAATGCGCCCAATTGGGAAAGCATGACGGCGGTATTCACATCTACAACCCCGTCCATGGCACTGGCCAGAATGGGGATGTCCCGTGGAATGCCACCAATTTCACACTTTGTCTCCGCTAAGAGGGGGTCTAATGTCCGTTGTCCGGGGACAAGGGCAATTTCGTCAAATCCGTAGGCGCGTCGTGCGGTTTTGCCGCGACCAATTTGTATGTCCACTCTCTTTTTTTCCGTTCCCAAAGCTATATTTATCTAGGCTATCAAATTTTGGGGTCTTCTGAATGTGACGCTAATTTCCTTGGGTGCATACAATGGAGAGTTAGGTGTTGTTGAGATTTATAGCATGAGGGGGAGACGTTTGAGCATAGCTAATGCTGGAAAATCTCACGATGCTAGGCTGATCTTACTGATGACTGATGACTGATGACTGATGACTGATTACTGCTATAACGGGAATGACTGTGACTTCTACTGCTACTTTCGATTGGTCTGCAATTTTGGCTGAGTTGGAGGGGTTGGAGGTGATCCAAGATTCTGGCCAAGTGACGAAGTTATCTCTGGATTATTTCCATTTCAGCCCTATTCTACAGGAACAGTTAGCGGAGAAGCGGGCTGATTTGGTGGTGCGGGCTACGACGGAAGCTGAGGTGTTACAGGTGGCGCGTGTGTGTGTGAGGTATAAAGTGCCTCTGACGGTGCGGGGGGCAGGAACGGGGAATTATGGGCAATGTGTGCCTTTATATGGGGGGATTGTTCTTGATCTGTCGCGGATGAATCAAGTGCTGTGGATTGAGGAGGGGATGGCCTGTGTTCAACCTGGGGTGAAGATGGCCGCGTTTGATAAGCAAGCGAGACAGACGGGGTGGGAGTTACGGATGTATCCTTCGACTTATCGCACTGCAACGATTGGGGGGTTTATTGAAGGAGGGAGTGGGGGGATTGGTTCGGTGAATTATGGGATGTTGCGCGATCGCGGCAATCTCCAAGCCGTTCGGGTGGTAACATTGGAGGACGAACCCCGTGTTCTGGAGTTACGGGGCGATGACACCCAAAAGGTCAATCATGCTTATGGGACGAATGGCATTATTACTCAGTTAGAGTTTCCCCTTGCCCCCGCTTATCCTTGGCAAGAGGTGATTGTCACTTTTAATGACTTTCTCACGGCGGCGAAGTTTGGCCAAGCGCTCAGTGATGCCGATGGGTTAGTGAAAAAATTAGTCACCATTTGCGCTGCACCCATTCCCAATTATTTTGGCGCATTAAAGCCTTATTTCTCAGAGCATCAATCTTGTGCTTTATTAATGATTGCCGAATCCTCTTTAGAAGCGTTGCGGGATTTAGTGGGAGCGTTTCAGGGGGAGATTACCTATAGTAAAAGTTTTCAAGAGGCACAAAAAGGGACAAGTTTGGCGGAATTTACTTGGAATCATACTACTTTACACGCTCGTAATGTTGACTCAACTTTAACCTATTTACAGACCTTTTATTTTAATTTAGACAACGTTGAAAAGATGTATCATCAGTTTGGTGAAGAGGTGATGATACATTTAGAGTTTTTGCGGTTAGGCGGAAAGGCGATTCCTGCGGGGTTACAGTTGGTGCGCTATACGACCGCCAAACGCTTACAGGAGATTATCGATTATCATGAGAATAATGGAATGGGTATAGCGAACCCCCACACTTATATTCTTGAAGATGGCGGTCGCAAGGTGATTGATCCGGTACAGTTAAAGTTTAAGCAGGAGGTTGATCCCTATGGGTTGTTTAATCCGGGGAAAATGCGGGCTTTTGAGGATATTAATGAATAATAGAGAGAAGATAGATATATTTAGAGAAAATAGAAGAAATTAGTATATGTTTAATTCTCAAGAGTATGAGCATGGTCGTTTAGGAGAGTTGAAGGTAGATCAGCATATAGTTGAAACTCCTTTTCTATTTCCTGTTGTTTCTCTAGTTACTAGCACTAAAGCAAGTGGTGGAGGTATATGGAAGTATATATTGCAAGCTAATATGAATCAAGGAATATTACGACGCAATATTCCTGTTATGTCTCAGGTGCTTCACTTTTTAAACTTTATTCCTAAAAAAATTAATGGACTAAATACATGGCGTGAATTAGGAATTAGGCAACGTTATCAAGAAGATACTGGAGTTAAGTACAATGCTCCAATTTTTCTGGATTCTGGAGGTTTTCAGCTTTTATCTAAAAAAAATATTGATTTATCTCCCTACGGATTGTCTTTAAGCAAAACCAAAGGATTTCAATCTATTCTAGATTTACAACAAGATTTTGGAGGTAATATAGTTGCTAGTTTAGACTATCCTTTACATCCAAAACTACTGAAAGAAGAAGCAGAAGAACGTTTAGAAAGAAGTGCAATTAATGCAATAAAAGCAGCTGACTCTTTACAAAAAAATAATGAGTGGAATCCTTTTTACTATATTGCTGTTCATGGACAAAATCGTCAGCAAATTGAGCAATATGTTCAGCAAATTTTTAAAAAATTTTCTAGAAATAAAAAATTGAGAAACTATCCTTTTGGGCTAGCTATCGGATCACTTGTGCCATTACGAGGTTCTAGAAAATATGCCACTATTATCGATTTGATTCGAGGAGTTCAACAAAGCATACCAGAAGAAAAGCGTTCAATAACTCCTATTCATATTTTTGGGATTACAGGAAGTTTAATTCCTGTTTTAAGCTATTTAGGAGTAGATACTTTTGATTCAAGTTCTTATGTACAAGAAGCAAGAAGTTTAAGTTACCTTGAACCGATAACAAGAATTCCTCTTCCTATATTAGAAATGGAGCATATAACTTGTGATTGTAGAGTTTGTCAAGAAGCTAACTTACAATATATACAAGAGGCATTAATTTCTGATCAAAAATGTCGTCCTGTTCATCATGGACACTATAAAAGTAAATATTATGCTGATATTGCTTTACACAATCTCGAAATGGATTTTCAACTTGTTAAACACATTCGAGAAGCAATAAAAGCTAATGAGTTACAAGAATATTTGATTGAATATACATCTAGTCGTTCTCATCTAAATAAGGCATTAGATTCACTATCTTGTGAAGATTCCTCGTTAAAAACAAGATTATCTCGTAAAATAGTTTTTTTTCCAGAAAAACAAGAATTATCTTCAAGTGAATCTTTAGTTTCTTATAAGTATAAACCAGATAGTTTTAATATATTACGAGAAGAATTTACCCCAAAAGTGAATCAGAAGATTTTACTTATACTTCCTTGTTCTGGAGAAAAACCTTACTCCAACTCTCGCTCTCACCGTTTAATTCATGATCGCCTCGAACAATCGATTGGAAAAAACAGTCAATTGATCCACAAGGTAACTCTCTCAGGACTATACGGACCAGTTCCAGAGGAATATGAATGCAAGCCGCCTATTATGGGATATGATTTTCGCTTAGACCCACTCGATGAAAAGCAAATCAGATTACTCACAGACCGTTTAGTGCACTATATTCAGCTTCATAGTCAACATTATTACACCTACATAGGTTACGCTACTAGCAAAGCGTATAGAATGGTATTAGAGCAAACGAAAAAAGAGGCTTCTAACTTAGTTGTCTTACCGTACAAGCCTAAAAGCCTTCGTCTAACTGAATTTTTTCGTAAAGAAAATATTGCAGAACTTATCAAAATAGTACAATCTGCTTTAAAAGAGGTCAATTTAGGGGATAATGGACAAGACTGATTCAGTGGCTTTAGTATATCCATGCCTTACCACGAACTATATCTTCTTCTCGATGAAGTGTTTGCTCAACTTAACACAAGGAATGCTACTCTTAGTCCCGATGAAGTGTGGCAGATATATAATGAAGAGGTACGTCAAGTCCTAGAGCAAGATGATGATGACGAGGGATCCACTAATCTAGAACATGAGTTCACTAATCTAGGTAATGGCTTATACTTACCTAAAGCATTGGAAGCGACACGGCTGTTACAACAGTTAAGACAACGTTTTGATGCAAATGGCAATGCCAATCCCTTAGTAGGGCGCATTCGAGCCGCAGTTGTTGAGAAGCAGCGTCCAATTCGCAATATAGCTCGACATGAGATTCCGGGGATAGGACAAGATATTGTTCAACTAACACCTGAATCCTTTACCCAATTTTCACGGTTTCAAGTCGAAGGATGGGAGAGGGTTCATAACACGATTGAAAATCGAGAGGGAATCGTTGTTGTTGCACCTACAGGTAGTGGTAAAACAGAAGTATTTTTGATGCCTGTCATCTATGCGATCGCACAATCGCTCCGTCAAAATCCCAATCACCCTTATCGCTTCATTACCCTTTACCCGCGAGTTGCTTTATTGAAAGATCAGTTAGCTCGCATTTTTCGTTATGTTCACCATGCAGAGCAGGTATCTCTCACAACAGGACAACTCTCTTTTTTTGGTAGTGAAACCATTGAACAGGGAATTGTTATTGGTTTCCAGTTTGGCGGAATCTGTGCTAATGCAGCAGACACCTTCGATAATCGAGATATTTTTACAGAAGATAGCGTATTTAGAATAGTTGATCAGTGTCCCATTTGTGGTCAAGGTCAACTGAGAGTAGATCGAGATCGCCGAAGCCGTCGTTATCGGGGCAGAAATATACCTAGAGGTGTTCATCTACTTTATTGTGATAACCCAAGCTGTGGAAATGGTTCTGAGTTTCATGTTTCTATTGCTAAAAACGATCATGCAATAGCTCGTCCTCATATTTTAGTGACTACTGCCGAATCATTAGATCGATTGTATCTCAATCCCAAACCAGAGTTTGAAAATTATCTACGACAATTGACAGGCATTGTTTTTGATGAAGTCCATTTATACTATTCAATTTATGGGGTTCATATTCATAACCTTGTTCGTCGCCTTGAAGAATGGCAGGGGGGGCAACGTTTAGTCAAGATTGCGTCTAGTGCCACAATTGCTGACCCAGAACGCTTCATTGCTAACTTTTTTTATGGCTCGCCAAATCATTCAGTATTAGTTCATAGTGCTAATGATTACGAACAAGAACCTGCGGGTTTAGAAGTTCTCTACTTTTTACAATCCCCAGAAGGCAGAATCAATGCAGGGGCAGCACCAACCTTAATTCAGAGTGTTATGGCAATGGGTCATGGTGTTTTAGGTAATAATGATCGTGCTATTGTTTTTTCTGACTCTTTGGATATGGCGGGACGATTAACTGCACAAATTAGCGATGCGGAAGGAAATAAACGTCTCTGGAAATTTCGTACTCTCTCGGAAGAAATTCGTTTTCAAAACATGACTTGTCCAGGAACTTCTCCTAGTGAATGTCCTATTTATTTACAAGGAGAATGTTGGCGAGGGATTTTAGGAAATGAGAACTGTTCTGAGATTATTGAATGTTTGCAGGAAACCCCCCTAGAGATTATATCTGTATCGTCTAAGCAGAAGAATGATTATCGAGAAGGAGATATTCTTGTTGCTACGCCGACTCTTGAAGTAGGGGTTGATGACGAGAGGATAAAATCAACAATTCATTATCTACCTCCCCGTACAGTTTTTTCATTTATTCAAAAACGAGGGAGAGCAGGACGTTCATCAGGAGAAATTGCCTATACTCTTATGGTACTAGATACTACTCCCTCTTCTCAGTTCTACTTTTTCCGACGCAATCGTTTGATCAATGGTCATTATGAATTACCTTTGAATCCTGAAAACGAGGTTGTGCGCGGTATGCACGATCTTATTCAGCGAGAACGAGAACGCATGGGACAGTGTTTTCAGAATGCTGGTAACAATTCAATACAAGGAATTTGGTGCTGGGTTTGGGAAACTTTGAATCAATGTCATATTCTTCAACGTTACTATTCTGAACATTTAAGACAGCTTGATCAGTATCCTCGCAATGCTACAGAACAAGGTCGTGTAAGACGTATTCTTCGAGATTGGATTGAACAAGAGAAAAGACTATTAGGAAATTATCTTAGTTTACAACAATTATTGGAGCAAATTCAGGAAGAAACTCCGCAAGAACTACATCTCACAGTGCAGGACACGATTCATGTAATTAACCGTTTTTTATCTAATGATGTAACTGCTGATAATGTAAGACAACAACTGAACAAACTAGATTTAGAACTGGGTCAAATATATTATTCTGATGAAGCTAATCAAGAACTCCTCGAACAAATTACAGCAATTCAAAGAACGGTGAGAGAAACTTGGCTTTCTCTAAGCAGACAACTATCTTGGGGAATTGAATTACACCACGTTGAATGTCTGTATGATTTCTTTCGTTCTTTGCAAAAACTCTATGAGCCAAAAATTTTAAACATGGCTCCTGATGTCTTAAAGATTGTCCTTCAATCCCTGTTTTATTTACATCTAGGTTTAAATGAAGCAGATATTCCAGAAGGAAGCGACTATTATAGTTATTACATACCAGATGCTTATTTTCAAACAGTAAAACCAATTATCATAGAAGCTCGTTATTTAGTTGGTTCACGAACAAATTCAGACTTATATCAAGAAAATTTAACTGAATTATCTACAACATTTATTCCTTATAAAACAGTTTATCGCTATCGTCCCAGTCCTGAATCCCGCCCTAATCCCAATATTTCGTATTTAACTATATTAAGTCTTGAACATAGACCAGATTGGGTTAACCAAGAACAACAAACTGTCAGTATTCGTCTGCGCTCTGAAGGAGTTACACGAGGTGGTATTCACATTCCTAAAAAAGTTTATGTTAAATTTATAGAAAGCGATCAAGAAGGTCAGCAGATAGTTTCATTTTGTCCTCAATGTTATGCAATACATAGTATTAGGAAACGCAGATGTAACTGTCATCAAGAACTACAAAGAGTAAAGCTATATGCTGAACCCATTGTTGAACGAAGTTATGAAGCACTAACTGAACCTCAACCAATTATAGACGGGTTTCATTTTATTGAAAGAATGAGAGGAACAACAACAGTCAGAGGTTCTTCTGTTCAAGCGAGACGAGTCTATTGGGATGAGCAAGTTCGTTTTTACAGATATATTGCCCGTGTTCAGCCATACAATTTTAATGCACTCTACGATTTGCCTGTTGAGTACGGTATCCCGACAAAAGGAATTATTTGGAATTTATCTGAAATTGTAGAACAGATAATGGAGGATGATGAGTTACGTCACCAAGTCGAGGAAGTCAGAGTTAATGGGACAAACAAAGAATTTAATCATGAGTTAATTTTACATACTGCGGCACATCTATTACATAGAGCGATCGCGTCCATTAGTGGAGTTAACGAACAAGAACTAGAATATTGGTTTGATGTTACAAATAGGGAAGTCGTGGTTTGGGAAAGATACGAAGGTGGTGCGGGTATTTCCGAAGTTTTTGTCAATACTTTAAGAACTCAAGCTCTAGAAGTTTACCAAGAACTATTAGCTTCTGTTCTCTGTCCTGTCAATTTAGCGGAAAACCCTAACTGGACATCAGTTACACAACTCCGCACTGAACTAGCACAACATTGGCATTTAGAAGAAAACAATGCGCTGATTGTAAGAATAACACAAGAAGCGGAAGCAGAACGTCAAGCACAACTTCAGCAAGAAGAAGAAAGAATTATGTGCCGACCACCAGAAGGGCATGATGGTTGTCCTGCTTGTATTCATACAACCTATTGTACAGAGCGTTGTACAGAGCGAAATGAACAAAGTTTAAGAGTTAGTCGGATGGTTGGTGAAGCTTTTTTAGAATATTACAGGACACAATATATTATCTAGTTTACATTATGAATAACGCTAGATTGAATTATTAACCAAACCAAGAGATGGAGATTAAACTACATGAATTCATTAAATGAAATAATTGACAAAAAAATTGGTGAAGTTCGTACTGAATCATTAGATCTTAGCTTTGGTGAAATTGTCAATATGCACAAAGCAAAGGAAATTATTATACAACCTGATTATCAGCGTCTTTTTCGTTGGACTGATGTTCAAAAATCACGTCTTATAGAATCTATACTCTTAGAATTACCTATTCCTCAAATTTTTGTGATCGAAAAAGAAAATGCAGTATTAGAACTTATTGATGGATTACAAAGGGTTAGTTCAGTAATTCAATTCATAGATGCTGAAAGCTTAAGAAAAGAGCCTTTGAAATTACAAGGGTGTGATTTAGTAGAAGAATTAAATGATAAGACTTTTGAAGATTTACCGTTAAAATTAAGATTATTGATTAAACGTTCTTCTGTTAGAACTGTAATTATTAAACGGCAAAGTCAATCCTTTTTACGGTATAGTATGTTTAAGCGATTAAACACAGGTGGAGCTATTTTAGCACCGCAAGAAATTCGTAATTGTTCGGCTAGAGTAATGGGAGATGAAGGAGAAAAATTCTATCAATTTCTCCAAAAAATGGCAAAGCACCCTAGTTTTTTATTGTGTACTAAAATTCTTCCTGAGCAAGATAAAGAAAAAAAAGGTGACGAAGAACTTGTTTTAAGATTTTTTGCTGCTAAAAATGATCTGGAATCATTTAAAAATAAAGTACCAGATTGGCTAGACATATACATGGAAAAAGTTATTACTCAAGATATTAATTTTTTTTATAATCAACAGGAGCGAGACTTTACAGCAGTTTTCGACTTATTAGGTAATACTTTAGGAGAAACTGCTTTTGCTTCATACAGAAATAATAAACCTGTTAGAAAATTATCACCTGCATATTATGAAGCAATTACAATAGGAGTTTTTAGAGTTTTAGATCAAATGAGTAAAGTTTCTATGGATGCTATTAAACAAAAAATCATTCATACTGTTCAAAGTAGTCAATTCAAAGAATATACAGGTTCAGGAGCAAATAAAACAGAAATGCTCAAAGGTAGAATTGAAGTGATTGAAAATGCACTTTTGGAGCTAGTTCATGAGTAATTGGGTTAAACAATTAGAAGATGATCTGGACTGGAGAATTGCAGAGTTAGGGATTTTGAAAACACAAGCTATCTCAGCACCTAAAGGTTCAGAAAGATATAAAGTAATGCTTCGCGCACTCTGGGCCATGCTTTATGCTCATTATGAGGGATTTTGTAAGTTTGCTTGGGATTTGTATCTAGATGAAATACAAAAATCTCAAATTAAGAGGAAAAACTGTCAAGAGCAAATTGCTAAATTTTCACTTCAACAACAATTAAAAAATTTTAAACAAGATTTATCAGTAGATAATATTTGGCTATTTGTGACCAGTGATTTTAATCAGCTACTAGAAGACAATATAGACTTTGCTGTAAAGTTAGAAACTCGCTCTAATCTTTATCCTAATCGTTTTAAAGAAAATATTCAATACGCCGGAATTCATTGTACTTTAATTGATACATATACGACTGAAATTAAAACTTTAGTTGCACGCAGAAATGAAATTGCTCATGGGCAAAAAATGCCTATTAAAGATATCCAAGAATATCAAAAACATGAAGATGCAGCCATAGAGGTTATGCACGAGTTAGCGTTAGCTGTGGTGGATTGTTTAGAGCAAAAACTCTATTTGAAGTCTCCTTGATTCGCCACTTCGGGGAAATAGAATTCAAGGGTGCAAGCTGACGATAGACGCGAGGAAAGTCCACATAACCCCTGCTTCGATTAATTGCGTACTGACTAAATAACACAGGTGTTGGGTATCAAGACGTTGTTTAATCTCATTTAAAACAAGAGTCCGATGGGCCGGACACATCTGAGTCGAAAGGTGATACGAAATCCGCACCCCAAATATTCACTATCCTTGTGAAATATTAATCATTGTAGGGTGGGCAATGCCCACCCAAAGAGCGTTTCCTGATTTTTTAGGGTCTTTCGATACCGGATTTCGTATAACACCACTGAACAGCCCCAATCTTCTACTAAGGTTGCCAGTACGTCTAAAATGGGGAGGGCTAAACGCGGGGGAATGCTTTGGGCCTCATCAATGAGAATTACGCGATCGCGCAATTGATGCAGTTTGCGACATTGCCCTGGACGGTTAGCAAATAAGGACTCGTAAAACTGTACCCCACTGGTGACAATATAGGATTTATCCCAGCGTTCTGTATCTAATTTATAGTTGCGAACGTCTTGGGGGTGGGGTTCATACCCGCTATGATGTTCAAGCACATTGTTTTCCCCCAGTAAGTCTCGATACACTTGCGCGGTTTCCTCGATAATCACTTTTAGAGGGGCAACATAAACAATACCGCGCATTTGGTGGGTTTTCCCGTGGATTAACCCCCACCGTAAACTACTTTGGGTTTTCCCAATCCCACAAACCCCCGTTAAGCGATAAAATCCCTTGGGTTGGGGGGCGTGGGTGATACAATCGGCAGCGAAGCGGTTTCGCAGTTGATCTAACTCAGAGGTTACTTCCTTGAGGGTGTAGGGATCAAAGGGGGATGGGGGCAAAGATAGAGATGTAGGGGGAGTTTCACCCTTTTCAAAATTAGCAGCATCCGTGCGATCGCTATCCACCAGTGCAGAAAACAACATCCGAATGGCAAATTCTCGTTTGAGAGGAGGAAGCTCAATATCTGGGATAGACTGAGGAAGAAACTCGTTAATCTCCTGTTGTGCCGTATCACGGGCTTTTTCCCACCCTTTCCAATACTGTTGTAAAGTCCGTCTCAGATCACGATTGGGTAATCCGGTATGGTGTCCCGCGATCGTATAAGCTAAAGCGGGAATATCAGGATCATCCCCTTGCTGACGAGCTAATTCTAACGCCAACTTCGCCCCATGTGCCGCATGAACCTGTTTAGCCCCCTTCCCTTGTAAATAATCTTGCCAAACCCGTCGATACTTCCCCAAATCATGCCACAACCCGGCATAAAACCCCACCCCTTGCAAAAAGTCGGGTAAACAGTCAGAAGTTAATCTAGCTACCCCTTGTAAATGGTCTTGTAGCGGTTGTTTGCGGCCATCTTCAGCGATTCTTGCCCAATACTCCATAAAACAAACTTTGATACTGGTTTCTTTCGGTGGCTATTGTCCCAAAAGCGCGTCTGAGGACTGATTGTGCCGCTAACCTGCTAACGGCTTAATCATGATGTTATAGTAGGGAAAAAAAGGTTCTTTGTCTCATCAATGTTACCTTCTCGCCCATACCAACCCGTCTTGTTGCGTCTCTTACATGGTGTAATAGCGATTTTAACCCTATTGGCCCTGATTTCTGGGTTTTGGGTGTACGATACCTATGATCAACGCTGGGGAAGTCTCCGTTTACCCCAACTCAGTGATATTCAAGGCATTCATGGCACGATCGCGCTAACCCTGTTTTTACTTCTTCCTTTGCTAGTCTTATATAGTTTTCACCTCGGCCAACGTCGTCTCATCCAACCCCAACTCTGGCAACACCTCAAAACCCCCAGTCAACCCATTTGGTGGATATCTCTCCAACGTCTAGTCAATACTCTCATTCTAGTCGCTGCCACCTTTTCTGTTTTGACTGGACGGATGATGAAGGAAGAATGGCTACCCGCAGGAGAAATGAACCATGTTTGGTATTTAGCCCATCTGGTGGGATGGTGTATCACACTGTTGGCCGTGGCCACCCATCTCCTCTTGGGAGCAAAAGTGGGGGGAGTCCCCCTGCTGTTGTCCATGTTTCAATGGCACACCCAACCCAGAGACACCCCTCAAACTTGGTTACGAGGTATCAAGTTTAATCCCTCTCGGCCACTGTTAAATGCTGTGGAATGGGGAATTCTGGGGGGACTCCTTTTAGGGTTGATTTTGCCAGTTTTCTATTTGTTTTAACTGCGAGTTATGCGCATTTTACTCGTTGAAGATGACCCCGAACAACTCGAACCTCTCCATTCGGCCTTAACTCGTTGTGGACATATTGTGGATGCAGTCGAAGATGGAGCGACTGCTCAATGGTTACTCGCAGAAAAGGCGTATAATTTATTAATTTTAGATTGGATGTTACCCCAAGGGGATGGGATTGAGATTTGCCAGGAATATCGACAACAGGGGCATTCCTCGCCCATTCTAATTTTAACTGCCAAGGATACCACGGCAGATAAAGTGAAAGGGTTGGATGCAGGGGCCGATGATTATTTAGTGAAACCAGTGGACCTAGAGGAGTTACTAGCCCGAGTTCGCGCATTAAGGCGGCGATCGCCTCTTTGGTCTGGGGATATTTTACAAGTTCCTCCCCTTTCTCTCAACCTCGATACTATGGTGTTAGAGGGGGGAACAAAGTCTTTAAAACTGAAAAGTCGGGAGTTTCAACTGTTAGAATATTTACTCCGTCATCCCCAACAGGTGTTAACCCGTGAACAAATTGAGTTGGCCCTGTGGGAATGGGGGGAAGAACCAGAAAGTAATGCGGTGGCGGCCCGGGTGAAACGCTTACGTCAACGGTTACGAGAGGTGGGGTTAGCAGATTGTGTGGAAACGGTGTATGGGATGGGTTATCGTTTGATCTCACTAGGGGAGAAGTCACCATGAAACAGCCCTTACAACGGTTTCAGCAGTGGTGGTTTACGTTACCCATTCGTCGTCGGGGATTGGTGATTATTGCTATTCCGGTGACTTGTTTTTTGGCCACGTTGGGGGCGGTGGGGTGGTTAAAGGCTAGTTTAGTGGAGGATGAGGCGTGGGTGCAACATACCCAAACGGTGCGCTTGGAGACGAAGCGGTTGTTAAATGCTTTGGTGGATGCAGAAACGGGTATTCGGGGATATGGGTTAACTCAAGATGCGGTATTTTTAGAGCCTTATGAGGAAGCACAGGTGTTGATTCCGCGCTGTTTAGAGCGTTTGCAAGGGTTGGTGCAGGATAATCCCCAACAAACCCAACAGATCAGGGTAATTCGGGAGAAAGTGGCTGGCAATCTGGCTTTGTTTGCAACGATGTTAAAGGAGTATCAGCAAGGGAACAGTCTGGAGAGGCAAGGGTTACAACGGGTTGAGCAGTTAATAGCAAGTAAGGGGAAAATGGATGAAGCTCGACGAGCTATTGAGCGTTTTGCGGCGACGGAGGAATATTTATTGGAGGTTCGCAAGGCACATCAGGCGTTTTATCGGCAATTGACTTGGTTGGTGTTTTGTATCTCTGCAATGGTGAGTGTTTTGGGGGCGATTGTGGCGGTTTATTTGTTTGCCCGTTTGGAACGGGAGTTGGCGATGCGAGAGGGTAATTTACGCCTCACTAATCAACGGTTACAGGCGGCCTGTGAACAGTTAGAACGGTTTAGTGCTAATGCGTCCCATGAGTTGAGAACCCCTCTGGCGGCGGTGTTGAGTAATGCTCAGGTGGGGTTGATGGATTTAGAGGAGGGGGAGGAGGCGTTAGGGGCGGTGCGGCAACGGTTACAGAAAGTTGTGGCTCTGGCGAAGCAGATGAGTGATTTGGTGGGACAGTTGTTGTTTTTGGCCCGTCAGGATGGGGGGGTGAATTGGGAGGGTTGGCATTGGGTCGATCTGACGAGATTAATTGAGGATTTAGGGGAGGAATGGTTGACAGAAATGCAAAAATATGGTATAGCGTTTTCTTGTGATTATCCTTTTGAGAGGGTGCGGGTGCAGGGGGATGGCAATTTATTACGTCATGCGATCGCTAATTTACTCAGTAATGCCTGTCATTATACGCCCTCTGGGGGGGAAATTGGGCTAAATTTACAGTTAGTGGGCGATCCTCGTTCCGAGAGGCTTCACCAACAGGCTATGATTACGGTTCGGGATACGGGGGTGGGGATTCCCCGTGAGGCACTCCCCCATGTTTTTGAACGATTTTACCGGGTGGATGGGAAACGGTCCAAGGGAGCAGGGAAGTTTGGTTTAGGACTTGCGATCGCAGAACAAATTGTCCGTGTCCACGGGGGAAGAATTACGGCCCAGAGTACCTTGGGAGAAGGATCAGTGTTTCAAATTACGTTATCTCCAGTGAATGATAACAGCGATCCTAGGGCTTTTGGGGGTAATGAGCATAAAGGCGATCGCGTATAATTGAACAACGGTTGAGCGCAGTCCCCATCTAAAATCACAAGATTTAGATGGGGTTAGCGAACGTTTGTTGTTGAGCTTTTCTTCAATGACCCCCACCTACTTCGTGAGGTGGGGGAGTGGGGAGAGATAACCTTCCCGTAGCTGCGAATAGCTCTCCAGGGGTATTGCGGATTAACACTACTGGTCGTTTCTCTAGACCGGATTAGCTGTAAGGGGGCGG
>NZ_JAQMSD010000275.1 GCF_028330525.1 Spirulina sp. CS-785/01
CTGGATTTTTTTTAATCCATTCATTTAATTCTTGAATATATTGTTCTTGTTGACTTTCCATAACAATTTTCCTGAATTCTCGATATTTTAATTTTACTCCATTCTGACCTCTTTGTTTACAACTCCAATAAAAATGCTATAGTTGATAGTTGATAATTTATAGTCGATAATGAAGAATTAAATGTTCAGGAGTTGAACAAAGAACAAAGAACAAGCAATAAACGACAAACAACAAAATCATTGTTCACTTTCTTCTAAAGGTGTGACCGTCATGCCGGGTTCTAGGGTTTGGTCAACGGGGGGACTGGCGATGGTTTCGCCGTTGTCTAAACCGGATTTAATTTCGGTGCTGCTGTCTCCAACTAATCCTAATTCTACAGGGCGTTTTTCGAGTTGCTTGTCCTCATTTACCACCCAAACAAAGGGATCATCACTGTCTCGCTCTTGAATGAATTGGGGGGGAACATTTAAAACATCGGTGACTTGTTCGACGATAATTTGGACACTCACTTGACTCCCTGGAATAATTGTCCCAGTGGGTTCGTTTAATACTACTACCGCTTTCACTGTACCTTGTTGGCTGCGACTGGAACTCTCCTCATCTAGGGCAACTTGACTAATTTCGCGGACTCGTCCGTCATAAGTTCCCGCAATGAAGCCGATGGTATTAATTTTAGCGGGTTGATCGACTTCGACTAGGGTGGCTTGGAGGGTGGGGAGATTTAATACCACTTCTTCCCGTTGGGGGTTGCCAATGGTGAGTAGGGTGTCCCCTTGTTGCAACACATCTCCCAGACTCACGTTGATGTCTAATACTCGTCCGTCGCTGGTGGCTCGAATGAGGCTGTTTTTCTCGAATTCTGCTTGGGTTTTGGTTAGATTGAGGAGGGCTTCGTTTAAATCTTGTTCTGCGGCTGCGATCGCATCTTGAGCATCCTCTACGGCCAGTTGTTGGCGAGCGACTTCATCCCGAAGCTCATTCAGGGATTGTTGGCGAGTGAGGCGTTGATTTTCTAAACTTAACTCTAGGTCTTGGATAGTGTTCGCCTGGTCTCGAAGTCTGGCTTCTGCATTCCGAACCGCTTTTTCACTATTTCTCAGTTCATTTTCTGCTAAATATCCCTGTTCGACTAAATTGCGGGTGGCGGCTAACTCTTCTCGCAAATTGACTAATTCAACTTTTTGTTCTTGTAACTTTTCTCGCGCTCGTTCTAGGTTGGCTTGGGTTTTTTGCAGTTCGGTATCATTGGCTTGGGCAATTTCTAACTTATTACGAGCTTGATTCAAATTTAACTCGGCTTGGGTGAAGTCCCGTTGTCGTTTTTCTAGGGTTAGTTGTTGCTGCTGTACGACAATTTCCTGTTGTTCAATGTCGCTTTGCCCTTGGGGGTCTCGCAGTCGGACTAAGATTTGTCCCTCCTCAACGGGACTATTGAGACTCACCTCAATGCGGTCTACAATGGCGGATTGATTGGCAGAGGTGGGGGTTTTGAGGGATTGTTGATTGCCGAGTTGGACTGTTCCTCCTGCCGAGACGGTTTTGCTTACGTCGCTCGGCTCAATGGTGAGAAGGGGGGCGGAAACGGATTGGGCCGCTTCAACAAACCAGAATAAATAAGCAAAATAGCCGCCTATTCCGGCTACGGTGACAAGTCCTGCACCGACGAGCCATTTTATACCTTGACGATACCGAAGTGTTGCTGTTCTACTCATGGGAGTTGAGTCCATCATCCTTTTCAGGAATTATTGTAGTTTTATTTCCTGGAGACTGGCGATCGCAACGTCTGCGCCTTCAATGGCCGCTTCTGGGGGGTGGTAAGGGTGAACTGCGATCGCGCCTCCCACTTGTCCCTGCTTACTCATGTCAATATCTAACGCTGAATCCCCCACCATCAACACATTTTTCGGCTGACTCCCCAAGGCAATACAAGTTTCAGTAAACAATAAGGGATCGGGTTTTCCCAACCCCCCAGGTTCAACCCCTTTCGTTACTTTAATCCAATCACTCAATTGATGGCGTTCCACAAATGTCCGGACTCCTATGGGAGAATCCGCCGATAAAATCGCCAACTTAATCCCCGCCTCTGTAAGTTGCTGTAATAACGTCTTAGCCCCTGTAAACAACGGACAAGTCTCTGGAGTCCGTTGTAAATACTGATCCGCCTCCAAAAAGCTCTCATGGGCAATAGACACCGCCTCTGCCCAACTCCGTCCCGTTTCGGCAATATAGGCCGCTGCTGCCACTTCATTTTCCCAGCGACTCCCCACGGCCATCAGTCCTGCCGGCTCCAGGTGATCCTCCTGTACCCCAAAGGCCATCAACAACGGGTCGCCAATGCCTGGAATTTGAGCATCTATTAAGCGCGATCGCTTTTGAGCTAATTCCCGTAAAAACGACCGAGAATCCTCTAACGTGCCATCCTTATCAAAAATAATGGCCTCAACTTCTGAAAACGTCACCTCTCCACAGCAAATTGTCGCCATCATAACCTCCGTTACCCCCATCAATAAAAAAAGAGGGAATCACCCTCTTTCTGGATTCCTTCAACAAAAGAGCCGCGGGACTCCCCCACCTCGGAACAGGTGGGGGAGGAAAGCGGGTGAGTCGATACCGCTTCTCCTGCGGAGACGCTGCGCGAACGATGCGGCTGAGACTCACAACCTCTTAGGCTACGCATAGACC
>NZ_JAQMSD010000276.1 GCF_028330525.1 Spirulina sp. CS-785/01
AAACAAAACCCTAATAAACTAAGGGATTAAATATCCCAACTCTTTCATTTTATTCATGACCTTTTCCACACTTTCTTCTAGAGTTTCTTGGTCTGTGCGACATTCAATTTCGGGATTATTGGGGGGTTCATAGGGGTCATCAATTCCCGTAAATTGTTTAATTTCCCCAGCCCTTGCCCGTTTATACAGACCTTTTACATCGCGGTCTTCACAGACCGATAAGGGGGCATTAACAAACACTTCCAGAAAATCCCCAATGCGTCTGCGGACTTCCTCCCGGACTTCCCGATAGGGGGAAATCGCCGAAACAATCACAAACACCCCATTTCGGGTTAATAATTGGGACACAAAGCCAATGCGACGGATATTTTCGTCTCGGTCTTCCTTACTAAAGCCTAATCCCTTGGTCAAGTTAGTGCGGACAATATCCCCATCGAGGACTTCTAACTTGTAATTCTGCGATCGCAATCTTTTAGCCACCTCTTGACTAATCGTAGTCTTTCCCGCACCACTTAACCCCGTAAACCATAACGTTACACCACGTTGTTCCATCTGACTCTTTTAACTCTTAACCGACGACAAAAGCACCCCCCATTGTAAACCCTAGAGGCCGTAAAACAGCATAATCAACCCAGGCGCGACAAACATCAACGTTAACGTCAAAGGCGCACCAATGCGCGTAAAATCCGTAAACTTATACCCTCCCGCCCCATACACCATCGTATTAGTTTGATAGCCAATAGGAGTCATATAGCTATTAGACGCAGCAAAAATCACAGCAAACATAGCCGCCAATGGATTAAACGCCAACGTCTCCGCCACCTTCACCGCAATAGGTAACATTAACACCACCGAAGCATTATTAGACAAAATTTCCGTTAAAACCGCCGTCACGAAAAAGAAAAACACCAACACCCAATATCCCGATAACCCCCCCCCAAGAGACACCAAAAAATCCGCAATCCATTCCGTTGTCCCAGAATTCTCCATAGCAATCCCCAGAGGAATTAACCCCGCTAAAAGAAAAATAATATCCCAACGCACCGCCCCATAAATCTCCCCAGGCCGCAAGCATTTCGTTAAAATAAGCGCGATCACCCCCGCCAACGCACTGACTAAAATCGGCAGAATATTAAAAGCGGCCAATAAAATCACCGCCAACCCAATTCCCACCGCAATCAACGCCTTATCCTGTCGCAACATCTCCACATCTCGTTGTTCAAGGACTAATAACTCTCGCGTCGTTTGTAACCCAATAAAACTCTGTTTGGGTCCCTGAACCAGTAACAAATCCCCAAACCGCAAGGGAATGCGGCCTAACCGTCCCTTCACCAACTCCGAACCGCGACGAATCGCCAACACCGTCGCATTATACCGTTGACGGAAGCGAATCTCCTTCAACGTCGTGCCAATTAAGCGAGAATTGGATAAAATCAACACCTCCGCAATTTTTTCCTCCTCAGAACTTAACACCGAGTCCAAAGGTTGCTGGGTGAACTTCACATCCGCAAAAATTTCTAACCCCCGTTCCTCCCGTATCTTCAATAAATCTTCTCGCGTACTGCGAACCACCAGCACATCCCCCGCTTGTAATAACTTATCTGAAAAGGGTTGAGCAAAGCGGACTTTATCTCGCATAATTTCCAATACGTCCAAGTCAAACTTACGCTGAATTTCACTACTATTCACCGTTTCCCCCACCAAACTGGACCGAGGGGTAATAATTAACTCACTAACATAATCTTTCAGTCCATATTCTTGCGTCATGGACTCTTGAGAGGTTTTCCGCTGGGGTAACAAACGAGGGGCTAAAATCGTCAGGTAGCCCATCCCGATGAGAAAAATAAAGATTCCTGCTTTAGAAAACTGAAAAATGGTAAATTGCTCATAACCGAGCGTTTCAGCTAATCCACTGGCCAGAATATTGGTCGATGTGCCGATGAGCGTCATCATCCCGCCTAAAATGGACGCATAAGAGAGGGGGATGAGGAGTCGAGAAGCAGACATTTGTTGTTTTCTGCACCAGTCTTCAATAATCGGCAGAAAGACCGCCACAACCGCAGTATTATTGATAAACGCAGAAATGGGCCCCACCAGTAGTCCCATGGTAAAAATTTGCTGACGGGGGTTTTTGCCTCCCCATTGCAAGAGGAAGTCTCTCACCAGTTGAATGGCCCCAGTTTTGGCAATTCCGGCACTGAGGATAAACATGGCCATAACGGTGATAGTCGCGGAACTACTAAACCCAGAGATGCCTTCTTCGGGGGTGACTAACCCGGCAATCATTAAGACAACGGTGACAGTCAATGCGATGATATCGGGGGGTAAGATTTCGGTGACAAAGCCAATTAAGGCAAAAACAAGGATGGTCAGGGTGAGTGCGATATCCATTCGCAGTTGTTTGAGTATAGTTCACGGACAAGGCTCTATTCTAATCTAAGATTCTGGGGAATTGAGGGGGTTTATTTTTCTTTGGTGGGAGAATGGGCTTAATTGCACTTATCTTTGCTAGATCAACTCTCAACTCTCAACTCTCAATTACCAGGGACTGCCAATGAGGGTGAAACCAGACCAATAGTAGGGATGATTTAGGGTGCGATCGCCTAATTCTGCTAATTCAGGAGGTAAGGAGACGCGGCCAAAGTCTCCGACTAATTCCCCTTTCGTATAATTTGACCCCGATTGAGCAACCATGGGCAATTCTTCTAAACGTGCATTTCCGCGTAACATGGAAATTTGCGCTTGGCGGAGGGCTTCGGCTTTGGTGGGGGTGGTGGCTAAATGGTGGTAAAATTCACTCATTAGGGCTAATGTCCCCGCATCATTGGCATACCAAAGACTGGCTAACGCGGATTCAATCCCCGTCTGTAAGGCCAATCCCGCAAACCCATATTCGGCCTCCTCACTCCCCAATGCAGTCCGACACGCACTGAAGACTAATAAATCGACTCCTAATTCTCCCCACTGGACTTGTCCTAATTCTTCTAGGGTGAGTGCTTGATCCCACAGTTGAATATGGGAGTTATCCACTGATCCGGGGTTAAATTCTCCGTGGGTGGCAACATGAAGCACTTGAGACTGTCGGGTTCGTTGGTGTTCTTGCCATTGTTTGAAGGTAAACTGGTGATTGAGTAGCACGTTGCCACTGCCTTTCAGTTGTCTGGCAATGGTTTCGAGTTCCAGGGGAACAGCAGGTAAGGGACTGGAGTAGGTGAACTCTGAGCGACCCATGGCCAAGACATCTGCATTATTGAGGTTACTGGGTTGTATTTCGGTTAGGTAGAGACTGGGAACAACACTGAGACTATATTCTTCGACTAAAAATTGTTCCCCATTGTGTAATGCTGCAATGGGAAGGGTTCGCAGTCCTTTATCTAAACTGAAAATGAGGGTTTGAATGTCGTATCGCTTTAAGTCTGCTTTCAGGGGTTCAATGATCCATTGATAGAGTTGTTGGGAGGAGGGGAGATAACTGGTGGTGCGACGACGTATGGGGTTGCCGATTTCTCCTTGGAAGGTTTGCACCATGGCCAAGACTTGCTCTCTGGGGAGGTTGGGGATACGGTAATGGATGGGGTCATCGGTGGGGGGAACGAGGATTAAATGGAGTTCATTGTTGTTTGCAAAGACGTAGATCATGGCCGCAGGGGTGCGTGTTTGTTCGGCCATTTCTTGGAGTTTGTCTTGGACTTCCTCGAAGGAGGGGATGTCGGTGGGACTTTTCCCTAGATATTGGGTGAATTCGTCGCTGTACACTTGTTCTAAGGATGCGATCGCACCTTTAAGATCATCATTATCGAGTAAGGTGGTTATGCGATCGCGGTTTACCAACATATCCATACTCTCTTGGGTGTCCAGAGAGGACAGAGTTGGAGAAAGACCCCTTTGAGGGGAAACCGTAAAATCTTGGGGAGTATCGGGAATGTCCACACTCGGAGTAGGAGGAGGACTCGGAGGAGGAGGACTCGGAGGAGGAGGAGAAGAACCCTGAGAAGAACCCTGAGAAGAACTCTGAGAAGAACCCTGAGAAGAACCCTGAGAAGAACCCTGAGAAGAACTCTGAGAAGAACCCTGAGAAGAACCCTGAGAAGGTAAAGTCGGTTCAGTCAATTGATTAATATTAAAAAACCCCGTTGTTCCCGTTGCTTGATTATTGTTTAAATCAATATTCACTGGGGTCGTATAAGCTGAATAATCCAGCGTATTTGTTCCTCCTCCTCCATCCAATACCCCATTAAAATTCACTCCATCGTTAAACACAAAAGTATCATCTTGTGGTCCCGCAGTAATTTTCGTCACATCCCGAAAATTCATGCCATTAGGATATCCACTGATGCTTCCTGACCCACTTCCGGTTAATGTCCAAGTAGTATTGCGATCGGGTCCTTGAATTTCACTTGCACCTGTAATCGTTACAGGGTCTTGAAAAGGGTCATCCATCAACACAAAAACTGAACTTTGTCCCCCTTGTCCATCCAAAACCACCTCATCAAAACCCTGTTGAATGTTATTTACATCACCTGGATCAAGTCCTAGTCCAGGGGTTGCTCCTGGGGGATGAGAACCCACATAAATCGGTTGGTTGGGGTCTTGAGTTTTAAACGTTAATGTCCCTGTCCCACTCATCGCTTCATTCGTAACAAAACTATTGCCCTTAAACGTCGGGTTATTAACTTGAACCGTTTCGCTAGCAGAATGACTAAATTTAATCGTATGGGCTGTAAAATTGAGACTATCATTAACAGTCAAATTATCAAAGACTTCAATCGTATTATTAGTAGTAAAATTAAGTGTATTCGCAGTCACCGTACCACGGGTCTCAATATTACCTCCAGCCTCAATGGTTATAATCTGACCATTGGTAATCCCCTGATTAATACTAATATTTCCTGTGCTTGTTCTTAAAATAAGCTCATCAATACTGCTTAAATCAACCGAATTATCAATAGAAATTGCACTCGCCGCTTCTAAGATAACTTGCCCCGAAAGAGCTTCTAAGGTAGCCACTGAAATCGTATAATTAGAACCCGGATCATCTCCTACTAAAACTTGATTATCATTTAAGTCAGTTGTCCCTAAATCGTCGGTAGCCCCGGCCACAATCTGAATTGTATCGGGATCAAATAAAACCGTCCCTGCATTCCCCATAGGTGCAGTCACATCGACATGGCCATCAATAGCTAAATTTTGTTTCCCGGACACTTCCACAAACCCACCATCGCCAAAATTTGCGCCCCCAGTTGCCTCAATATCGCCATAGAAGCGCGTTGTCCCATCTGCCCATACTATGACCCGTCCACCGTCTCCGGAAGCCGTTGTATTGGCGCGTAGGGTTGAATCAGGGCTTATATAGGTTGTGGTTGCAGTAGGCATCTCGCCCTGGCCTTGATACTCTCCCCCCACCCAAATCTTACCGCCTCCCTGTATTCCCGAAGCATCGAGATCAGTGGCGAATAATCCCACCTGCTCCCCTAAAATCTGGATATTTCCCCCCTGCTCTCCCGTTACATCCAATAGACCGGAAATTAAGGTTGTTCCAGGGGCAACCGGGCCTAAAATGGTATCTTCATCAAATAGTAACTCCTCCGCCTCATTCACCCGGAGTCCCGTGGCCTCGGCAATATCCCCCGTCAGTAACTCCGGTAACTGTAACGCTTTTATTGCCTCACTACTGTCTAGGGTAGAAACTTCAACCTCTAAACTCAGGAGTTGTCCCGCTTGACTGATGCGAACCCGGTTCGTGCCAGGAATGGCTGATACAATGATATCGCCCCCCGTGGCGGTCAAATTCCCGGTATTCAGGGTGGTACTCCCCAAAAGTGCAAGGGTTTGGCCCTGCTCAACTTGCAAGTCTCCCGCATTAATAACAACCCCAGACTGATCCTCGTGAAAGGTAAACTGAAAGGGAGTCCCGACTAAATTCTTATAATCATTCCCTCCAACCGCATTAAACGTCCCTCCCCCCTGAAAGCCAATTTGCGTCGCTGTGGTGGCGTAAAAGTCCCCAGGGACATTTAACCGCGCTTCTGTGCCGAAAATAATCCCTGCGGGGTTCATTAAATACAGGTTGGCATTGGCCCCACTCACCTGGAGTAACCCGTTAATGAGGGAGGGATCACCCCCCACCACTCGTCCTAAAATATTTTGTATCCCTGGGTCAGCGAGAAAGTTGGCCACTTGGTTGGCATCTAAGCCAAATTGCTGGAAACTATGAAATAAGTTCGCTCCGTCTTCTGAAAGTTGTCCTCCCGTAATATCAAATTGTTGTCCATCTGGAGTCACAATGGTATTGGTCCCATCGTTAGCAGGTGCGATCGGTTGGGCTAAGGTGGGAGATAAATTGAGGATGGCCAGTCCGACTGTGACGCAAGTTCGGATACACCAGGGATTGAGTGACAAACTCATAGTGGTTCAACAAAAAGGTTCGAGGTTCTGTTTTTTCTACATTGGGGTGCGATCGCAATCCAGGCAGGACATGACGAAAGGGAACATTTAGCTAAGGCCAAAAGCGCACTTTTCCAAGACTTTCGAGCTTGCTCAACTGTTCCCCCTCTCGTTTATACAGTTATTGCTCTGTCTGAGTCACTCAGACTTTTAAGCCATCCATCATCGGACGCTATCTTGAGCCACCTGTGGCAACTCAGACGCATCAATGAAGGGAACTTGAGCATATTGCTCTAAGTTGACAGATTGGAGGAATTCCTGCCAGTCTGCCGTTGTTTGCTCCCGTTTTTGCGCCCAATGTTCAAAGGACTCATACCACAGGCCATTATCTGAGAAGGCTTGCGTGTTTTCTGCGGGGTTTAGTCCGGCTACCGCTTGAGCCAAGGGATCATCGCTTTCCAAGCGTTCCACCCAACCATCTACAAAGGCATCTCCGGTGCGGTCATTGGGGTTACGGACAACCGAGACATACCAGTGATAGGTTTCCCCTGCTTGCAGGGCATATTGTTCCTCTTGGGGCAATTGCAGATACATCATTCCCGCTTGGTGGGGCATGGCTAACCGAGTGGAGTAGATAATGGTCTCGTCGGTTTCATCCAAGAGGGTAAATTCTAAGCGGACCCCTGCCATTTCTGGCATATACCAGAAGAAAGTAGGATGTTCTTCGAGGGTGAGGGGCATAGCGTTGGGCGGGACTAAGGTTTGTAAGACTTTATGAGCCATCCCAGTCCGTGTGCCACCGTCTTGGGTGCTGGCGGGCATTCCCCGGTTAGCGGGAGCAAATTCCCCTCGTGTACCTCCATCTTGGGTGCTGGCGGGCATTCCCCGGTTAGCGAGAGCAAATCCCCCTCGTGTGCCACCATCTTGGGTACTGGCGGGCATCCCTCGCGGCGGTGGATCAAACGCGCCTCGTGTGCCTCCATCTTGGGTACTGGCGGGCATTCCCCGGTTAGCGGGGTTAAAACTCCCTCGTGTGCCACCATCTTGGGTGCTGGCGGGCATTCCCCGGTTAGCGGGGTTAAAACTCCCTCGTGTGCCACCGTCTTGGGTGCTGGCGGGCATTCCCCGGTTAGGCGGGTTAAACGCACCCGCGATTAGTGTATCGCTGCGAACGTCTTCCATAGGGGAGACTTGTGCCGCAAAGGCGGTGCTACCTCCAGCTAAGACGAGCAGGGTGCTGCTCAGGCTTAACAGCCTTAAAGGACGTTTATAAATTCTCATAGTTGCTCCTTGGTTTATAATTCAGATAATCTTAATCAGACAGATCGGATATTGCGTACCACGACAGTATGGTAAAACCCGTATTATCCCCTAATACTAATTTAACAGCAATTTTCAGCGAGGCTTTACCTATAAATCTACTAAATTTTTCTGTCTTTTCCGGGAGAAAATACCACAAAAGGCTGATTCTTTCGGAAGCTCCTTTGATACACCCTGCTTCCCATCCCTAGGTATTATGATATGAGGGCAGTTACAAGATTTTGACTTTTCCTAACAAATACGGTTCTGTAAACTGATTGATGTACTTACCTATAACGAGACCCAGACTAGAGACCTATAACTAGACCTATGACTAGACCCAGACTAGAGACCTATAACTAGACCTATAACTAGACCTATAACTAGACCTATAACTAGACCCAGACTAGAGACCTATAACTAGACCTTGACCACTTTTTTCTTCTGACCTGACGAAAAAAAGTTACTCTACTAATAGTTTAGTCAATTTCGGCATCTTTTCCCGAACTTCTCTCTCTTAGATTTTGTTTTATCCGAAACAAACAATGGTTGAACAGCTAAACCCCTCTACAGAAAGTCCTACCCCACCGACCAAAATTTTAGTGGTCGATGATGAGCCGACGATGCAAGTGCTGATCCGTAAGGCGTTCCGCCGTCGTATCCGGAAGGGAGAGTTTGAATTTGCCTTTGCTAATAATGGGACGGAAGCTCTAGATCAAGTTCACCAAGATGCTGAGATTGATGTGGTGATTACGGATATTAATATGCCCCAGATGGATGGTTTAACGCTGCTGAACCATTTGGCGCAGTTACAACGGCCTACCTTGACTCCGGTGATTCTTTCGGCCTACGGGGATATGACGAATATTCGCACGGCGATGAATCGGGGGGCGTTTGATTTTCTGACGAAGCCGATTAATTTTGAGGATTTGGAGATTACGCTGGAAAAAACGGTGCGTCATGTCCGGCATTTAAAGGAGACGATTGAGCAGAAACAACGGAGTGAGGCGACGAATCAAGCGATTCTCAAGGCGATTCCTGATTTGCTGATTCGGTTGAATGCTCAGGGAATTTGCTTAAATGTGTTTAATAGCGATCGCGTGGTTTTGTTTGGTAGTGCTGCCGAAATTAGTGGCCGCCCTCTGTCGGAAGTGCTACCCCCTGACTTAGCTCAACAACAGATGGAGAGGGTGCAAGAAGCCCTAAAGACAGGCGATTTACAGGTTTTTGAGTTTCCCCTCCCTAAACCAGGCAAAACCCACTACATGGAAGCGCGAACGGTGGTGAGTGGTGAGGAGGAGGTGTTGACGATTTTACGGGATATCAGCGATCGCAAGCAAGCCGAAATTGATTTAAAAGCCGCCAAAGAAGCCGCCGAAGCCGCTAACCGCACCAAAAGCACCTTCTTGGCCAGTATGAGCCACGAATTACGCACCCCCCTCAATGCGATTCTTGGCTTTAGTCAATTACTGGTAGCCGATACTGATCTGACTCCTGGCCATAAAGAACACATTGCCACCATTAACCGCAGTGGAGAGCATTTATTAACCCTCATTAATGACATTTTGGCCATTTCCCGCCTAGAAGCCGGGAATCTCAGCTTAAATGCCTATTCCTTTGATCTCCATCGCCTCTTGCTCTCCCTCCAAGAAATGTTGCAACTGAAAGCCCAAGAAAAAGGTGTACAACTCCAATTTGCAGAACCCCAACCCCTCCCCCGCTACATCGAAACCGACGAAAGCAAACTCCGGCAAGTTCTCATGAATATCGTTGGCCATTCCATTTCTAACACCCCCCAAGGCCAAGTTACTGTCCAAATTAAAAGCGAGTCCGTGAGTAATGAAACGCCTCCAGATACTCGCCTGATCTTCATTGTCACCGACACAGGCAAAGGCATTCCCCCAGAAAAACTCGACACTATCTTTGAACCCTTTAGTCAAACTAGCACCACCCGTGAATCTAGCGAAGACACCGGGTTTGG
The DNA here is from genome assembly GCF_028330525.1 of Spirulina sp. CS-785/01. Lineage (GTDB taxonomy): Bacteria > Cyanobacteriota > Cyanobacteriia > Cyanobacteriales > Spirulinaceae > JAQMSD01. Next base: position 9,665 of record NZ_JAQMSD010000276.1, read on the forward strand.
CCTCTCCATCTGTCAAGATTATATTCATTTAATGGGAGGCACAATATCGGTCAATAGTCAAGTGGGACAAGGATCAACTTTCACCTGTGATATTTTGGTGAAAACCACTGATCACCCCAGTAAAGAACCCATTACCACCTCAGTGACGGACTCCTCCTTGTCTGCTTCGTCTGCGTCTGCTGCTGCTCCTCCCAAGGAAATTACTGCCGCAGATTTACAGATTATGGATCAAAGTTGGAGTAAAAAGTTATACCATGCGGCTTTATCTGCTGATGAAGAAGAAGTGTTAGCTATTATTGCCGAAATTCCAGATAGTGAAATGGCTCTCCAGCAAGGGTTAAAAGAGTTAGTCGAGAATTTCCGGTTTGATATTTTAGTGGAGTTGGTGTCTTAATAATTAATAGGATGGTTGGGAATAGGGAACAGGGAACAAATGAGAGTATTTTTGACTCACTTGAACAAACCCAGTTTAAAAGTTTTTTAGTTTAATAATCAATAATGGGCTTTCTGCCTTTTGACAATGAGTGATTTATGCCAGTTTTTACAAGACACACAACTCTTTCAAGGTTTACCTTGGGAGTATTTGCAAATCTTAGTTAAAATTGCCCAAAAAAAGCAATATAAACGAAATGAATTTATTTTTTTAGAAGGGGATCAAGCCGAGGGATTTTTTGTTATTTTATCAGGACAAGTTAAGATTTGTAAAATCTCCAGTGAGGGAAAAGAGCAAATTTTACACTGGTTTAGTTCGGGGGATAATTTTGCAGAAGTTCCCGCTTTTGATGGCAAACCTTATCCGGCCTCTGCTATTGCGTTGGAGTCCACAGAGTTATTATTTTTCCCCAAACAAACCTTTTTTGAACTCTTAGCCCAAGAACCGAATTTAGCGATTAATTTAATTGTAACGTTATCCCGTCACTTGCGACGTTTTGCCCATTTAATTGAAACGTTATCTTTACGAGCCGTTCCCGGCAGACTAGCGATTTATTTATTAAATTTAAGTGAGATCAATCAACAGGCAGATACGGTAAAGTTAGAGTTATCTAAAACCCATTTAGCGTCTTTTTTAGGGACTATTCCAGAAACGCTATCACGGGTTTTTGCTAAGTTGAGTCAAGACGGGGTTATTGAGCTTAAAGGCTCAAGGGTGAAGTTATTAGATCGGGAACGGTTAGAGGAGTTAGCAATGGGGGAATCTTAAATAATTAGGGTCTGGTGAAAAAGTGTTGATTCGCTTGTAAGGCAAGGGAACTCCGGAACAGGGAGATGTTACCCTTACCCTAAAAAGAAGGTCAGAAACTCATTACAGTAAGGCTTTCAGCCAACTTTCAGCGTTTTTTAGTTTCACCGAGAGTAAACAGTAATCAGTAAACTGTTACCAGTTTTTATTCCCTATCTTCCCCATCTCCTCCATCTCCTCCATCTCCCGACTCCCAACTCCTCAATTACCCACCCCCAACTTAACCATAAAAAACCCATCCATATCATGATGATGGGGGAGGACTTTGAGCCATCCTTGGGGGTGGGTCCAACGGGATAAAGGAGAATTGGTATCAGGGGGGATAATATGCCAATGGGGATGACGGGCTAAAAATTGCTCAATGATGGCTTCATTTTCGGCAGGATTTAGGGTACAAGTGGCATAGACTAACACCCCTTGGGGGGTTAACCATTGACTGGTGTTGTTGAGTAAATTGAACTGGAGTTGGGTTAATTCTTGCACCTTGGCTGGGGTTTGTCGCCACCGGATGTCGGGGTGACGGTGTAATGTGCCGAGGCCGGAACAAGGGACATCTAAAAGGATGCGATCGCAATTTTGCAGAAACTCCCCCCACTCCCCACTATCCACACAACAAGTCCGAATACTCTCTAACCGCAACCGTTGAGCATTTTCTGTCACTTTCCGTAACCGTTTTTCCCCAATATCACAGGCCCAAACCCTCCCCTGATCCCCCATCATTTCGGCAATATGGGTGCTTTTCCCCCCAGGGGCCGCACAAGCATCTAATACCACCTCTCCTGGTTGCGGGGATAATAGATGTGTCACCAGTTGCGCACTACTATCTTGCACAGTCCACCATCCTTTCCCATACCCTGGTAACTGACGAATATTCCCCGCACTCCCCTGTAACCGTAACGTTGCGGGTAAACCGTCCACCCGTTGGGTTGCTACTCCTGCCGCCTGAAATGCCTGTTCTACTTCCGTTACAGACGTTTGCAACGGATTAATCCGTAAATCCAGATTGGGGGTTTGATTAAACCATTGACAGAGGGTTTCGGTTTCCGCTATTCCCCACTGCTGCACCCATAACTCCACTATCCAGTCAGGAAAGCTGTGTAAAACCCCCAGTCGAGAGACTTCCCCATCGGGTAATTTGAGGGGATCACCCTTTTGCTGTAACCGTAGGTATTGCCGTAGCATTCCATTCACTACCCCGGCCAAGTTTTTTAACCCATTGGTTTTGGCTAATTCAACGCTTGTATTCACCGCAGCAGAGGGCGGAATTTGGGTGAGATAGCGCAGTTGATAGAGGCCAATGCGGAGAATATTGCAGAGGGTGGGGGGTTGTTTATGAATGGGTTTGGTCCCTAGTTGGTTGATCAGAGCGTCTAGGGTGCGCTGTCGTCGAATAATCCCATAGACTAATTCTGTCACTAATCCCCGGTGTTCGGGGGCTGAGAGTTGGCTCTGTTGTAAACTACGATCTAAGGCAATATCGGTATAGGTTTGGTGACGGCCAATTTGTTGTAAGGTTTTGAAGGCAATTTGACGGGGATTAGACATAGGTTAGGGGGAAATAGTCAGCAATGAGTCTAAAATCATGAATTATTCAGGAGCAAAGGGGTTGTCGTTTACAATGAGATGAGGTTGGGTGCGGACTGATTTTAACAAATTTTTTTTATGAGCTTGAAGGCGGTTTTTTTTGACTTTAACGGCACAATTATTAATGATGAAGGGATTCATGAGCAGTTAATCTGCGATCTCCTGTTGGGGGAAAATTTACGTCCTTCGTCTCAGGATTATCGAGAGGTTTGTTTGGGACGCAGCGATCGCGCCTGTTTACAGGATATGCTAGAACGGCGGGGTCGAGTGGTTTCAGAGGATTATCTGGCGAAACTGATTGAGAAGAAATCTCAAGGCTATCCGCAACAACTAGAGGCATTAGAGGAGTTACCGATTTATCCTGGGTTAGCGGATTTTTTACAACAATTGCAAGACGCAGGGTTAGTGATGGGCATTGTCACCGGGGCGGTTCGCTCGGAGGTGGATTTTGTCTTAGACAAAATTGGCCTAGGGCCTTATTTTAGCGTATTGGTGACGGGGGAGGAAGTCACCCAGAGTAAACCCTATCCCTATGGGTATTTTTTGGCGGTGGAACGGGTTAATTTGCGCTTTCCCCAGTTAGGGGTGGCTGCGTCGGATTGTTTGGCTATTGAAGATAGTCCAGCCGGGATTGAGGCGGCGAAAAATGCGGGAATGCAGGTGGTGGGCATGGCTCACAGTTATCCGTTCCACATGATACAACGCCAAGCCCATTGGACGGTGGATTATTTTCGTGAGATTGAATTAGAGCGAATTCAAGCCGTTTTTTCGACATAATCTGTGCGATTGTGGTATGATAAGAATTTGTACTCTAGGGGGATTAGCTCAGTTGGTAGAGCGCTGCGATCGCACCGCAGAGGCCAGCGGTTCAAATCCGCTATCCTCCATTTATTTTTGTTGTACATATGAACTTACGAATTGCGGTGGAACAGTATTGTAGCTCGTTTTGCTGTTCGTTTTCATGGGGAATAAAATTTGCTGCCATGTCCATGAGTGCTTCCCATTGGTTCGTCTCTAAAATGCGTCCTTTGGGTAGGTTACTTTGTAGTTGGATTTCGAGACGTTCGACTTCTCGGATTTTGCGATCGCGTTTTTGTTGAAATTTCTCTGGGTCTTCATCTATTGCCTGTTTCCATCAGGGGAGCGAACGTCATGCGGCCTTGGCTAGTGATTTGATTGAGGAGTTTCGTGCGCCTTTGGTGGATGCGCTGGTGGTTTTCCTAATTAATCGGCGTTGGATTAATGGGAAGACGGATTTTTGTTATCGGGATGGAGGATGTTTTCTCAATGACCGAGGACGGAAGGTGTATTTACAAGCGTTTTTACAACGGATGGAGGAGCAGGTGCAAACGCCCACTGGACAACAACCGAAATGGGATATTCTCAATCAACAGGTGAAGCAGTATAAGCAGTTTGTTTATCAACCGAGTCGGGGCTATACTCCCTATTTAATTCGCTGATGGTGTTATATCTGGTGGTTTATGATATTCCTTGTAATCAACGCCGCAATAAGGTGGCGAGTTTGTTGGAAGGGTATGGCCAGCGTGTTCAATATTCGGTGTTTGAATGTTTGTTGTCGGAGTCTCAATATCAGGTGTTGAAGGGGCGGTTAGAAGGTCGGATTGAGGGGAGTGAAGATAGTGTTCGGATTTATCCTCTTTCTCCTGCTGCTATTCCGAAAATTGAGTTATTGGGGGTGAATCTCCCGGTGGTTGAACCGTCTGGTTCTGTGATTATTTAAGTTTTGTGAGGGCGTAGGATTACGCCTTTTTTTTATTTGGATTTAATGATTTTGGTAGGGGTGTATTGCATACACCCCTTTTTCAGTTTTTGTTCTTTTTAATGGAAGTCAAAAATTCAAACAAGATATGATTAACGGCTACTTCTACGAGTTTCAGTTCCTATTCTTCCTAATGGAAGTCAAAAGCTGATACCTCGTAAACCTCATTCCGCACCCCTTCTAATCATGTTTCAGTTCCTATTCTTCCTAATGGAAGTCAAAAGGAAGCCAACGGTGATGCAGCGCGTCAAATTATGGTTGGTTTCAGTTCCTATTCTTCCTAATGGAAGTCAAAAGCTTCTGGGTTTGGAGCGTAAAGATAGATTAAAACTCTGTTTCAGTTCCTATTCTTCCTAATGGAAGTCAAAAGCCAAAGGGGACGGGGACTATACCCCTCCAAATAACGGGGTTTCAGTTCCTATTCTTCCTAATGGAAGTCAAAAGGTATACTTCCAAAATACAAAAAGTTATTTGTTAATGTTTCAGTTCCTATTCTTCCTAATGGAAGTCAAAAGTCTTCCTGGTCTCGGACACAGTGATGTCAGAGGTTTGGTTTCAGTTCCTATTCTTCCTAATGGAAGTCAAAAGACAATAGGAGGTTCTTATGAGTCGTTTTCGTTTTACGTTTCAGTTCCTATTCTTCCTAATGGAAGTCAAAAGATGGAAAACTGGGCGCAGAGCCACGGGATTGATTTTGTTTCAGTTCCTATTCTTCCTAATGGAAGTCAAAAGTTTCTATCCCAAGAACAGTATGTTGAACTAAGAAACAAGTTTCAGTTCCTATTCTTCCTAATGGAAGTCAAAAGCAATAAAAATTATCGGGAGTGCCCCGCCGCACCCGCAGTTTCAGTTCCTATTCTTCCTAATGGAAGTCAAAAGATTAGGGGTTCAAGTCAGTCACTTTGAGGAGCAATGGTTTCAGTTCCTATTCTTCCTAATGGAAGTCAAAAGTCGATCTAATTTTCCCTGACGAATGGGGGATGGATGAGGTTTCAGTTCCTATTCTTCCTAATGGAAGTCAAAAGTGTCCTTTGAAGAAGATGGTAGCTTGCACTGTCAAGCGGTTTCAGTTCCTATTCTTCCTAATGGAAGTCAAAAGTCTCACGAAATCCTAGATTTATCGTTATGCTACAAGTTTCAGTTCCTATTCTTCCTAATGGAAGTCAAAAGTCGGGAAAGATCCAATGGAAGACATGGACGTTTGAGGTTTCAGTTCCTATTCTTCCTAATGGAAGTCAAAAGCCCATTGGGGAAGGCGATCGCGGCGGTGACGCTAAAGTTTCAGTTCCTATTCTTCCTAATGGAAGTCAAAAGTCAGGAGTTATCCATTTATGTTCACTGTGCTCTTTTGAGTTTCAGTTCCTATTCTTCCTAATGGAAGTCAAAAGCTACTTCCACTCCCACTCTTCCGGTTCAGGCTACTTCGTTTCAGTTCCTATTCTTCCTAATGGAAGTCAAAAGTAAAGCCAAAACCTAACTGCTGACTGCCAGCTACAGGAACGTTTCAGTTCCTATTCTTCCTAATGGAAGTCAAAAGAGCGACAGCGAAAAGCCGCAACCAGAGCGAGTTCGAGAAGCGGGTTGCGAAGGTGAAGCCCCAAGAGACCTTGAAACCTCACTCAACCCCCACAAAAAACGCTCAACCCCTGACCTAGCAAGGGTGCGAGGGTGAAAACGAGAACTCGCCCTTTGACAGTATTATACCTCACCCTCGCAACAAAAAACAACCCAAAATTATACCGATTTACCCTTAATTGACCACACTTGTGTAAACCCTTCTTGTCGTAAAACTTGCTCAATTTGTTCATCAAAAATTGTAATATAACAAGCCTTGTTGTACTGTCGTACAGCATACTCCGAAACCCGTTCATTACATCCACACCAGTCAGGTCGGTTTGTATTATTTTTATTCGTTGAACAAACCTCATGGACAATATCTCGCCATTTTTCACTCTCCTTAGATTTCCAAACACTTACTATCCCTCCCGTAAATGCTGTTCGATGCTCTCGAAGTGGGATGTCAAACCGTCTTGCTAAACCTTCAACTTCTGTTAACAGAACCTCCAATAAATCTGATATTTTCTTATGCGGAGATTTCGGACTTATTGTAAACTCACTCCCTCGAAAAACCTTATTTCTCCTCATACTATGAGGCGGTCGCCGCCATCCCGGCCCCATGCCTCCTAACTTACTCGCCAAAGCTAACAGTTTCCCAACCAACGATTGATACTCCAATATACAATCAACCGTAATCGTCCAGACCTCCTCCGTCACCGATTTTGGAATATTAGCAAAGCGAGTTTCTTGGCCTGAATTATTTTGAGGCGGTGGGTCAACCTCCGTTAAAAAACTGGTCAGACGCAACCCCCCAGGGCCACTTGTCCCCCCAAACACCTTCTCTGTCAGTTTCAGCGCATTGTCCTTGGAACAGACCAACAAAGCCAACCGGGTGAAATATCCCCGTAACAACGCCCGTAACACCTGCGGACTCCAGCGATATTCCCCCTGCTTTCCTCGACCATGGCCTTGTACTGTGGGTTTCATCCCTCGTAACTCCACTGTCCATTTCCCCTGGGGAGGAGTCCGTCCCAACCGACCAAACCCCACCGAAGTCCCCCGGCCTATCCCCTGATGGAGTAACATTTCCTTTAACCGTTGCTCAAACCATTTGTTCTCTTGTTGTTGTAACCCCCCTCGCACCCAAACCTGGACTTTATATTCGGGTTCACATTGCGAAACCCGTGCCGTTGGGGACTTAGCCACCGTCGGGGGATGAACCGGACTCACCTGCCATTGCACCCCTAACTTCTTGCGACTATCTTGATCATTAAAAATTTGCCATTCCTGTTGGGGGTTGAGAGGATAGGGACGTAAATTTTTTAAGGGAATAGTGGCAAACCGCACCTTACGCGGTTGCCAACTGGTGTAGTCTGCATTCACCAACCGTCCCCAAAACCCTTGTTCCTCCTCCGGGAAAGTCGCCCAATTTTGGCGTAACCAAGCTAAAAACGCCCCCCGTAAACTCGACCCCGGTACACAGGGAACACCTGCCACTTGTGCGGGTAAAATACCCCCTTCAGGAAAACTCCCCCCACCCACTTGCAGAGGACTGAGGACTTTTAAGTTATTCAGGGTGACATCTGCACCAGTTTTAGCCTTGGGTGGGCAAGTCTCATCCCAAGCATCGCGGACGTGGCGTTCATTGATATCTCCGGTTTGGGGGACCCAACCTTTTTGGGTTTCTGTGTTAACGGTGTACCATTGAGGCATTTCAGTTGGTAATGGTAAATTCATGGTTGTCTCCTTGGGTGAATGATTTTGCGTAAGAGGAGGGAGGCTAAAGCCTCCACTACGAACGGTGTTTAGGCGGGTTGTTGACTGTCTTTGGCATCTTTAAGCCGCATCGTCCAAAATTGAATCGTGTCGGCAATTTCCATCAGTAAGTCCACCAGTAACACTTGTTGGTTGAGGTCTAACCCTCGGAACTGGTTTTGAAAGTCTTGGGTATCCATTTCAGCCTTAACTTGTAACTCCTGCTGAACCAGTTCACAGAGAACCACACGGGCCACCCCCCAGGCAAAATAACGGCGTTTTTGTTCATCGGTTTCATTTGCCGAGTCTGGGACTCCTCCCCCCCGCAGACGGAGAGAACGGGACATCGCCCAAAAGCGTTCGACTCCCCAAGTGGCCACATATTCGGCAATGCCACTAGCGGCCCCTTGCCAGTCGTTAATTTGTTCGACTCCTTCTTGGAGGTAGTTAAAAACTTCTCGGTCAAGTTCATAGGGTTCAACAGACATGGTTTTTTTGGGTAATTAGTGATTGGTGATTGGGAATTGTTAATGATTGATTGTTAATTGTGAAACGGTGCAATTTTGATGCGTCCATAACCGACACTCCATAACCCCCCTAGGTCGTGTTCTTGGTGTAGGAAATTGGGCCATTGGTCGAGGGCAGAGTTATCGGAGGCCGTCTGGGGGGTGTCCCCTTCTTCAGTGGGAGGGGTGATGTCTCGCTGAGTCCAACTGATCAAAAATGCTGCACCTGGAGGCAACCCTTCCACCGCAAACAGGTTATCAACGAGGTTTCCTTTCTCGTCCGGTTCGTCTTTAAGACTGACTCTCGGTTGTCGCACTAACCCCATGTCCACCATGAGGTTAATGTGTTCGTCGGGGACAATAAAACAGCGTTTGGAGTGGATAGAGTCTGGCAGGGGTAAGGAGTCTGAGTAATGCTGCACATTCGTCAGTTTTAACCAGCGCAGATAAACCGTTTGTCCGTTTAGGTCGGGACAGGTGCTATAGACTTGGGTGGGGTCTAGGTTCACCGTCCAACTAGGGTCGAGTTGACAGACACGGGTTAACCAAGCGGGACAACTGACCCACCAGTTGCCATACCCCAAGACGTGCAGGGGAAACCAGACAGGCCACCCCCACCCAATGCCGATGGACCCAGGGGAGATGTTGTTGTGTTGGCCGCCAAACCATTGGGTGACGTGGGGTTGATAGGTGGGGTCTGTTTGGGCGTGTTCCCGCAGGGCCCCCCGCAGGGAACTACCGGGGATGGCAGGGGAACGGTCGGGGAGTCGATAGATGGGGTTGTTGTTGCCGCGACTGCTACTGTCGGCCCCGCCGATGTGGACGGGTTCTTGGCAGGTTAACCAGGCAAGTGTCATGGGGTTCTCCTTAATAATGGTGTGTTGAATGACAAGACAAAATTTAATGTTGCTATGGACTGGGATAGCGTTGTAAGAGGGTTTGAATTAACTGGGGTGAAGCACGAAAGGTGGTTTTTTGAAGGGCATAAATGGCTTTTGGTAAATTGACTAAGTTCTGTTGAGCCGCTTCGTCTAAAATTCCTAAGAGTCCAGTGATATTCAAGCCGTAAGACTGGGCAATTTTTCTGCCTAGACCATGATCAATTAGGATTAAATCGGCTTCTTTTTGTTTCGCCATGAGGATTGCAGTTTTTTCTCCTATATCTAAGAGGTCTAAATTAAATAAATCTTCTTGAACGGTTAAATCTACTGTTTTAACCATTCAGTTTGTAATTTTCCTTGTTGTCTAAGGTTTACATGAACTTGGCGATCTGCTTCTAAATCTGCTTCACTATAGGGCAAATTTACCCCTCTTGCTTTTAAAAAGGCATCCACTTCAAGAGTCGTTTTCATAGACAATAATTCCTTAATTTTTCCTGCACTTATTGAACCTTCTTGGTAGGCTTGAATGACAATCATTTCTAGGAGTCGGTGTTCTAAATTTCCCCATTTGGATTGCAAGGAATGGGCTAAATCATCTGGTAAAGCGATTTGAATTTGCATGATAATTGTTTAGATTTAGAAGACAATTTTTGATTATTTTAACACCAGAAATAGGGAGGGGTTGGTGCGTTCAACCAATGTTCAGTTTTGAATCAGAGTCAAGGTTTTGGGTGGTTGAACACACCTTACGATTCTCTAAAATAACCAGAGATGACCGTATCCCAAGGTATGGCGTTGATGGGGGTCGGGGTAGGGTTGAGACGCTTTTAGGGGAGAGTCTCCGGGCCAAAAATAGACCGCCCCTGGGGGGGTCAGCCATTCCCCTGGGGTGAGTTGGGAGGCATTGGGGTCTGGGGTTTTTGCCCAGGTTTGCCAGGGGATGGGGAGGTCTGCGACGTAGGTTTCTAGGTCGAGGGGGGGGTAAGGGAGGGAGAGGGAGGTGTCGAGGTGTTGCCAGAGGGCCCCGGTGAGGAGAATGGCCCCTTGGGGGTGGGGACAGTCTCGTGTTAACCATTGGTCGTCGATGTCTGGTTGGGGGTGGATGCGGACGGGTGTACCGCCTGCCCCTAGGGTACTCCAGGTGGGAGGGTGGTAGTCGCCCCAGACTTTGACGAGGATAGACCAACCGGGGTCAAGGAGGGTGGTCATTTCGGCGTAAAAGCCCCCTTCTTCGGCAACTTGGTAGTTGTCCCGACGGTTATGGCTGAGGGTGAGGGTTTGCCAGGGGAGGGGGACGAGTTGTTGGGGGGTGAGGGTGGTGTGGCCTTGGTCCCAAAGACTGGTGAGGGCGTTTCCGGTGATTAAGTATTGTCCGCCAATTTGTTGGATGGGTTGGTTTTGGTGGTCGGGTTGGACGTGCCATTGTTGGTTTCGCCATTGAAAGCGAAAGATACGTTGGGGGGGGTTGTGTTGTTGGAGGTCTGAGTCGAGGCAATAGACGGGGAGGGGGAGGGGGATATAGATGCGCTGGTCTCCTTGGGTCCAGAAAGGCCCCCAGAGTTGGCTACTGCCTTTTTCTTTTTTAAATTGCAAACAGGCGGCGAGGTGATGACCGTTGGGCGGCCAGCGACAGCCGACTTGGCCGCTGTTTTGACCGATGGGGGTTAGGTTAGCTAGGGCAATTGTTCCCGCAGGTGTAATTCGATACCACATTGGTTTATTGTTGGTTGTTGGTTGTTGGTGAATAAGGGAATAGGGAATAGTTGATTACTGATTACTGATTACTGTTAACTGTTCTCTGGCTTGCTGTTGGCGACTGAGGAAGGTTCGCAGGCTTAACCAGTTGACCCACCATTGCCAGTCTTTGAGGATGTCTTCATGGTCATAGGTCCAGGGTTCGATGTCTCGTTCCCAGTTGAGGGGGAGTCCGACTCCTTCCCACAGGGTTGTAATTAGGTCTTGTACTGTGAAAATGGGGGTTTCTTGGAGGCGGGTGCTGTCGAAATAACTGAGTAATTTTTCCCATCGGTTTAAGTCGGTTTGTTCGCTGGGTTGGGGGGTGCAGTCCATTAGGAGTTGCCAGAGGTCCCAGGGACAAACCCATTGCAGGGACTGACCGCTATTGAATAAGACTTGTACACAAACTCGGTTTCTCCCTTGGTCTTTGGCGGTTTTGTAGGCTTGGGTGAGTCCTCGATGTAAGAGGGACTGGGGGACGCGCCGTTGGGCGATGACGATGCCTAGGCTGAAGTCCATTTTGTGTCCTGGGACGGGGTAGGTTTGCCCCTGGTGGTTGACCCAACCATCACTGAGGGGTTGGGTGAGGGGGGTGGTTTGACCGCGCCAGAGGTTGTACAGGTCGCTGGTGAGGGGGGTAAGTTCGGTGAGGGGGCCGAGGAGGAGAAAGTCGTCTCCTCCGGCAAAGATGACTTTGCCGCAATGGTGGGTTTCCACGAGGGGATAAAGGAGGCTGTTCCATTGGCTAAAGAGGACGGAGAGGTCGAGGAGGTGGGGGAGGTCGAGTTGGCGGGGGGTGTTGGGGTCTAGGGTCGGTGGGGGGTGGTTGAGGTTGTATTGGGCGATTTTTTCGGGGTCAGGATGCCATTGGGCCCAGGGGAGGTTCTGTTGGATGTATTGTTCTCCGGAGAGCCATTGACCGATATGGTCGCCGTCTCCTCGCCAACCGACGGTCCATTCTATGGCACTTTCCCAAGGGGCTTGACCGACGGTGGCATCCCAGTGTTTTTGTTGCTCTGGGTCGTCGATGCTGCGCCGTTCTAGGACTCTGGGATGGTAAAAGGGGGGGTTGAGGTCATCGCAAGCGGGAATGCCCCATTTTGTCCGAGGGCGTTCGTGGAGGTGTTGTCGATGCCATTGTTCGATTTGGTCATTCCAAGGGGGTTGGAGGTGGGGGTGTTGTGTTACCCAGGCGGCGGCGATCGCAGTTCGGTCTGGAAAACGACCCCACGGGCAAGGGGGTGGGGTTTGCTGCCAAAGGTGTTCTAGGGTGGGTTCGATGATTTCGGGGACGGAGGCGAGACGTTTTACCAATTCGATGCTGTTCAGGCGATCGCTCTCTGAAAAAAGCCCCTCTAGCCCCTTCTCCTGCACCGTCCGGCCCCACCATTCCTCCAAGGCAGCACGGGGGATGCCCCATTTCCCCCGGTCGTCCATGGGTCGCAGACCAGGATGCCAGATAGACAAACTGCCCGCACTGGGGCTAGTCCGCCCCGCCCACCAGCGTCCGCGCCAGTTGCGACTGAGTTTATCCGACTCTAGTTTTTGGTGGAGGTGGCGACTGGTATCACTGAGGGTGTCGGGGTCAAAAGGGGCGGTTTCCCCATAGACTGACCAGAGATAGCGGTTATTATCTTTAATCACCTTCCAGCCTACCCCATCTAGGAGGCGGCGTTGGTGCTTGTGGCGGTCATAGGCGAGGGTGGCAGTTTCCAGGCATTCAACAAAGCGACTCCATTCCGCTTGGAGTTGGGCTTCTATCTCCGCCAGCCAGCCCTCTTTGCATGGATGCAACCCCGTGATAATATTGGGCAATTCTGGCTGCCAAAAGAGGTCACTTTCCGACGCTGGGAGGGTTTCCCCTTGCAGCCAACGGGAGAGGGGGGTGGGGCGATGTCGGGGGAGGAGGACAAAACCGCCCTGTTGTTGCCATTGGTGGATAACCACAGCAGTCAGGTAGTGACACAACCAAGACGCAACAGCCCAGTCGCGCAGTTTTTGCCCCCCACCGAGGAATTGTTGGACGGGGCCAAAGGTGAGGACACCCAGTTGGGTAAGGGTGTCATCGAGGGGGGGTAAGTCTTGAAAAGCCGCCTGGGATGCCCCCCCACCCCAACTATACTGACTGGTGAGGGCGGGGCTTTCCTGCCATTCTCCGCTTACGGGATGAATAGCGAAGGGGGGTGAGTCTGGGGGTAATGGGGAGGTGGAATAGGCTTTTTGTTGTTGATTTAACCACATTGTTTTGGTGAAGAAGGGAACAGGGAATAGGGAATAGGGAAATTTTAGACTTTCCTTTTAATCTCTTAACCCGTTTTAACGGGTTTTCGCTCTTAGCCTTGGGTTTCAACCCAAGGAGCTATCGGTTTAATACAACAGTTTTAACTGCTCCTTTAACTGGGTGACTTTGTGCTGGTATTTTGCCATTCTTTGTTCAATTTCGGGTTTTAGGTTAGCCAAACTTAACAAATAATAGAGATGCTGAATCGCTACTTCTGTCGGGTGGTTGGAGTCGGTAATTTCGTATTGGCGACTACTCTGATCTAAGTCTTCGTCTATAGAGTCTCCCACTAAACTATGAAATAAACTATTTCTTAAATGGGTAAACCCTTGTTTTTCTCGATGGCTTATTGCTTCCTCTAATATCTGCCAATCCGTGGTATAAAATCGCTTAAAGGCTTTCCAGTCTGGGGTTTTGGTGATAGGAGTAATGGTTAAAAAGGGATAGCGTTTAGCCATTTTCTTATTATCCTTAAAATCACCATCTGTCAATAAATCTACAACAAGTGTTACAATACTTAGCCGATTAATTTTAACTTGCTGTTTGGGGTCACTAGGAGGGGTATAAATTAAATCCCGTCCTTGCCATGTAAATTGTCCTTGACTCTGTTGTTCTAATAATAAACAAATGGTCAATTCAAATGCTCCGGCCACTCGTAAATACCAGTGCATCCATTGTCCTCGTTTGCGGAAAGCAAACTCACTCCAAAGGGCAATACTGAGCCGTTCTAAAACTGCCTCTCGACCCGTTAAACTCTCCCCTTGAGAGGTGTTTTGCATTTTACTGAGGTTAAGAGATACCGCTTGGTCTAAAGTTTTTAACTCTTTTTGAACGGCTTGAAAATTATCAGGAACTTTTTGCTGATTTCGGTGGAACGATTCCTCAATATGACTCTCAACAATTTCTCTTGCTCCGCTAAAATCTTGAATGGCTAATAATTGTTGAATTTGCGGAACTTTTAATCGCCATTGCCATTGGGTAGCGGTATGTAAAAGGAGGGAGTTGGAGGGGGTGTAGTCTTCGTTTTCGGTGATGTAAATAAACTCCACTTCTACCCCTTGTAATTTCTGTTCGACTCCCCACAAGTACAAGGCACTACTGAGGGCAGGTGTGCCGCTACTGTGTTGAATAAAGAGACGGTTAATGGGGAGTTTTTTTTCTGGGGAATGATAGTCGAGTTGAGCGTCATTTACGGTAAAAAGATTAGCCAAATAGAGGTTAATTTCTTTAGCCATTTTTTCCCAGTTGGCAGCCCCACTTACGTCGGTTTCGCTTTCGATGCTGAAAATGCGGGGATGACAGGTTTTGTTTTGTTGTTGACTCCAATCTTTTAAGATATTTTCCCACCAATGACCATCTTTACTGGCAATCAGTTTCCAGTCGTCTCCTTTTGTTCCTGTTTTTTCTTTAATCCAGGGACGTTGGTCGGTGAGTAAGGGGAGGATAATGAAGGACTCGTGGGGATACTGTTGTTGTAGGTGTTGGAGGGTTTGTTCAATTAAAGGAAATTGAACGGCTAATTTACCTTTTTTGTACTGTTGATAATGGTGTTGACTGTATTGTTTTAGGTCTTTTTCTCCTCTAATATCTTGTAAGGTTTCATACCCTTTTTGCTGGTTGACCAGAATATCGCTATTTCCAAAAATTTGCAGCAGTAGGTTGGGGTTCATGGTTTCATGTCCCTTGGGTGGTCTATGGTTAGGTTACTTGATTTGTCCCTCTTGCTGCTAGTAAAAGGTGATATTGATTGAGAACTCCTGATTTTTACTATATAACGGTCTGGGTGGGGGTGGAAGGGGGAGAATCTTAAAAAAATCAATATTTTTTTGGTTTGGGGGGGTTGACCTTCCGCTTGTTCAACAGTTGTTGTTTATTTTTCCCTCAGACCTTCCGCTAAGTCAACAGTTTGGGTAGGGGGTGGAATGGTGGGAGGATAGGAAATTGCGGTTTTTTGGGGTGGGGAATATGAGGGGGTCGGCAATTGGCTGTAAGGTGCATTCTGGCGTTGACCCCCTCATATCCCTTGTCCTGTCTGGGTTTTGGCGTTTTTTTGTGGGGGTTTATTGCGAAGGTGTTGCAATAATTTGGGGGGTGGCTTGACCCCCTCATATTTGGGGTGTTATAATTGGCGCGTGGTGGGGGTTCTATAACCCTGCCCTTTTGACTTCGTTAAGAAGAACAGGAACTGAAACTTTCTTGGTACTTATATCCGTACCAGTAGCCATGGGGCTTTTGACTTCGTTAAGAAGAACAGGAACTGAAACGCTCGGCCTCAAGCCAAGTACTAACTCCTAGGAAGACTTTTGACTTCGTTAAGAAGAACAGGAACTGAAACAAGGGCAACACCAGAAA
>NZ_JAQMSD010000277.1 GCF_028330525.1 Spirulina sp. CS-785/01
CTCGAACGGAAGATGCGAGATTTATCCAAAAGAGCGAAAAAGATTAGGAACTTCACTCTCTTATGTCTCAAAGGTGATTCATCGTAAGGATGGGTATAAGTATGGCTTTGTGGCCTAATGTCAAAAAAAGTCGAGTAAATCGCCTACTAGAGGTTAACCCTTTCTCTCTGGTGATCCAGCATTAGGTGAAGCCAGTCTGCGTCCCTATCTAAAATTGTATCAATAGCAAGAACAAAATACTAATCTATAGCGTTTTCATCAGAGTTGTAAACTGACTTGTTTGGCAAAGGGAACAGGGAACAGGGAACAGGGAACAGGGAATCAGGTATATAGGGGGTTTTTAGTATTAGAGTAAACCCCCATGGGAGTTTACTCCTCATTTGAAAATGCTATATGCATTCCAGAAACTATATAACTATCGAACCGAATAAACGCGGTGGTAAGCCTTGTGTAAGAGGCTTACGAATTACAGTTTATGAAGTCCTTGAATACCTAGCGTCCGAAATGACCGAAGCAGAAATTATCGACGATTTTCCCGATCTGACACGAGAAGATTTAAAAGCCTGTATCGTTCTGGCGGTAAGAGTTTGCATAGGTTGAAGGTGTTTTTGCGAAAATGCTCAATCTCCAGCTTTTTCGGGCATTGGGCTGCTCAGGTCGCTTACGGGTTAAGGTAACATGAGAATTGTGAATCTGCTTATTAGTTTTTAGCAATCATTGTTGAGTTGCTCCAAGTCCCTTGTCAATGGTCTAGAAAAAGCCCCATGAACCTCATTTTTTCCGTCGTTGACGACGTTTAATTTGCAACAATAGCCAACGCTTCCAAGTATCAAACCCCTCCTCATCAAATTGGCTCTTTTGCCAAGACTCCCGTGCGAGGATGCGATCATACCATGCAGCCAAAGTAGGATATCCTTGCAACTCCACCCCCAACCGCGTCATGAACGGAAAAGCGGTCCCTGCCGTAACATCCGCTAAACTGAGACACTCTCCCCCAAAATAAGCCCCATTCCCCAACTGTTCGCTCAAAAACCCTAAAATCGTCTGAATTTGCTGCCATAGTCCCTCATCCCCTTCAGGCGACTCCCTGGACATCACCAACGCAGGTAACTTAGGGGTAAGCTCATTAATTGTCACCATCTGCACCATCCGCACACTTGTCATTGTAGCAGGAGTTGGCGGGAGTAAAGAGGGACTAGGATATTGCGCCTCCAAATAGTCTAAAATTGCCAAAGATTCTAAAATCCGTAAATCCCCATCCACTAAAACCGGGACATGGTGAAAGGGGTTAAGTTTTAAAAAATCGGGCTTTTTTTGTTGTCCATTGAGATTAATTACCACAGCGTCAAATGATAACCCCTTTTCAAGCAGTGCAATCCAAACGCGACGTGCAATAGGGGAGAGAGGATGATAATAAAAAGTTAGCATTGTCTTGGCCTTCTAAAAATCAAACCGTTATTAACTTATAACAACCCATTTTATTGTATCCCTCAAACACGATTTTTTCGTAAGTATTTAGGTTGACTGGATGATCCCCCCCACCCTCCTTGAAAAGGAGAGAAAAGAGTGAAAGCACCCCTTATTAAGGGATTTAGGAGGAGCGGATTAATGCTGGCATTTTTTCTAAAAACCCCCTTGACATTGACTTGACAAGGGTATATATTGATAATGGGAAATAGAGCCGCACCTGTAGACCCCTTCCTCGCTCCAAAAATCCAACAAATTCCCCCCCCTTCGTAATGCCAGGAGTGCCATAACTACCAGCTTTCACAAAACAGTCTCTTACCGTTCTTTCTCTTAGTGTTCTTTGTGTCTTTGTGGTTCAACTATCAACTATCAACTATCAACTATCACCTCTGCCACGAATTGACATTCAGCCAAAAAAATGCTAAATCCACAACAACCAAGCATCCCAAAATACGCCAAAATAGAGCGCGTAACTGCTTAAATGATCATTGAGAATGACTCACGACACTGACAACCCTCAACCCCCAGAGACACCCACCCCACCCAACAGAGGGGCAACTCATCCCATTGCCCAATATTTCAACTTCACCGCCTTACAAACCGACTTCCGCCGAGAAATACTGGCCGGCATCACCACCTTTGTCACCATGGCCTATATTCTGGTGGCCAACCCCGGCATTCTCTCCAATGCCATCTTCCTCGAAGAAGCCGGAGACTTATTTGGAGAATTAGTCATTGCCACCGGAGTCTCCGCAGCCATTGCTACCCTCATTATGGGACTCTATGCCAAATTTCCCTTTGCCTTAGCCCCTGGTATGGGGTTAAACGCCTATTTTGCCTTTACCGTGGTTTTAGGCTTAGGCATTGACTGGCGTGCCGCCTTAGCCGCAGTATTTGTAGAAGGCATTGTGTTCATTTTACTCACCCTGTCCAACCTGCGGACGATCATTGTACAAATTATCCCCGATGCCATTAAACACGCAACTGCCGCAGGGATTGGCTTATTTATCGCCTATATTGCCCTGTCTGGGAGTCCAGAAACGGGAGGGGCTGGGATTATTCTGGCCAGTGAGGCGACAACTACCACATTAGGAGACTTAGGCAACCCGAATACCTTAATGGCGATCGCAGGCATTTTCATCACCGCCGCCTTTGTCGTCCGACGCATCCAAGGGGCCCTCCTCTGGGGCATCCTCGCCACCGCCATTTTAGGATGGCTCTTACAAATTTCCCCACCTCCCCAAGGACTCCTTGCCCTTCCCACCCCTCCCGTTGATTTAGTGGGTCAAGCCTTTGTGGGCCTCGGAAACCTCCTCACTACCAACGTTTGGCAACTCTTTTCCATTCTCTTTGTCTTCCTCTTTGTCGATTTATTTGATACCGTCGGCACAGTCACTGGACTAGGGGTAAAAGCCGGCTATATCCAAGACGATGGCAAGTTTCCGGGGGTTAATCGTGCCTTTTTGGCCGATTCAGTTGGCACAACAACCGGAGCAATTTTTGGAACATCAACCGTAACCACTTATATTGAATCTGCCTCCGGCATTTCTGAAGGGGGACGCAGTGGATTTACTGCCGTTGTGACCGCCGTTTTATTTCTCATTGCCCTCTTATTTATTCCCCTCTTTGAAGCCATCCCCGGTTATGCCACAGCCCCCGCTTTAATTGTAGTCGGAGTCCTCATGGCTGGAAGTGTGAAAAGTATTCGCTGGGATGACCCCGCCGAGTCGATTCCTGCCTTTCTCACGATTATTATTATGCCCTTGAGTTACTCCATCGCCGATGGACTCGCGGCAGGTTTAATCACCTATCCTATTATTAAAGCCATGCAAGGAAAAGCCCAAGAAGTTAATCTGGGAATGTGGGTTTTAGCCCTGTTATTTATTCTCAAGTTTTGGCTGGCTTGATTAATTAATGGATAATGGATAATGAACAATGGATAATAATGTTAAAATAAATTTATACAAAATCACGAAACCATTAAACCTTTGTATCAAAAACCCGGATTTTACAAAAATTAACCAAAAAATCGCTCCGATCGCAGCAACGGCAGAATGGGGGATTTGACAAAATACCCCCCTTGACAAAAAAATATAATCAGAAGGGAATTAACAACCAAATTTTCAGCCAATTCCTCAACCCCCCATCACTCCGTCACCTTTCCCCCAGTCAACCCAGCCTACCCCCCAACCCGCTTACATGATTTTTACTTCAAACCACCCCTTTAATTTGACAAAAATCACAAAGTATGCAGTAACCCCGTCCCTCAATCCATCCGTGCCAGAAAAGAGTTGGGAGAGAAACCCATTCCTGATTAGTATATTACTGGACGCGCCAGAAACGCAAAACCGCCCAAAATTAGGCAAAAACCTGATTCTGAGTGAGTTTCTGGACAAAGCCATTGGGATACCAGTCCTCCCCAATCATTATTAATGAATTACTGATTACTGAATACTGCTATGCCTCAAGCACAACTCACCCAAGACATCCTCAAAATCCGCACCAACGGGAAATCCTTTCAGAAAATCACCTCCCAAGTCGAAGCCGCCGTCGCCGAATCGGGGGTAAAAACCGGACTGTGTAGCCTATTCATCCGCCACACCTCCGCCAGCCTCGTCATTCAAGAAAACGCCGACCCCGACGTACTCAAAGACCTATCCAACTTCTTCGCCGATCTCGTCCCCGAAAGTCGCCGTTACTTCCACAGCACCGAAGGCTCAGACGATATGCCCGCCCATATTCGCTCCGTCCTCACCAACACCTCCGAACAAATCCCCATTGCCAACGGTCGCCTTGTACTGGGAACATGGCAAGGGATTTACCTTTGGGAACATCGGGCCCGGGGTCATGAAAGACAAGTCTTTGTGCATATTAGTGGGGATTAAAAGCCGATGTCGGAATGGCGAGTGAATCTTTCCCTGTCCACCCTCCTCTCCCTTGCAGGAGGGGGGTTATTGTTAGTCTTACTCTGGCAACTCCGGTGGCTGGTGGTCGTGTTAATGGTGGCCGTCGTCATTGCTTCCACCCTCTCCCCCCTCATCCGTCAGGCGGAACGGGCAAAAATTCCCCGTTGGTTGGCGGTATTATTAGTCTATTTAGGGGTGTTAGGGGTTTTAGTGTTGTTTGGCTTAATTATCGGCCCCACCGTAGCCCAACAAATTGAACGATTAGTGCGGAAATTGCCCTCCTATTTAGATGTCTTGGAGAGTTTAGCCCAAGATTTAATTGTTCGGTTGGGATTGAGTGATCCCTCTGTGTTGGACCAACTGGGGGAATTTTTTGATATTCAGGGATTAATTTCTTGGGGGTTTCGTACCTCTCAGGAGTTAGTGGTGCGGTCTTATGGTCTCACACGGGGGATTGTTGGGGGATTTTTGAGTTTATTGCTGGCCTTGTTGCTGTCTGGGTATATGCTGGCGGGGTCAGAGAACCTAATTGATGGTATTGTGGAGTTATTCCCACAGCCTTGGGAAGATAGATTGCGATCGCTAGTTATGCCCGTCAGTCAACGCATGGGCAGCTACATCCAAGGCCGTATCTTAGTTTCCCTCATTTTAGGCACAGCCACCAGCATCGGCCTCCGCTTCTTAGGCTTAACCGAGTTTGCTATTGGTTTAGGAGTCATTGCCGGATTTACCAACTTAATTCCCTTCTTCGGCCCCATTTTAGGCGCGATACCTGCATTAATTGTGGCCATTGCCCAAGGGGGTTGGTTATTTATTTGGGTGTTATTATTATTCGTCATCGTCCAAAACGTCGAAACCTACGTTTTGGACCCCCTATTAGTGGGAAATACCGTCCGTGTTCCCCCCATATATCAACTTCTAGCCGTGTTAGGGGGCGCACAGGTGTTAGGTATCGTTGGGGCATTAATTGTGCCGCCTTGGGTCGCAGGAGGGGCAGTGGTGTTAGAAGCCCTTTATCTGAAACCCAAACGACTACAAGAAAAGAGTTGAATTTATTTAGGGAATGGGAGATGGGGGAGATGGGGGAGATGGGGGAGTTGATAGTTGACGGTTGAACCACAAAGACACAAAGGACACAAAGAGGAGATGGGGGAGAACAAACAACAAACAACAAACAACAAACAACCATTGTTAATTGTTAATTGTTAATTGTCCCAAATTATTCCATGGGCATTTCCATCTCTGACGCTGGGGAAGGATTGTGCATTTGTTCTTTATGTTCCATCATTTCCCCTCTCGGAAAGCGAACATTGCCCATCCCCATAGGGCCTACACTGACAATGCCCATAGACTGAAACCCTGCTGCAATAACTCCCATGGCCACTGTCCCGGCGGAGACAATTCCCATAGAAACAGCCCCAATGGAGACAACTCCCATGGGGACTGCCCCAATGGAGATAAACCCCATGGGTACAATTCCAATGGAAATATAGCCAATTGGTGCAATGCCAACAGAAATCAAGGGCGGTTTTTCGGGATGAATGTGCATTGGCCGTGAGTGATTACAAAAATTTGCTGGGCTTTATACTGTAGGTCGATTCTGTCCCCTGTCAACAGACGGCTTGTCAAAGTTAAGATCAAGATAATCTGAAGGCAGAAGGCAGAAAGCGGAAAGCAGAGGGCAGAGGGCTTTAGAAGCTACCTTAATATGCCTTGGGTTTTAACCCAAGGCTAATAGCTGAAACCCGTTAAAACGGGTTAATAGAACAATCAGAAAATGAAAAATCAAAAAGTTTAGCTGTTACACTGTCAGGGGTGAAAGAAGCTCGCTTGCGAGCTTACTACGAACAGATCAAGAATATCTGAATACTTATCAAACAACCAACAAAACAATGAACTTAGATACCATCACAGCCATCTTAGAAAAACTCTTTCCCCAGACAACAGTTGAACAACCGAGTCAAGAAACGTGGCAGGTGGTGACAGAGGACTTTCGTTTATTGGCCTTACTGTCGGAAGATTTGAGTTGGTTGCGGGTGATGCTGCCTATTGCCCCTGGCCAACAGGCCCAAGTCTATTTTGAACAACTGCTACAAGGGAACTTTGACACCACTCAAGAGGCGAAATATGCTCTTTATCAGGGGGTTCTCTGGGGGGTGTATGAACATCGACTGAATACTCTGACTCCGGAAGACTTAGAAAATGCGATCGCGCGTTTAATCCGCTTAAACCAAGACAAACTCAACACCTGTTTTGACCGTCTCGTCGAACAACGAGTCCGCCAAATTATCCGGGCCGCCAAAGCCAAAGGACAAGACTTAGAAACCACCATGCAGCAACTAGAACGCTTTTATCAAGAAGGAATGTTAGGGGACTTAGAACAAAGCGAAGACAGTCGCAACCGGGTATTAGCCGCTTGGCGAAGTCGTCTCGAACAACTGTGGAATGAAGAATAGGTGACATAGCAGTCTAAACCCTTGCTTGATGAGGTTTTACAGGGATGACAATGTAAGATTAGGGGGAAACGGGGAAGCATGGGGGAAAATTCATCCCTTGCCATTCATGGGGGGAAGGGATCACACCGCCCAGAAACGCCCCACAATATAATACAAATAGAGTCTCCCATCCTCACTTTGGTTATGCCTCAACGATCTAACGCTTTATCCCAAACCGTCCCTCCTTTTGCCCATTCTCCTTCCTGGTTAAGCGGCATTTGTGAACGGATGCAAGACGGGTTACGATCGCTTGATCCCCACAACTTAGACCTCCTCTATCTTAATCCCGCGGCCGAGAAACTCTATCAACGGTCTTGGGCCGGGTGGCAAGAAACGCCCCAAGATCATCTCCATTGTATTGTGGTTCAAGACCGCGATCGCGTGAAACAAACCCTAGACTCCGCCTTACGAACCCAAGGAGGAGAACTAGAATATTCGATTATCTTACCCGATGGAGAGACCCGCAGAATCCGCGATCGCTACTGGCTAACCACCGACACCCAAGGCAACCCCCTCAGCATCGACAGTCTCCTCACCCCCTTACAACAACCCCCAACCCCCTACAACGCCACAGAAACCGCCAGTTTAGCCGCCATTAGTCAAAATCTCCCCGGCATCATCTATCAATATCTTCAGCGAGTCAAGGGGACCGCAGACTTCATCTACATCAGTCCCAGTTTAAAAACCATCTATGAACTTGATCCCCAGCAAGTCAAACAAAAAGAACATCTCATGTGGGAAATTATCCACCCCGATGATCTCCCCTTCTTTCAAAAAACCATTGAACAGGCCACCCAGCAACAACAGCAATGGGAACACGAATGGCGAATCATTCCCCCATCAGGCAACATCAAATGGATGGCAGGTTTCTCTCAACCCAATCTCCAAGACAACGGGGATATTATTTGGGATGGCCTCATTATTGATATCACCCATCGTAAGCAAGCCGAACAAGAACAGGATAAACTGCGGATTCTCATCGAGAATAGCAATGATTTTATCGGCATGGCCAACCTAGAGGGACAACCCCTCTTTATCAACCGCGCAGGCCGCCGTATGCTAGGATTATCTGAGTCTGAGTCTGTGTCTTCTTTCCATGTCCTCGACTGCATTTGGCCCGAAGATATCCCCGTCTTTCAAAATGAAATTATCCCCACAGTAATCGAACAGGGATTTTGGCGAGGAGAAGTCCGGTTTAAAAATTTGGCCACCCAAACCCTCATCCCCGTGGACTATTCCGGTTATCGACTCACCAACCCCGACACCGGCCAACCCTACGCCATGGCCACCATTACCCGG
Source organism: Spirulina sp. CS-785/01 (assembly GCF_028330525.1). Classification (GTDB taxonomy): domain Bacteria; phylum Cyanobacteriota; class Cyanobacteriia; order Cyanobacteriales; family Spirulinaceae; genus JAQMSD01. The sequence continues at coordinate 8,168 of NZ_JAQMSD010000277.1, forward strand.
GATATTAGCGAACGTCAACAAGCCGAAATCGCCATTCGGGAACAGGAACAACTGTTACGCAGTATTTACGATGGCATAGAAGTGGGATTCTTCGTCATTGATGTCACCGAGGACAACGAATATATCTTTAAAAGTTGGAATCGGGTTAACTTAGAATATTATAACTTAACCTTCGACCAAATCGCCGGGAAAACCCTCGCAGAGGTGTTTGGAAAAGACCGAGAACCGGAACTGCGATCGCAAGTTTCCCATTGCATCCAATGCGGCCATACCGTCCAATACACCAACCAAATTACCCTCAAAGGTCGAACCAATTGGTGGTTAACCACCCTCTATCCCCTCCACCACGACAACGGCCAAGTCTATCGCGTCATTGGGACCAATAACGACATCACCGAACAAAAAAGAACCGAATTCCTCCTGCAACAACAAGCCGAACAAGAAAGCCTCCTTAACCGTCTCGTGGACCGCATCCGTCAATCCCTAGACCTCGATACCGTCATCGAAACCGCAGTCCAAGAAATCTACAACGCCTTTACTGTCGATCGCGCCTATTTCATCTGGTACATTGAAGACGACGAAACCCCCTACTGGAACATTGTCCACGAACGGAAACAAGACCACCTCCCCAGCATCCTCGGTAAATCCCCCGTCTCGCAACTCTCTGCGGTCAGTGAACGCATCCAACAAGGAACAATCCTGAGAATCGACAACATCGACCAATACCCTGACCCAGACATTCGCAACTTTTTCCAACAACTCAACTATACCGCCTTACTCGCCTATCCCGTCCAAACCCAGTCCGGTCGCCAAGGGGCCTGGGCCATAGCCAGAGTCACCGAAAAACGCCCTTGGACTGAAGCAGAAGTCGAACTCATCGAAGCCGTCGCCACCCAACTCATTTTAGGCTTAAATCAAGCCGAACTCTACGAACAATCCCGCAATCAAACCTTAGAATTAGAACGGGCCTATCGAGAACTACAGCAAGCCCAAACCCAACTCATTCAAAGCGAAAAAATGTCCAGTTTAGGGCAATTAGTCGCCGGAGTCGCCCACGAAATTAATAACCCAGTTAACTTTATTTATGGCAACATCACCCATGCCACAGAATACACCAACGATATTCTCAACTTACTGCAACTCTATCAAGATAATTTCCCCGAAGCCACCCCAGAAATTGAAGAAGAAATAGAAGCCATTGACCTAGAATTCCTCCTCGAAGACTTACCCAAAATGTTAAAATCTATGAAGTTAGGGGCAGATCGTATCAAAGAAATCGTCAAATCCCTCCGCACCTTCTCCCGCTTCAACGAAGCCGAAATGAAAGCCGTTAACTTACATGATAACATTGATAGCACCATCATGATTCTCTACAATCGCATCAAAGCTAAAAGCGAACGACCCGAAATTCAAATTATTAAAAATTATGGCGACTTACCCCCCGTTGGGTGTTATGCCGGACAGTTAAATCAAGTTTTTATGAACTTAATTAGTAATGCCATTGATGCCTTAGAAGAAAAGAGTCAAGACTTAACTTATTCTGAACTAGAAAACAATCCCAATCAAATTGAAATCACCACAGAAGAAGTTGACAATATTGTTAAAATATGTATTACAGATAATGCTAATGGCATTCCTGCCTCTAAAGTTGAGCATATTTTCGATCCCTTCTTCACCACCAAACCCGTCGGCAAAGGAACAGGGTTAGGATTATCCATTAGTTATCAAATCATCACCGAAACCCATCAAGGCCAATTACTTTGTGAGTCTGAATTAGGAAAAGGAACAAAATTTATGATTGAAATTCCCCAACAACAACAGACTTAATAATTAATATGACATCCAGTTAATCGTTATAAGTTCGTAGTAAGCCCTTTAGGGCTTACAATAAATTGATTTAATACAAATCAAGGGATTTCATATAACAATTAACAATAGTTCTTGGTTATTTGTTCTTGGTTAAACTCATCAATTCTCAATTAAGATAAAATACTTTTAAACTGGGTTTCTTCAAGTGAGCCAAAAATACTCTAATCCCTTTCCCGATTCCCGATTCCCGATTCCCGATTCCCGATTCCCGATTCCCGATTCCCTGTTCCCTGTTCCCTTTTCCAAATCCCTTGATTGATAAACCAAAATAAACCCATCAGCCTTCCCTAAAATCGCGGATTGGGGGATATTTAAAGCATCTACCGTCCCTTGATCCAATAACAAATAATGCTGACTCTCCCAATACTCTTGTAACTGATCTTGATTTGCAGGACGAACCCAGCGATCGCTGTAAAAATCCAGACTAGGCCGATTATAGGCAAACGACGTATAAACCACCGTATCCTCCGGCGTTTCCTCACGGACCAACCGGCCCACCTCCGTCACCGGAAACTGTTCATTTACCTCCCAAACCCACGTCGAAGACAGAAACAGCAAACCATAACCCAAATATAACCCCACCACCAGAATCGGCAAAAACCCCCGACTTTTACACCAAAATTGCCAACTCGCCAGGCCAAACGTCACCCCCAACACACCCCCCATCAACAATAACGGCCATTGACGGTCCGCATACCAAAAATAAACAATCGCAGCACCAGAAGCCACCCCCATCACCCCCAAAAAAGCCGCAATAAACCGAGAATATCTCCCCTTCCCCTCCCACAACTTCCCTAAATATCCCCCCACCGTCAACGCAAAAAAAGGATAATAGGGCAGAATATACCAAGGCAACTTAGTCCCCATCAAAGTAATCGTCCCCAAAAACAGGATTGTGCCAATTAACACCAACCTTCCCCAGTCCGTATGACGCTGTTTCACCGCTAAAAGTAACCCAGCAGGGAGAAACAACAACCAAGGGAACGCATATTTCAGCAACTCCAGCAGATAATACCAGGGTGCGCCACTATTGCCCTCTACGGCTTTTGAGAGGCGATTGAAGCCTTGTGCTTGGAAATGTACCTCAAAAAAGGTCTGCCCATAATGTTGTAGCTGTGCGCCATACCAAGCCCCTGTGAGGGCAATTCCCACAACAAGGCCCAGCCAAGCATAAGGGTTAGTAAAAAGTTTCCATTGACGGTTCACAAGGACAAAAACCCCAGCAATAGCCCATAATGCTAACACCAAAACCCCCTTCGTCAGCATAATCGCCGCCAAACACAAACCAATCCCCACTGCCCACACACGCTGTCGTCGTTCTCGTAGCAAACACAGCAACAGCAGAATAAAACAAGTATTCACCAACCCATCCAGCATCGTCAAGCGTCCATGACGCACCACAGGAAACAGCGTCAGATACACCAACGCAGAAAACAAGGCCGGAGGGTTAGGAGAGGGTTTCTGGGGGAATAATTCTTTCCCCAGTTGATAGAGTAAAGGGACCCCCAACCCAGTCATCAACGCCAGGGGAAAGCGACTGGTAAACTCATTCACAGTGCCAAACAGGTGATAACTACTAGCCAGAATCCAGTAAGATAGAGGCGGTTTATAAAAATAGGGATGACCGAAAAACGTGAGGTGTAGCCAATCTCCGGTGCGATAAAGCTCTCTCCCAACTAGGGCATGAGTCGCTTCATCCCAGTCTCGCAGAGGCACACCCCCCAAGTCAATCGTCCATAAAATCATCGCTGCAACTGTAAGTAAAATCAACCATTGGGTTTCGTTAAGTTGCCAATTTCGTCTCATTCCCTGTTGTTTCCTGCCCTTGAAAAGTGGATAATGACCAGATTACCAGAGTAGCGTATTTAGAGACAGGTTGTAAGTGGTGTTCTATCCGATATCAAAAGCCAAAAGACTGCTAAAGTTTAGCAACTCCCTGCCGATTTTTCCTTGGGGAATGTTCGCCCTTTTTACGCTTCTCAGTTTAGGGGGGATTCTCAATCATGCCATGTGGCGAGATGAGGTCAATGTTTGGTTAATTGTACGGGATAGTCCCTCATTTTCTGAGTTACTCCAAACGATTAAATATGAGGGGCATCCAGTCCTTTGGTATTTTTGTTTATGGGCTTTAAATCAAGTTACGGATAATCCGGTGATTATGCAGCTATTTCATTGGGGTTTAGCGGTAAGTACGGTGTATCTTTTTTTGCAATATGCCCCGTTTTCTCGGCTACAAAAGGGATTGTTTATTTTTGGTTATTATCCGTTTTATGAGTATTGCTTGATTAGTCGTAATTATGCCTTTTCTCTGTTGTTTTTATTTGTTTTTTGTGTATTATTTAAAGCTCGCCAAAATAGTTATTTAGGATTGGCTATTGCGCTCTTTTTTCTAGCTAACAGTAATGCCTATGGATTAATCCTATCTTTCGCCCTCTTTTTAACCCTTATTTTAGATTATTTTTGGTCATTTCCAGACAGTGCGGACTCCTTCCCCCCTATTTGGGACATGATAACCAGTGGAATAATTTATATTATAGGAGTTATCTTTTCAACTTGGATGTTAATACCTCCTTTAGACAGTCAACTACAAGGAGGACTCACTCAATGGTTTATACGGTGGGACTTTTATCACTTAATGAAGGTTTTATCTCGTCTCTGGAGTAGTTATATTTTGATTTTAATTCCCGGAGATAGTAATGTTTTAGCTGTAACGTTGTTTGGGGTAATTTCTCTTAGTCTTTTTATCTTTTTTATAGGCAGTTTTTTGCGCAAACCTATTCCTCTTTTCTTTTATAGCATTGCCACCGTTAAATTGTGGTTATTTGCTTATCTAAAATTTTTGGGATCACCTAGACATTATGGGTATATTTTCCTAGTTCTTATCGTTGCTTTGTGGTTATCTCATTATTATCAAACTAGCGAATATTTACCCCAAACAATAGCTAAAATTACGCCAATATCTCGCCCAAGGGTTAAGCAATTTTATCGCTGGATAGCCAAAAGCAAGCACACCGTAATTTTAATTATTTTAATCGCTCAATTAATTGCAGGGTTAATTGCCTTTGGACGAGATTTAATTATTCCGTTTTCTGCGGCACGACAAACGGCAAGCTATATTAAACAAGAAAAACTCGATGAACTGTTTATGGTGGGGAGTGTGGACTTTACCATGGCCGCCATCTCTGGATATTTAAACCAAAAAATCTATTATCCCGAAATCCAACAATTAGGGAGTTTTACCCTATTTACTCGCCAACGTCAAAGCAATATGACTCAAGCTGAAATTATAGCAGACGTGAGACAACTGTTAGACCGACCGGATATTTCCGAGATTTTACTGATTTTAAACGAAGAATTACAGATTGACACCCGTTTACAAGTAGAGAAACTCGCTCAATTCACCGAGAGTTTCATCCATAATGAAAAATATTATCTCTATCGGGTGAAAAAAAGCTCCGGAGTTGAAATAACTCCAGAGCTTAACTAGGGTGCATCTACCAATTCCCTTATTCCAGTCCCATCCCTTTCATCCGGACAACCCTCGCAGAAAATCGCTAAATTTGCGACAATCAGAAACTCTAACCTACAAAAAGCCAATATGTCCTTAAAACCAGCAGTTTACATTATCGGGGCCGGGCCGGGCGACCCGGAATTACTCACCGTTAAAGCCTATCGTATCCTCAGCCAAGCGGATACTCTCCTGTATGCTAACTCTCTTGTGCCGCGTCAACTGGTCAAGGATGTGCGGCCAGATGCAGAATTAATTCCCACGGGACACGAAACCCTAGAGGATATTGTACCGATGATGTGCGATCGCGTGCGCAACGGAAAAGCCGTCGTGCGTCTCCACTCCGGGGACCTCACCCTCTATAGTGCCATCCATGAACAAATGCAGCGACTGGCCGAGGAAGATATCCCTGTCGAACTGATCCCCGGTTTAGGCGCGTATCAGGCCGCAGCCGCTAAACTAGGGGTAGAGCTCACCGTCCCTGGTCTCGTCCAGAGTATCATCCTCACCCGCATCAGTGGCCGTGCTTCTGCGGTCCCCGACGCGGAAGACTTGGCCTCCCTTGCGTCCCATAAAGCCAGTTTATGCCTATATCTGGCGGCCCGTCACGTGGAAACCGCCCAAGATAAACTGCTGCAACATTATCCCCCAGACACTCCCGTTGCCATCTGTTACCGCGTCAGTTGGGAAGACGAAAAAATCTGGGTGGTCCCCTTAGAAAAAATGGCGCAAGCATCCCGCGATGCAGACTTAATTCGCACTACCCTGTATTTAGTCAGTCCTGCGTTAGCAGGAACACCCGCCGC
>NZ_JAQMSD010000278.1 GCF_028330525.1 Spirulina sp. CS-785/01
ATGACACCACAGTAACCCTTGGGTTGAAACCCAAGGCTAAGAGCGTAAACTCGTTAAAACGGGTTAAGGTAGTCAAGGTGATAGAAAAAAGATGACACCACAGTAACCCTTGGGTTGAAACCCAAGGCTAAGAGCGTAAACCCGTTAAAACGGGTTAAGGTATTCTCACAATAATAATTGCTGGAAATAGTCTTGATATAAAGGATAACGCATTAAAACTTTGTGGTTTTCAAAGCGGAATAAGCCTAAATTATAAAACTTTTGCGCTTGTTCTTTTTCTTGCAAGGTTGTAAATTCTACCGGACTGTCAGCACTCACTACCGTTTTTAATACTTCAATTCCGTCTGGGGAATGTTGTTGTAAATATTGCCGATAGCGTCGTAAATGGTTGCCGTAGAGGCCGCTTTCATCGGTGGCATGGTTTAATAATTCGTCTAAGGTTAATCCCCGTTGGGTCAAATAATAAAAGGCTTGTTGGACTAAATAAGGATGTCCTCCTACTAAGTTCATCAGTTTTTGTACTTGTTCTTTTGTCCAAGAGAGGCCGTTTTTCTCGGCGACTTGTTGCACTTCGGTGGGGGTAAAGTCGGGGATTTTAATCTGTGTTCCGGCATTAAAGGGAGATTGATTAATTTGTAGTTGGTCGTACACTTCGGTATGGACTAAAATGAGGCGGAGGTTTTGCCAGATGGGTCTAGTTTTGGCTTGTTCGTGGAGGGTGCGGAGAATGCCTAAGAATTCTCCGGCTATTTGACTGTAGGAGAAGATGCGGTCTAGGTCGTCTAATGCCAAAACGAGGGGGGTTTCTGCGGTGAGTAAGTATTTCTCAAAATAGGTCATACATTTGACTTTGTTGTTGCCTAGTTTGCTCTGCCAGTGCTGCTGGACTTTGTTTTCTTCGCCTAAGATTTCTGTTACACTTAAACAGAACCAGAGGACAAAGTTTTCTAAACTGGCAAAGTCGGAAGATTCGGCTAAACGAAGGCTGAATCGGGCGATGCGATCGCGCCTTTCCTCTCGATAGTATAACCCTTTATTCATCAGCGTAGTTTTGCCCATTTGCCAAGGGGCTTTGATGCGAATTAAACAGCCGGGTTGGGCTAAGGTATGATAAAAGAAATTCTCAATTTCCGGTCGGGGAATGTCTCTAGATTTTGTTACGTTTTCTAACGAAGGCTTGACAGTTTCTCGTTGTTCTAGTTCCCCCGATTCTAACTTTTGCCAACAGCGTTCTAAGGCGGTGCGAAAATTGCGTTTTTCGACTCGTTCTCCTACGGCTTCTGAGAGTTTGCGCCACAATTCTAAGCCAATTGTTCCTCGAATATAATCTTCGTTAAAATTGGCTGCTTGGGCAATATCAGCATAGGTTTTTTTATGCCAAGACCCCTGTAGTACGATGGTTTCTAAGTCTGTTAAATGCTCTCCGGTTTGCTGAAACAGCATTAAATCGGCAATTTTGATGGCTTCGACTTCTCCAAACGTCATGACCAGTTAAACTGTTAGAGTGATTCTTTGATTATAGTTGTTGCGCCCTCACCCCCCAGCCCCCTCTCCCCAGGGTGGGAGAGGGGGGGGAAAGTAGGTCACTTTGACAGGGGTAGCAATGCCTACCCTATCTATTGCACTATTTTAGCTGTGTCAAGGCACTACAGTGTTAGTCTGGTTACGCTAGTTAAGGGGAATTTAGTCTATGAAACGTATTCTGGCTCAATGTTTGAAGGAATTGGCACAGTTTAGACGCGATCGCCTCACGGTAGCTTTAGCTTTTATTCTCCCTATCGCCATTTTACTCATCTATGGGTTCGCTATTCGCCTCGAAAGTAAAAATATTCCTCTCAGTGTCCAAGATTTCGATAATAGTCCCCTCAGTCGCACGTATGTGGAGAGACTCTTTGCAACTCAACAGTTTATCCCTACTCCCCTTGAGGATAACTCCCCCACGGCCAGCATTGACCGAGGAGTGGCCAAAGCAACGGTTGTCATTCCCCCCGACTTCTCCCGTCGCATCAAGAGTCAGACTCCTGTTGATGTGCAGGTGTTAGTAGATGGGACGGATGTGAATAATGCAAGGGTGATTCAAAATAGTATTCGCGCAACGACTAACTTTTTTATGCAGACGGAAAATTTACTCCCCCGACAAACGGGGATTGAGGCCGAGGTGCGATTGTGGTTTAATCCTGGTCGGTCTGAAGCGTTGTATATTGTTCCTGGGGTGTATGCGGTGGCCTTGTGGGTGTTTCCCTCGATTCTTTCTTCTATTGCTATGGTCCGAGAGAAGGAGACGGGGACGATTGTACAGGTGTATGCGTCCGATCTGACGGCCTTTGAGTGGTTACTGGGGAAGGAGTTGGCTTATCTCTGCGTTGGCATTGGGGAAGCGGTGTTAATTATGGGGTTGGGGTCTTTTTTATTTAAAATTCCTTTTGCGGGTGAACCGACTCCGCTTCTTGTGGGAACATTGGTTTATCTGAGTGCCAGTGTGGCCTTTGGGTTGTTTGTGGGGGTGCGTGCGGGGAATCAAAATGCGGCGGTTCAAGGAACTGCGATCGCAGGTTTCCTCACCTCTTTTCTCTTATCCGGTTTTATCTACCGGGTGGAGAATATTCCCTTCCCTCTCTCGATCATTTCTAATATTATCCCAGCACGATATTATTTAATTTTAACCAGAGATGCGTTTGTGCGAGGGACGGGTTGGTTAGGGGTTTGGTATATTCCTCTGATTATTGCTGGAATTGGGATATTATTATTTTTAGCGGCCACTCGTGTCACGGCACGGATGCAGTTTAAGAATTAGGCAGAGAGCATGAACGTTGCACGGATTTTGATGCTGAATCGAGGACTCTTATCCGGTACAGCCGTATTGGGGTTATTGTCAATGATGGCGGGGGGGGGTGTCTTTACAGGCATTGGTAACTTTACCGCAGGGATGGTAGGTAATAATTTAGGGGCGTTAATTGATAAACTCCGCAGGAGTGGTGATGTTTTGCGCAATCAAGATTTGGCTAAGGCCGCAGGACGGGCGGTGGGGTTGACATTAGAAGATGTTAGCCGCGACTTTCCAGAGATTGGCAAACCTTTAAAAACCCTTGCGGAGAAGACGGAGGACTATTGGCTTTTATGGGAACAGGAAGCCAAAACACTCAACCTTTTTGAGTCGTTACAAGAAGAGCAGTTAGTTCACCTTTTTTCCCAACAAGGGGATGAGTTTCGCCAGTATCAAGTATTGTCTGAGGAGGAATGGCGAGAGGTTGTGACCTGGCTGTTTGAGCAGGGGAAGCAAAAGGGGGTTTTAGCTGCTCCTCTGGAGGACTATGAGGATGTGATGAAGGCATTGACGAGACGATTAGTTGAAAATTTTAACAAAAATCTACGGGAAGTCTTGAAAGACGATGCAGCCAAGGGGGGAGAAGCCTTTGCAGGAATGTTATTAGACTTACATGGGAAGACATTGGCACAAATAGGGGAGATACAGGAAAATTTGCGCCACATTGCGACTCGTGAGGAGATTTGCCATTTGTTACAACAGTTGGATACCGGGCTTCAAGACGAACTCCGCCAAATTCGAGAAACCTTACAGCAATATTTCGACCAGACCAAACCCCGTCTTCCCATTCCCCAAGAATGTGAAACAGTAATCGAGGACAGAACCCAAGATTTTGTCGGGCGGCGTTATGTATTTGAGGCCATTAAAACCTTTTTACAGCAAAACCCGAAAGGTTATTTTATCTTAGAGGCAGATCCAGGGGTGGGGAAAAGTGCCATTTTGGCCAAATTGGTGCAGTTACTCAAATACCGTTGTCTCACCCATTTTAATATTCAATCCCAAGGCATTATCAGGGCCGATCAATTTCTGGAGAATATCTGTACCCAACTCATTGCAGGTTATTCTCTCAACTATGACGGTCTGCCGGAAAGGGCCACCACTGATGGGAATATTTTGGCACGATTATTAGCAGGAGCCAGTAAAACCCTTCCCCCAGGGCAAAAAATCATCATTGTAGTGGATGCGTTGGACGAGGTGGACTTATCCAGTCAGACCCCAGGCAGTAATATTTTATATCTTCCTGATGCCCTGCCCCAGAATGTCTATTTTATCCTGTCCAAACGCCCCAAAGCATTGCCGTTACCCCTCTGTGACAAGCAAACCCTGTTTGATTTAATGGCATACCCTGCCGAAAGTGCGCTGGATGCCCGTTTTTATGCCCAGAAACGCCTAGAAAACAGCCCTCAGATACGGGAGTGGGTGACAGCCAAAGCCTCCACACCAGAGGCATTTTTAAAGGAGTTGGTGGAGAAAAGCGAAAATAATTTTATGTATTTGCGCTATGTGTTGAATGATATTCACAAGGGACTCTATCACAGCGAGACCTTAGACGACTTGCCCAAGGGGTTAGAACGGTATTATCAGAAACACTGGCAGATTATGGGCATGAATGAGGAATCTTCCCTGAGTGATAAAATTCGCACAATTTATGTGTTGTCCCAAGTGCGAGAAGCGGTGTCCCGTCGTTTGTTGGTCCAGTTAACCCAAGTGAAAGAATCTCGTCTCCGTCGTTTTTTGCGAGACTGGGAACAGTTTTTACGCTTACAACAAGTTGAGAGAGAAACTCGTTACACCCTCTATCATGCCTCGTTTAGTGATTTTCTCAAGGAACAGGCAGAAGATTCAGGCGTGGATTTAGAAGAAATTAACCACCGTATTGCTGATAATCTAGCCGAGGGAGCGCCGTTATGAGTACCTTGTTAGGGCATTGGTTAAGCCAACAAGTCCCAGAAAACCGCTTACATTTACTACGACACCAACCCAGTTATTTTGCTAAGGGTGGGGAAGTGAAGCGGTTAGTGGCTTGGTTAACTGATTTTGGCTTTTTGTCCCAAAAGTTAGAGGCAGTGGGCATCACAGCACTGATTGATGATTATGATTTGGCCTTGCCGTTGGTGTCGGCAGAGGAGAAAGGGGTTTTAAAGACGATTCAAGGGGCATTACGGTTATCTTCTCATGTGGTGGGGAAAGAGAGCAGTCAGTTAGCGGGTCAGTTATTAGGGCGGTTGTTGTCTTATACTGAGTCGGAAATTGTCGCATTGCTACAACAGGCGAAACAATGGCAGGGTAAGCCTTGGTTGCGTCCTTTATTCCCCTGTTTAGACTCTCCCGACGGAGCTTTAGTCCGCACCCTCACTGGGCATAGTAGCACGGTAAGAGCAGTAGCAGTCACCCCAGAAGGGCAGGTCATTTCTGGGTCAGATGATAATACCCTGAAAGTGTGGGATATGCAGACGGGGAAAGAACTCCGCACCCTCACTGGGCATAGTCACTGGATAACAGCAGTAGCAGTCACCCCAGAAGGGCAGGTCATTTCTGGGTCTAGGGATAAAACCCTGAAGGTGTGGGATAGTCCGACCGGGAAAGAACTCCGCACCCTCACTGGGCATAGTCACTGGATAACAGCAGTAGCAGTCACCCCAGAAG
>NZ_JAQMSD010000279.1 GCF_028330525.1 Spirulina sp. CS-785/01
CAGTTAAACTGTAAGGTTTGCCTCGACAAACTTCAAAGGGCTTTTTACGTCTGTAACACTACCTTCACTCATCGTTGGTGTTTTGTTTAATTACAGACCACAGGGCCAAGTGCTGGCGTTTACACTTGGGTGTGATGACCCGGGCGAAGGTAGCCTACCTTTTTACAGGATTTATGGCTGAGTCTGCACGCTCGTCCCTTTCTAAGTCAACAAAAATTGAACAATGTCAATCAATGTCTAGCTTTCAACGAGCGGTTAGCGAGTTGTCAAACCTGCCTTCACGACAAAGAGACGCACCTCAGCACGTCTCTCGTCGATTTTCAGCCTTGTTTAATGCCCTTGGGGACTTATTATGCCGTGGTAGCGGACATCGCCTCTTGTTTGAGAATTTCCGCTTTATCCGTGCGTTCCCAAGGTAGATCAAGATCAGGACGACCCATGTGGCCATAAGCCGCAACATCTTGATAGAAACGGCCATTCCGTTGACTCGGTAACGTCCGTAAATGGAAATCTTGGATAATGCCCGCCGGACGCAATTCAAAATGCTTGCGAGTTAATTCCAGCAGCAATTCTTCAGACACTTTCCCAGTTCCGAAGGTTTCCACCAAAATACTCACAGGACGAGCAACCCCAATGGCATAACTCACTTGGACTTCACATTTCTCTGCCAACCCAGCAGCCACAATATTTTTCGCCACATAACGGCAAGCATAAGCGGCGGAACGGTCCACTTTTGTGGGATCCTTACCAGAGAAAGCTCCCCCACCGTGACGAGAATACCCACCATAGGTATCCACAATAATTTTCCGTCCGGTTAAGCCTGCATCACCTTGCGGCCCACCCACAACAAATTTTCCGGTGGGGTTGACCAAGAAACGGGTGTTATCGTCGGGTTTAACCGCGATATCCGCAAACACGGGTTTGACCACCGCTTCCATTAAGTCTTCTTTGATTTTGGCTTGAATGGCGGAATTTTCCGATAAGTCGCCAACAGTGGGGTCATGTTGGGTAGAGATTAAGATGGTGTCAATGCCAACGGGTTTGCCATCTTCATAGACGACGCTGACTTGGCTTTTCCCGTCTGGACGTAAATAGGGTAATTGACCGGATTTCCGGACATTGGCCAAATAACGAGTGACCCGGTGGGCTAAACTGATGGGCATAGGCATCAATTCCGGGGTTTCGTTACAGGCAAACCCAAACATTAACCCTTGGTCTCCTGCCCCAATTTCGTCGAGTTGGTCACTGCTGAGAGCTTCGCGCTGCTCTTGTGCCGCAGTCACCCCCTGAGAGATATCGGGGGATTGTTCATCAAGCGCGACTAATACAGCGCAACTGTCGGCGGAGAATCCATTGTCAGCATCCGTGTAGCCAATTTCTGCAATTTTGTTGCGGGCTAATTTCACGTAGTTGACATTGGTTTTGGAGGTGATTTCTCCGGTGATTAATACGAGTCCAGTGTTCACGACAACTTCCGCCGCCACCCGACTGCCGGGGTCTTCTGCCAGTAAGGCATCAATGATGGTGTCTGAGAGTTGGTCACAGACTTTATCAGGATGTCCTTCGGTGACAGATTCCGAGGTGAATAAATATCTAGACAATTTACGCTTTTCTCCTTTAACGAAATGTATCCTGTTAGACTGTTAACCCGTCCTTTATCCTACTCCTATCCTGGACATATGAAAAATTACTGAGTGGGGTTTCAAGGCGGATTTGGGGAAAACCCGCCGGATTGGAGCTAGGAGGGAGGGAGTGAAATTGGCTGACAATCGGGGTTTGCGCCAATTGCCATAATTTTCTGAATTGGGGAAAATTTTTCCGAGGGGTTAACGAAAAATGGCATCGGTGACTTGGGCCACATCGAATAAGGGGGGGACATCATGGACTCGCAGGATATCAGCCCCTTTCGCTATGGCACTGGCACAAGCCCCTGCCGTCCCCCAAACCCGCTTTTTGGGGTCGGGTTGATTGAGTAGATGGCCAATAAAACTTTTCCGGGACACGCCAATGAGGAGGGGACAATTTAAGGGTTTAAATTCCGGTAAGCGTCGCAAAATTTCGAGATTCTGTTCGTAGGTTTTGGCGAAGCCAATGCCGGGGTCTAGGATAATCTGCGATCGCGCAACCCCCACTTCTACGGCCCGCCGAATTTGCTGCTCAAAATATTGATAAATTTCAGCCACCACATCCTGATAATCTGTCCGTTGCTGCATTGTTTGGGGAGTCCCCCGAATGTGCATTAAAATATACGGCACAGCCGCATCTGCCGCCACCTGTAAAATTTGCGGCTCATACTGTCCCCCGGAAATATCATTAATGACATTCGCCCCCGCATCCAAGGCCGCCTGGGCCACCTCAGCGCGAGTGGTATCAATAGACAACGGAATCGTCATCTCTTGACGAATTTCCTTAATCACCGGAATCGTCCGCTTTAACTCCTCCTCCAAGGGAATTTGTTCGGCCCCAGGCCGAGTGGACTGTCCCCCAATATCCAGAATATCCGCCCCCCCCTCCACCATCGCCTTAGCCTGTACTAACGCCGCCTCTACGGTATTAAACTCCCCCCCATCACTAAAACTATCGGGAGTGACGTTTAATATCCCCATAATGTAGGTTCGTTGTCCCCAAGCGAATAAGTTAGACATTTTTTCTTTGGTAATGGGTAATCGGTGATCGGTGATCGGTAATCGGTAATGGGTAATCGGTGATTTTCCCTGTTCCCTCACCAAGAACAAAGAACCAAGAACAAAGAACAAACAACCAATAAAATTATTGATAATTCACAATGCGGGCAAAATTGGCCGGGTCTAAACTTGCCCCACCCACTAACGCCCCGTCAATTTCCGGTTGTGCCATAATTTCATCAATATTCGCGGGTTTCACAGACCCCCCGTATTGAATCGACACCTCCTTATTAGTTAACTGCGAGCGAATTAAACCAATAACGCGGTTGGCCTCAGTGGACTCACAAGTGTCTCCAGTCCCAATGGCCCAGATAGGTTCGTAAGCAATCACCAAATTATTTTGATTAACCTCCACTAAATCCTGACGGAGTTGATTTTCGATTACCGTTTCTGTTTCTCCCGCATCCCGTTGGGCCTTGGTTTCCCCAATACAGAGAATCGGGGTTAAACCATGGTTTTGTGCCGCTTTGAGGCGTAAATTTACTGTCTCATCCGTTTCTCCAAAATACTGCCGCCGTTCACTATGGCCAACAATGACATAACTGACCCCTAATTCGGTCAACATCACCCCAGAAATCTCGCCCGTGTACGCTCCAGAATCTTCCCAGTGGAGGTTTTGCGCCCCTAAGCGCACACGGTTTCCGTGGAGGTTTTTAGACATTACCCCAAGGGAGGTAAAGGTCGGACAGAGAATAATACCCCGTTCGTCGGGAGCATCTCCTAATTCCGAGAGAAACGCTTGCAGAAAGTCTTTGGTCTCTGCTTGCGTCTTGTGCATTTTCCAGTTACCAGCAATAAGAATTTTTCGCACAGGTTATCTCTTTCTTTCACTTCTACGCCAATTTGCAAATTTTAGTTTAAAGCCTTATCGCTGTTAAATCTACTGTTTGGGAGATGGGGGAGTTGGGAGTTGGGAGTCGGGAGA
>NZ_JAQMSD010000280.1 GCF_028330525.1 Spirulina sp. CS-785/01
CTCCCCAACACCCCTCCCCCTTCTATCGGGGACTCGCCCCATTTTACGCCGATCATGCGCCCTATTTCTTCGGACGGCAAGGAGTCGTCGATAAATTAGTCTATGCCCTCTACACCAAACCCCTCGTCACCCTCATTGGCCCCTCAGGCAGTGGCAAATCATCAGTCATCTTTGCCGGACTGCTGCCCAAATTTCGCCAAGAAGCCATTATCGTGCAACTGCGTCCCGGCCATCGTCCCTTCTTCCAACTCGCCAACGCCCTCATCTCTGCCCTCCACCCCCACCTCAGCGAAACCGAACAACTACGGGAAGCCCACCAACTCACCCTCGCCTTACAAAACCGAGAAGTCACCCTGCGGGATATGTGCGACTTCCTCTGGCAAAAACACCCCGACCAACACCGCTTTCTGCTGGTCATCGATCAACTCGAAGAACTCTACACCCTCTGTCCCAACTCCGCCACCCAACAGCAATTTATCGAACTCCTCCTACAACCCATCGCCGTGCGCGATCGCTTGCCCACCTTTTTCTTCACCCTAGTTTGTACCCTCCGGGCCGACTTTCTCCAGCATACCTTGCGCGATCGCCAATTAGCCACCGCCCTTTGCACCCATAGTCCCGAACTCCTGCAACCCATGACCCGCCAAGAGTTACAGGATACCATCCGTCAACCCGCCGCCAAACAAGGCATCACCATAGCCCCCGGCCTCACCGAACGCATCTTAGACGCAGTAGGAGACGAACCCGGCCACCTCCCCCTCCTAGAATTTGCCCTCACCCTCCTCTGGGACCGTCAGGAAGGCGGGTGTTTGACCCATTCCGGGTACGAGTCCATTGGGGGAGTCCAACAAGCCTTAGCGAGTCACGCAGAGCAATTCTACAACACCCTCTCCCCCGACGAACAACAACAGGCCCGTCGTCTCTTTCTGCAACTCGTCCACCCCGGAGACGAAACCGCCGACACCCGACGCATCGCCAACCGCACCGAACTCGGTGAACAAAGCCAACCCCTCCTGCAAAAATTAGTCAAAGCCCGTCTTGTCATCGTCGCCGAAGATAGCGTCGAAATTGTCCACGAAGCCTTAATCTCCGCCTGGGACCGACTAGGCCACTGGTTAGCCGAAGACCGCACCTTTCGTCTCTGGCAAGAACAACTCCGAGTCGCCCTACGACAATGGGACAACAGCCACCAAGACGACGGCTACTTACTCCACGGGACCCCCCTCTTAGAAGCCCAACGCTGGTTAAGTGACCGTCAAGACCAATTAACCCCCAGCGAACAAGCCTATATCCAAGCCAGCTTAACCCGACAACACCAAGAACAACGCCACCGTCACAGCCTCAAACAACAAATCGTTTGGCTTCTCTCCACCGGCTTAATGATTTCCCTCACCCTCGGACTCCTAGCTGGGTGGCAATGGCAAAGGGCCAATACAGGAAAAGTCGGAGTCCGCTTGAGTATCTTGAGTTTATCCTCCGAACAACTATTCGCCTCCAAAAAAGAATTAGAATCCTTATTCGCCAGTATTCGGGCCGCCCAACAAGTCCGAACCTCCCGTAACCTACAACCCGAAACCCGAATGCGAACCATTGCCGCCTTACAACAAACCGTCTATGGTATTAGGGAATATAATCACCTCGAAGACCACGACCGCACCGTCATTGATGTGGCCTTTAGTCCCGACGGAGAATATTTAGCCTCAGCCAGCGATGACCATACCGTGAAACTCTGGGCCAAAAACGGACAACAATTAGCTACCCTCACCGACCATCAAGACTTAGTGCGTCAAGTCGCATGGCAGTCCGACAGTCAACAGTTCGCCTCAGTGAGTTATGATGGGACCGTGAAAGTCTGGAATGTGGACGGTCAGTTACAGTGGACCGATCGCGGCCAAGACACCAAACTCACCAGTGTTGCCATTCATCCCCAAGAGAATACCATTGTGGCCGCTGGCATGGATGGCAGTCTGCAATTTTGGGACAACACCGGCCAATTACAAGCAACCCGCAAAGGTCATGGGACGGCCATTACCGATGTCGTCTGGAGTCCCGACGGGACTGTACTGGCTTCGGGGAGTAGTAATAGTACCGTGAAACTGTGGGCAAACAACGGACAACGGTTAGCTACCCTCCGCGGCCATGAACAGTCGGTGACACGGTTAGCCTTTAGTCCCGATAGTCAAACTTTAGCTTCGGTGAGTAAAGGGGGAAAGGTGCGACTGTGGGACAAAAATGACCAACTCCTCCAAGCCTGGCCGGCCCATGAGGATGTGGTGTGGGGAGTAGCGTTTAGTCCCGATGGCCGCTTACTGGCCACGGCCAGTGCAGACCAAACGATTCGATTATGGCGGTTAGATGGCACATTGGTGACAACTTTTGCGGGTCATAATGCTTCGACCTATAGTGTGAGTTTTAGTCCCGATGCCCAAACCTTGGCCTCCGCTAGTGCGGATACCACCATTAAATTATGGCATCCTCAGCCCCGGTCTTTGCGCGTTTTACGCCACGAAAGTCCTGTCCAAGGGGTAATCTTTCATTCCCAAGGACAACAGGTGTTAACAGCCACTCAGGAAGGGAGAATACGACGGTGGGGGAGAAATGGGAGTTTACAGAAAATTTTAACGACCTATCCGGACTTCCTCACGGAGTTACAAGGGACTCCGACTCAAGAGGTGGTGTCGGTGGGGTTAACGGGACGCATTCAAATCCAATCCAAGATTGGGCGGGAAAGGTGAGTCAGGAATGGTTTAGTTTAGGGGGAGGGGAGTTAGCGGTGGCCGTTAACCCTGCAACTGGTCAACTGGTGACGGGGGGGAAGCAGGGGACTTTAAAACTCTGGACTCCCCAAGGGGAGTTACTGCAAACGATGATGGCCCATGAGGAGGAGGTGACAACGGTGGCCTGGAGTCCCGATGGCCAGCGTTTGGCCAGTAGTGGGGAAGATGAGGTGATTTATATTCGACAAGGGGGGGGACAACAGTTATCGACTCAATCTATCCGGTTACGGGGCCATGGGAGTCAGGTGTCTCAAGTGGCCTTTAGTCCCGATGGACAAATTTTAGCCTCAGCCAGTGATGATGGGACGGTCAAACTTTGGTATCTTGACGACTCAGAGGGGTCTAGTCAAACCTTACGGGGTCATTTGAGTAAGGTGAATACGGTGGCCTTTAGTCCCGATGGACAAATTTTAGCCTCTGGTAGTCAGGATGGCACGGTGAAATTGTGGAGTTTACAAGGCACTTTGTTAACCACATTACAGGCACATCAGGGAAGTGTTGTCAAGATAGAGTTTAGTCCCGATGGTCGTCTGTTGGCTTCGGCCAGTGCAGACCAAACGGTGATTTTGTGGAATTTAGATTTGGAGGATTTATTAAAAAAGGGGTGTCAATGGATGGCAGACTATTTACAAACGAATCCGAGTTTAAGTGACAGCGATCGCAGGTTATGTCAATTTTAAGTATTGTATTGTCAGGAAAGTGGCCTTGGAGAGGGCGAGGAAACCTTGCTATCTTCCATCGGCCACCCGTTGCGCAGTAAGCCTTTTAAGAGTCGCGGCTGACCAATGATAGCTCAATGCTTACTCTCAATGTTAAGGAGGTCAGGGTTCAGAAGGTTGGTCAGGTGATGGAAACCTGGCGTAAAATTAAAGGGATGTTAACCGTAATTTAACTTAATTTATACGGCCTGTCGTTCACAATAGAAACGAAATTCCTCCACTGGATTAGAAGATAGCAGTCTTGAGTTGTTAAAGCCTTTCTATTCTCTGGTTAAACAGACTGAAATAAACCCATGGATAATCCTAATAAGCCCATACTACTCATCGTCGATGACAATCCGACTAATATTAAAGTTTTATTTAATTTTTTAAAAGAATCGGGGTTTAAAGTTCTGGTGGCGAAAGATGGAGAAAGTGCGTTAAGTAAACTCCAAGAAATTAGCCCGGACTTAGTGTTATTAGATGTTATGATGCCAGGAATAGACGGGTTTGAAACTTGTCGTCGCATGAAAGAAGACCCGAAACTTAAAGAAATTCCGGTAATTTTTATGACAGCTTTATCTGATACTGTAGATAAAGTTAAGGGGTTATCCTTGGGGGCAGTTGATTATATTACCAAGCCCTTTCAACAGGAAGAAGTGTTAGCTAGAATTAACCTACATTTGAAACTGCGATCGCTGACCTTAGATTTAGCCCAAAAAAATGAAAAATTAGAAAACTTTAACCATGAATTAGAACGACAAGTGGAAGAACGCACAGCAGAACTAAAACGAACTCAGTCCCAACTGGTATTAGGGGAAAAAATGTCTGCGTTAGGGCAATTAGTCGCTGGGGTTGCCCACGAAATTAATAACCCGGTTAACTTTATTTACGGCAACCTTCGCTATGCCTCAGAATACACCCACGGCCTCTTAGAATTAGTACAAAAATATCAAGAAAAAGACCCTGATCCCGGTGAAGAAATTGAAGAACTGATTGAAGAAATTGACTTAGAGTTTGTCAATGAAGACTTACCAAGATTGTTAAACTCTATGCAAATTGGGGCAGAACGAATCCGGGAAATTGTTCTTTCATTACGCAATTTTTCCCGTGTTGATGAAGCGGAATTTAAAGAAGCCGATTTACACGCAGGGATTGATAGTACCTTAATGATTCTCCACAGTAAAACGAAGGCCAAAGGAGATGATCCAGGCATTGAAATTATTCGAGACTATGGTAAACTTCCCCTCGTCAAATGTTATCCAGGGCAACTGAATCAAGTTTTTATGAATTTATTAGTGAATGCCATTGATGCGTTAGAAGAAAACCGAAAATCCGAGCGTAAAATTGAGATTATCACCCAAAAACGAGAAAAAGACATTGAAATTCGCATCACCGATAATGCGGGAGGCATTCCTCCGGAAGTGCAAGACAAGTTATTTAATCCCTTTTTTACCACCAAACCAGTCGGAAAAGGGACCGGGTTAGGGTTAGCTATTGTTCACTCAATTATTGTAGAGAAACATGGGGGGACTATTGAATGTCAATCTCAGGTGAATGATGGCACAGCGTTTATTTTGCGTCTCCCGGTTGACAATTAATAATTCACAATTAACAATTAACAATTCACAATTAACCATTAACGTAAACATTTAGGTTAGGGAAGTTGACAAAAAGGGAAAAGTGAGTTAAGAGGAAGCATTCATATATTGTGTATCTGTTCGTAGTAAGCTCGCAAGTGAGCTTCTTTCACCTCTGACTGTGTAACGGCTAAATTTTAACGGCTAAAGTTTTAAGTTAGTCTATCAACCCGTTTTTAACGGGTTTAAACTCTTAGCCTTGGGTTGAAACCCAAGGTGTATTTGTAATAAAATCCCGAACCATTAAAGCGGTTGCGGGGGCTAAGAGGACACCATTGCGGTAATGGCCAGAAGCCAGCCAGATATTATCATAATTGGCTAAAGGTTCGATGACTGGGGCAGGACGGCCTTGGGGGCGGGGGCGTTTTCCAGACCAGATTTGGAGAATTTCGGCCTGGGCTAAAGTGGGGCAAATTGCGATCGCGCGTTCCAACAACCCCTCCAACTCCATTCCATCAGCCACCACCACCCCCGACGCATCGGGAAACTCCACCGTAGCCCCCAACCCATACTCCAACCCCCCCAACGGCACAATATTCACCCCTTCCCCAGCAATCACAGGCTGAAACCCTACATCTCCCAACGGTTCAGCCAGTCGCACCCGCAGTCCTTGGCCCAAAACCGGGAAAATAGACACCGGAGACTGCCAATGTTCCGTCAGGGGAGTAGAACCTAACCCCGCCGCAATAATCACCCCATCCACCGCTAACGGGCCTTGAGAGGTGTCTAGCTGACGACAGAAGGGCGGTTGCGCCGGGGATTCGATACCTCCCCTTACCGTCACCCCAAAGCGGCAATTTGCCCCATTTTGTCGCGCTCCAGCAATCAACGCCTCAGTCAGTGCCACCGGGTTCACCTGGCCATCTTGGGGAGAATACACCGCCCCCACCAACTCCCCATGCTGTATCGGAGGACAGCGAGTGGCCAGGGTGTCCCGGTCCCACAACTCCAACGGCCAACCCATCTGCTCTCGTTCCGCCTGTAACCGTTGCCACCGAGGCCAGTCCTCAGCCTGAACACAGAGTTTCACCAGTCCTTGGTTATTCCAAGGAATGGACAACCCCGTTAAGGCTTCCAACTCCGGAAGCAGCGTCTGATAACGCTGCAAACTCATCTCCCGCAGTCGCCAAGCGCGGCCTTTAGTCTTCTGACTCACCACCCCCATTAAAATCCCCAAGGCGGCCCCCGTTGCCCCGGAGGCCGCTTCTTGTTGCTCTAACAAAGTGACTTGTAATTGGGAGAGGCGGCTGAGTTCATAGGTAATAGCTGCCCCAACCACTCCTCCCCCAATGACGGCAAAATGCTTCATGCACTCGTCTCACTGTCCGTTGGTTCAGTGGGAATTAGGTCTAGATACTGATCCAAATCCTCTACAGCCCGGTTATAATAGCGCACAGCATCTGCATACACCTCCGCATCCGCAGCCGAATCGATCCGTTCTAAATCTTTAAATAAGCGTTCGGCGGTTTCTTTGGCGGGGGGTTGGTCATCCTCTAACAGAGTGCGGTTGACATACCCTAAACTTTGGCGAATGCCCCCTAAAGGACCATGAATGAAGGAGTCCACATCATTCCAGTCTTTTTCGTCAATATACTCTTTTAACTCCGGCATCCGTTCTCGTACCTGCTTCACGGGTTTGAGAACCTGTTGAATTTCAGTAATTTTTTCCGGCGTATAGGTGGGGGGTTCTTGGGCAACATTTCCCCCACAAGCCGTAACCAAGGTCATTACTAAAACCAACAGGATGGGTAAGATAGCACGTAATCTGTTCATGATCTTAAAAAGTCCTGTTCTACATCAATTTTTTACAATACCTTGAGAATCCCCCTTTTTAAAGATTATGCCGTCTCTATCCACAACAGATAGTGTTATGACTCGAAAAAGGATGATTGGTGTGATGGGGCCGGGACTGTCGGCCACCTCACGAGACTTGGAAAACGCCTACGCCTTGGGAATGCTCATTGCTCAAGCCCAGTGGGGTTTATTAACCGGGGGGCGTAATGTGGGAGTAATGGCCGCGGCCAATCGGGGGGCCAAGGAAGCTGGAGGGTTAACAGTGGGGGTGTTACCCAGTGCCGAACCCCGGTCGGTTTCGGAATTTGTGGATGTGGTCATTTGTACGGACTTGGGGAATGGTCGGAATAATATTAATGTGTTGTCCTCCGATGTCGTGATTGCCTGTGGGATGGGGTTGGGGACAGCCTCAGAGGTGGCTTTGGCCTTGAAAAATGGCAAATCTGTGGTTTTGTTAACGGAGATGAAGGAAAGTCACGGTTTTTTTCGCCAACTGGCCCCCCATCAGGTGTTGATTGTCCATTCGGTCCAAGATGCGATCGCAACCGTCCAAACCCTCATTTAACAGAATGTTGGCAGAAGTCCCCACCTATACCCCTTGCGGTTAGTTAGGGGAGTTCACTTAGTCACATTTCGTAAACATTCGAGACAAAGGTTCACCTCATGCTTAACAATAAAAACAAGTCACAGTCGGAACTTATGCAAAATGTCGGTTAAACCGCAATATTAGCCGTTTTTGTGGGTCATACTCCCATTAACGCTAATCTTCTGCATAAGTCCTCCCGGTTAGTGACCCCTTTGAACCAGACGATGCCCTCAGTAGCACAGAGAAACCATGATCAAAAAAATCCTATTAGCTGATTCTGGGACCGGCAACCCCGAAGAAATGTTGCAATCCCTCTTAGATTTACCCAACTTCAAAAACGTCTCCGTGACCATTCTCCACGTCGTCCCCTCCCAAGTCTCAGAAGGGGGCATGGAAACCAAAATGGCTGAAGGAGACAAAATTCTCGCAGAAGCAGCAGACAAGCTGAACCTTGACAACAAACTCATCTCTACCATAAAACGTCAAGGTGAACCCAAAGACACCGTTTGCCAAGTCGCCGAAGAAATTGGGGCAGACTTGATTATTATGGGGTCACGGGGTCTAAAACGACTGGTAGCCATCTTAGAAAACTCCGTCAGCCAGTACGTTTTCCAACTCACCGACCGTCCCATGTTACTGGTCAAAGATGATATTTATGTAACAAAAATTAAGCGAGTCATGATCGCTTTAGGGAAAACCCCAACCTCCCAAGCGAGTTTAGATTTAACCCTCTCCATGCTCAATGGGGCCAAGGGAGTAGAAGTGATTTTAACCCGTGTCAACCCTGACCTAGACCCGAAATTATTACCCCTCTCCAAAGCTGATATTGAGAATAACCCAGTCATTGCCGACGCATTACCGAAAGTGAAACGCATGGGCATTCCCTATCGTTGCATTGTAACGGGGGGTAAACCAGGAGAACAAATTTGTAAATTGGCCGAGGATAATAATGTCGATTTATTGGTAATAGGGTCCCCTGAACGTCGCCCATCGGTAGCCAGAGGTTTACCGGACTTAGACCGTTTGTTGGGGACTTCCCTCTCGGACTATGTACGAGTCAATGCCAATTGTCCGGTCTTACTGTCCCGGGAATTAGAAGAAGCGTAGTGCCGCGACCCAGCTAAAATTGTAGGTTGGGTGGAACGGAGTGTAACCCAACATTTTTCACTGGGTAATGTTGGGTTAACCGATTACGCCCCAACCTACCATCCACTGAACTCTCAAATGTTCATTATTATTAGTTGTTAACTGTTAATTATTAACAGTTAATAATTAACAGTTAGCATTTCTGGTGCGAAGCGTGACAGCGCAACGCACCAAAAATGCTAAATATCAAAATGGCGACTGAGGAGACGGTTGAGAATTTCCTGACCATTGGGGGAAATAACCCGAACCCGTATAAAATCGGGGTCACTAGGTCGCCAAGCAACGCGATAGCGGTATCCGCCATTATTCCAAGTGTAGATGCGGCGTTGGGGGTTGCCACCGACAGAAGCCCCACTGAGATAGATAGAGTCTCCGTTGCGTTTATTTTCGCCGTAGTACGTAAACGCATTATTGGAATAATCAATATTGACTAACCAAGTTCCATCTTGAAACGTTCCACGGGGGGAACTTTGAGCCATCACCGCAGTAGGAGTCAGCGTTTCGGTGATCATCGGGGTAGCCAGTCCGAGGACTGCGGCCAAGGCAACAGCTTTCAAATTCATGGGTTATGCCTCCACAAAGACGCGCAAGTATGGATAACCTCAAGCACAGGATAGCCAATTCCGCAAGAGTTGAAAAGAAATTTTTGGAAATTTTGGGAGCATCGGGTGTCGGGTGTCGGGAAATGCCGGATTTCCCTCCCTATTGCCTATTGCCTATTCCCCCAAGAACAAAGAACAAAGAACCAATAACGATCAACTATCAACCACCACTCCCCAGCACGCCCAAAAAAAAAGAATTAAGTTAGCATCAAAATAGGAACAAGCTCAGATGACCAACCAAATAGACCAAACTCCCAGTCAGGAATGCTTCTACTGGGTTCAGTGAGCCGACTGCGGAAGCCATACCGTTGGATTTTGTACGGCTGGATTTTGCACGGCTTTTCTGACTCACCTTACCTTCCAGAGGGTGGGTCATCTATTGACGGGATAAAGCGGATCAAGTTCCCTTGGGTTCACTTTTCCGTTTTTCCCTCTGCAATCTTCTCTTTCTCTTCTTCGTTTTTAACCCCTTGAGCTACTGATGACAACCCCCTCCTCTGATAATGGCATAATCTTTGTTGTGGGTAATTCTCCCGACTCTCTCGCTGAAACCCTGTCTCAACGGGGACATGAAGTTTATCCGATTCCCCCTGATGCAGATAACGCCCTTCCCGATCGCCATCCAGATGTTATTGTGATCATGGGGTGTCTCCAGGAACAAGAGGGAATTGCGGTCTGTGAAACCTTACAAGCGGTGGCCAATACCCACAGCATTCCGATGATTCCCTGGGGGAGTCACGGGGAACACTGTACGCACCAGAAACAGTCGTTTGAGGAGGAACACGGGTTGGCTCAAATTGAGCAGCACATTACCCTCCAGCGTCTGCAAAAGAAAGTTGAAGCGCAAGCGCGAGAGTTACAAGCGTCTCACCACCAACACCAGCAAACTGAGGCAGAAAATCAACTGCTGTTAAAAGTAAATCAATTAACCAATGAGGAGCAGGAGTTTCACCGAGGTGAGGAACAGGACTATTTTATTGCTATTCTTAATCGGGTTCTGCCTTTAATCTGTGAGGTGATGGGGTGGAGTTATGGGGAAGTCTGGATGATGAACGCTCAACGGACGGGGTTAGAGCGAGTTTCGGTGGAAGCAACAACCCCGGCAATGTCGCCTTTGCAATGTATTCGCAGTCAGCGCAGTTTGAAGTTTCAGGAAGGTTTAGTGGGACAGGTGTGGCAAAGGGGAGAATTAGTGGGTGTGAACCATTTAAGGGATTCTCGGTTTTTGGATGGGGAGACGGCATTGGCTTGTGGGTTACAACAGGCCCTAGCCATTCCCATTGTCAGCCATCCCCACCATCCTCTGGACTCGGTGGAAGCGGTGATGATGTTTTTGGCTTCTGGGCGGGAGGATGTGGCCCCGGTGGCGGAACATTCCCAACAGTTACTCCGAAGTATTGCCCAACAATTGGGGAAGGTGATTGAACGGCAACAGGCGGCCTGCCATCTCCGCACGTCCCAAGAGAAGTTTACGAAAGCCTTTCGCTCAAGTCCCCATCCTATTTCCCTAAAAACCTATGGGGAAAGTCGCTATTTGGAGGTGAATGATAATTTTTTAACGCTCTATGGCTACCAACGGGAGGAAGTGATTGGCAAAACGGTTGAGGAGTTGAATCTTTGGGTGAATCCCCAACAGCACGAGATTTTTAAGCAGTATTTACAAGAGAAGGGGATGATCCGCAATTTGGAGGTGAAGCATCGCAGGAAGTCTGGGCAGATTTTGACGATGCTGTTGTCGGCGGAAATTATGGATATTTATGGGGAGTCCTGTGTGCTGGTGACGGGGAATGATATTACGGACCGTCACCAGCGTGAGGAAGCTCTGACGATGATTGTACAGGGGACTAGCTCAATTACGGGGCATGAGTTTTTCCGCACCAGTGTGCGCTATTTGGCTCAATTGCTGAATGCCCGATATGCGTTTGTGACGGCGGGGTTAAATATACCGACGACGCGGGTGCGAATGTTGGCGTTTTGGCGGGATAATGGCTGGGATATTCCGATCGCTTATGATCTCAAGGGGACTCCTTGTGCGGAGGTGATTCAGCAGGGGAAGGGACGGTTTTATGCTCAGAATATTTGTGAGTTGTTTCCCGAGGATGAGAATTTAAAAACCCTAGACGCGGAGAGTTATTTGGGTTTTCCGTTGAAGAATAGTGAACAGCAGGTGATTGGCCATTTGGTGGTGATGGACTCTGAACCGCTTACCTATACGGCGAAGGAGCAGTCGATTTTACGGATTTTTGCGGCTCGGGCGGAGACGGAGTTAGAACGGCAGTTGACGGAGGAGAAGTTAAAGTTACGATCGCGCTTAGACTATCTCCTCAGCCAAATCTCTCAACATTTGCTCAATGATCCTTTAAAGGAGGCCATTGATTTTAGCTTACAGGTGATTGGCCAACAAACCCTCTGTGATCATGTTTATATTTTCCACGATAACCAGGATGGGCAGCATTGGCGCATTGTTCAGGAATGGCAAGCCCAAGGCCAAGGGTCGGAGAATCCTTTAATTCCTCTGTCAGACTATCCTTGGGTCCAGGAACGCTTGAATTATGATAGTCAACAACTACTCCATGTTCCCTCTTTGGAGAGTCTCCCCCCGGAAGCGTCTGTTGATCGTGCGTCTTTGGAGGCCGATGAGATTACCTCGTTTTTGGTCGTTCCACTGTTGTTTCAGGGACAGGTAATGGGGTATATGAGTGTGGATGCGTTCAGTAGTAAGGCTTGGACGCAACAGGAATTGAATTGGTTACGATTAATTGGGGAGTTGATTGCCATTGCCCAATCCCGTCATCAAGCCCACCAAGCCTTATTAGATAATGCTCATCGGGAGCATACCCTGATTACAATTATTGAACGGATGCGGAGGACTCTGGATATCGATACTATTTTCAGCACTACGACTCAAGACTTACGCGGGGCGTTAAAATGCGATCGCGTGGGCATTTATCAGTTTTATGAGGACTGGAGTGGGGCATTTGTGGCCGAGTCTGTGGCCGCAGGGTGGCAGTCTTTGGTGGAGGAACAAGAGAATCATCCCGAATTTCGAGAAAAAACCCTAGAAAGCGATCGCTGCACCATTAACCGTCTCCGTCAAACCTCCCCCATTGAAGACACCTATTTTCGAGATACAGGTGGCGGGGCCTATCAACAGGGTTTATCCTGTCGTGCGGTGGCTGATATCGAAAATGCGGCCTTTGAACAATGTTATTTAGACCTCCTCCGGGAATTTCAAGCCAAAGCCTATGTCATTGTGCCAATTTTCACCGGGAAAGACCTGTGGGGCTTGTTGGCTGCCTACCAAAATGATGGGCCACGACAATGGCACGAAAGTGAACAAAGTATGGTCATTCAAATTGGCACACAGTTAGGATTTGCCCTACAACAGGCCCAACTCTTAGCCCAGACTCGACAACAATCCGAGGAACTACAAAAAGCCAAAGAAGCGGCAGATGCGGCCAATTTTGCCAAGAGTGAATTTTTGGCCAATATGAGTCACGAATTACGGACTCCCCTCAATGCTATTCTTGGGTTTACTCAACTCATGGAACGGGATACCAGTCTCAATTCCCAACAACAGGAACATCTCCGCATTATTAACCGCAGTGGGGAACATTTGCTGGAGTTGATTAATGATGTCTTGGAAATGTCCAAAATTGAGGCAGGCCGGGTGGTTCTCCATGAAGAAAGTTTTAATTTACATCGTCTCTTACAAAATTTAGAGGAGATGTTCCGTTTGAAAGCCCAGTCTAAAGGCTTAATCCTCACCTTTCAGCGTGATCCGAACATTCCGGAGTTTATCTATGCAGATAAGAGTAAATTACGCCAAGTGTTAATTAATTTAATTGGCAATGCCATTAAGTTTACCCAACAGGGATCGATTACCCTACGGGTTGAACCGCAATATAATTCTGATTTAACCACCACGGAGGATTTTTGGTTAGCTTGTGCGGTGGCCGATACTGGGGATGGCATTAGTCCAGAGGATGTGGAGAAAATTTTTGAAGCCTTTACTCAGTCAGGGAAAGGACTGAAAAACCGCGAGGGGACGGGGTTAGGTTTACCGATTAGTCAACAGTTTGTCCAGTTGATGGGGGGAAGGTTGGATGTGTCGAGTCAATTGGGGGAAGGTGCGACGTTTTCCTTTAAAATTCCGGTGACGACTTCGACAACTCCTAAAGATTCTTCGTCTCCCCCTTGTCCCGTGGGATTAGCTGCGGACTGTCCTCGCTATAAGATGTTAGTGGTGGAAGACCAAAATTATAATCGTCTGTTTGTGGTGAATTTACTTCAGACAGTGGGGTTTGAGGTCCGAGAAGCGCATAATGGAGAGGAAGCGATCGCACTGTGGGAGTCCTGGCAACCGGATTTAATTTGGATGGATATTAGAATGCCTGTAATGGACGGATATCAAGCCACCCAATTGATCCGGCAAAAAGAATCCGTCCAACACCAACGACCACAAACCATTATTATTGCCTTAACGGCCAGTGCCTTTAAAGAAGATCATAATAAAGCCTTAGAAGCGGGATGTAATGACTTTCTCAGTAAACCATTTCAAGAAATTGATTTCTTTACCAAAATTGAGAAACATCTGACTATTGAATATCTCTATAATGAGGAACAATCTTCTCAACCGTCCTCCTCCTCCTTTGATCTCACCCCAAACGCTTTAACCGTCATGCCAGAAAGTTGGCGACAGAAAACCTATCAAGCAGCGGCCCAGTGTAGTGATCATTTAATCCACCAACTCCTAGAAGAAATCCCTGAAGAACACAAAGACCTCAAAAATGCTTTACTAGAGTTTGTCAATGAGTTTCGGTTTGATATCCTCATGGAGTTATTACAGGAGATTGAGAGTTGAAAGTTGAGAGTTGAGTGGTTAACCACAAAGACACCAAGAACACAAAGGACAGATTAAGGAGAGGTGAGGGTAATAACTAATCAGCAAAAACCAAATTTTTCCTATTCCCTAGTAACGATTCCCTTTTTGACCAACAACTCATTGTTCCCTGTTCCCTTTTTTACCAAACCCAAAACCCAGAAAAATTATGACTTCAACCCCCAATCAAACGCACTTAGGTGATATTCTCATTGTGGATGACCAACCGGATAATATTCGGTTTTTATCATCTATGTTATTTGAAAAAGGCTATAATGTCCGTAAGTCGTTAAGTGGTAAAATGGCATTCATGGCCATTGAAACCCTCCCCCCAGACTTAATTTTATTAGATATTACTATGCCAGACATGAGTGGGTATGAAGTCTGCAAAGAACTCAAACAAAAGCCAGAAACAAAAGCTATTCCCATCATTTTTTTGAGTGCTTTAGATGATGCCATTGATAAAGTTAAAGCCTTTGAAATTGGGGGAAATGATTATATCACAAAACCCTTTCAATTTACCGAAGTTTTAGCCCGCATTGAAAATCAACTCCAAGTTTGTCGTTTGCAAAAAAGATTACAAAACCAAAATCATCAACTCAAACGCACCTTAACCGATTTAAAACGAACCCAAACCCAACTTATTCAACAGGAAAGATTAGCAGGTTTAGGGCAATTAGTTGCAGGATTAGCCCATGAAATTAATAATCCAATTAGCTTTATTTACGGCAATCTTAGACCTGCCACTGAATATGTCGAAGATTTATTTCATTTACTAGATTTATACCATCAGGAATATCCACACCCCAAACCCCACATCCAAGAAGAAATTGATAATCTTGATCTAGATTTCCTGAAAGGTGATTTACCTAACTTGCTTGCATCCATGCAAAACGGCGCAGAACGCATCCGTAACATCATTGTCGGGTTGCGACATTTTGCTTGCATTGATGAAGCAGAGAAAAAAGCAACGAATCTTCATGAGAATTTAGAGAGTACCCTTTTAATGCTAGAACAACGGTTACAAGAAACCGATCACCGTCCCCCCATTAGCATCAAAAAGGACTATGGGGAGTTACCAGAGGTATTTTGTTATTCAGGTCAATTAAACCAGGTCTTTTTTAATTTAATTCTCAATGGGATCGAAGCGATCGAACAAAAATCTGATTTATCCAATCCCGAAATTACAATTAAAAATGAACTGACGGATGAGAATTTAGTTAAAATTAGTATTACGGATAATGGGGTAGGAATTCCGAATGATATAAAACCGCATATTTTTGATCCGTTTTTCACGACTAAAAATATTGGTCAAGGGACTGGGTTAGGGTTAGCCATTAGTTATCAAATTATCACAGAAAAACAAAATGGTTCAATTGAGGTGCAAACTGTTCCCCAAGAAGGAACAACAGTAAGTCTGACCATTCCTTTGTCAGTAGAGAATGATGGATAATAGATAATTATATTCTAACCCAGTTAATCCTATAAGTTCGTCGTAAGCTCTTTAGAGCTTAAAATAAATGCTTATAGATGTTGAATAAAATATTGACGATATAACTCACAACTGGGGATAGCATAATTTTTCGGGAGATAGGGGTTAGGAGACTGAGTTAACTGAATTAACCCTAAACTATTCAATTTAAAAGCAGTAACTTGGTTCAACTCTACGGGTTTAGTAGAATTGACGACTTGCTGATAAGCTGTAGCTAATTCCGGTTTTTTGAGAAGATGCCAAAGTTGGCCTTGTAAATGGTGTTGATAGATCGCAGTAAAATAATTAGAGTCTTTTAGTATAGATTCTACATCCATGTCAGTGTAAACACTGTGATACAAAAGGAGTCGGACTAAGTAAGGAAAGCCACCAATTTTTTCCATTAATTGCTGGAGTTTCTCTGCATCTAGATAAATTCCATGACGTTGTGCTAATAAATTTACTTGTCCGATAGTAAAGGGTTTAATTTCTACCGCAGTTCCTACATTAAAGGGAGAATGATTAATTTCAATGGGAATATAAACATCAGTGGAATGAACAATCAGTAAACGGAGTTTTTTCCAGCGTTCAATATTGCGGGTTTCTTCGTACCATGACCGTAATAAGGCTAAAAAATCTCTCGCTAACGTCGGAAACTCAAAAAGCTGGTTGATTTCATCAAATGCTAACACTAAAGGAGTTTGGACATTCTTTAAAATACAGTTTTGTAGATAAAATGAAGCACTGACAATTGCTCCGAGTTCTTCATCCCAATATTGATTGACTTTTTTGTTAATTTCTAATTGAATAGCAATATTAGCACAAACCCAACGGAGAAAAGTATGACTATTTTCTAATAATTGACTATCCGCAGCATTTAAGCTGATGTTTACAGTTTGATAGTTTTGTTGCTGTGCTGCAAAAAGAATGCGGGTTAACAGGGAAGTTTTCCCCATTTTGCGCGGTCCTTTAATGCGGATTAAACTGTGGGGTTTTAAGATTTCTTGAATGCAGAATGCTTCTAGGGGAGGCCGTTCAATATAAAAGGGGGAGTCTAGGGGAACAATTCCTTCTGGGTATTCGAGAGGGTTTTTTGTATTGGGTTGGACTTGTTGTAAAATTTCGGCAGGATCACGATTTTTGAGAAATGCTTTCGCAACGATACGACAGTTCGTTTTATTGATTTTTATGTCTAATAGTTGAGAAAGAGAGTTCCAAAGGTTAGGTGCGATGTTATGTTTAATGTAGCTGGAAGAATAGCTATTTTCTACAGCAATTTCGTCATAGGTTTTTTGCGGGTTGCGAAGTGATTCCATTAAGAGAATGGTTTGAATAGGGCTTAAAAAAGTCCCTGTTCTTTCCAAAAATAAATCATTGATTCGTTGTAGGAATTGCTCGCTTTCCTGCATTGTTAATTGCTTTTAAATTTCAATTATACACGACATGGGAGTTAAAATACGTGAAAATTGAGCAGTTTAACGCATTTTTCTATACCATCGGGCTAAGAAATCAGGGGAAATACGGAAAAAATAACCTAATATAATTAGTTGATTAATTAGTGTGGTTTTGAAAACTCCTAATTTTTGCCAACGACGGGAGGAGGTTAAGACGGATTGAGAAACGATCGCAATTTTCCCTCGACCTCGTAGTTGTTTGACTAATTCAAAGTCTTCCATTAAGGGTAATTGAGGAAAACCGCCAAACTGTTGAAATATAGCTTTTTTTAAAAAAAGTGCTTGATCTCCGTAGGGGAGAGAACAAAGCTGCGATCGCAAGTTTACCATCCCTTCCACCCACCGAAAAATCCAGCGATCGCTATCAATCCCCAACGTAAATGCACCTGCTATCACCTGGGGAGACTGGAGTGCGGCCTGTACCTGTGGTGCATAGTCTGGAGGAAGACAGGTATCCCCGTGAAGAAACAGCAATATCTCCCCGGTTGCGTGTTTTGCACCCCAATTCATCTGCTGGGCCCTTCCTTTCTGGGGAGACATGATCACCGAAATTCCCAAAGACTCCACTTGTGCAAGGGTATCATCCTGACTCCCCCCATCCACCACAATAATCTCCACCTCTGGATATTGTTGCACCGATCGCAAAGTGTTGCGGATATGACTGGCTTCATTTAAAACTGGAATAATGACGGAAAGGCCACTCATCGTAGGTTCTAACTTTTGCTCAACTCCCCACACAAGTTATCATGGCTTTTGTCATTGGTTGTTAGTTATTGGTGATTGGACTCACGAACTAGCAACTATCCACTATCCACTATTCACTCCCCCTTACCCATGACTCAACAATGGTTAACGATGCTGCAAGACTATCGCGCGATCGCAGTGATTCGTTCTCCCAGTGTATCCCTCGGCCAACAATTGGCCAAAGCACTCATTGCGGGAGGAATGCGCATTATTGAAATCACCTGGAATAGTGACCAACCCGGACAACTGGTAGAAACCTTACGGGAAGAATTCCCCGATTGTTCCATTGGGGTGGGGACCATTTTAAACCCTACTCAACTCCAAGATGCGATCGCAGCAGGAGCGCAATTCGTCTTCTCTCCCCACTGTAACCCCCAGCTTATCCAATCAGCCCGTCAAGCACAACTCCCCATCATTCCAGGAGCATTAACCCCCAGTGAAATCATCGGTGCATGGGAAATGGGGGCCACCTGCGTCAAAGTCTTTCCCATTCAAGCAGTGGGAGGGGTGCAATACTTAAAAAACCTCAAAACCCCCTTGGGAGAAATTCCCCTCATCCCCACGGGAGGAGTCACCCTAGACAACGCAGCTAATTTTATCAGCAATGGTGCGATCGCTGTTGGTTTAGCCAGTTCCCTCTGTCCCCCCCACACCCTACAAACCCAAAACTGGACAGAAATCACCCAGAATGCCCGTATTTTACAACAAAAAATTCAATTAGATAATCATAATAAATAATTGATAATTAATATTAACCCGTTTTAACGGGTTTAAGCTATGAGCATTGGGTTAAAACCCAATGCTCAACCAATACCCAATACCCAATGCTCAACCAATACCCAATACCCAATGCTCAACCAATACCCAATACCCAATGCTCAACCAATACCCAATACCCAATGC
>NZ_JAQMSD010000281.1 GCF_028330525.1 Spirulina sp. CS-785/01
CCTGTGGCACGTCTATCAAACGCCAGATAGCTTATTGCTGGAGGGGGTATCTTCTTCCGGCGACGGTGAAAAGACCGTTGACTATTGGTATCAATCTATCATAATGATGAAGTTTAAGCAAGTTTTTGAACACTGCTATGAACCCTGTCGAGTCTGAGCAATTTTTAAGCTCAAAATAATTACGGGTAGGATTCCCACTAAAATAATGGCTAAGGCGGGGGCTGCGGCTTCGATTAAGCGTTCGTCGGAGGCGTATTGATAGACCTGTATGGCGAGGGTGTCGAAGTTAAAAGGACGAATGACGAGGGTGGCCGGGAGTTCTTTCATTACGTCCACGAAGACTAACATAATGGCGGTTAAGAGTCCTCCGGTCATGAGGGGGGTATGAATTTTTATTAGGGTGCTGATGGGACTGTGGCCGAGACTGCGGGAGGCATCGTCGAGGGTGGGTTGAATTTTGCTTAAACTGGATTCAACGGTGTTGAAGGATACGGCGAGAAAGCGAACTAAGTAGGCGAAAATGAGGGCGATAATGGTCCCACTGAGTAATAAACCTGTGGAGATGCCAAAGGTGGTTTGCATCCATTGATCTAAGGCGTTGTCAAGGTTGCCGATGGGGATTAATACGCCAACGGCAATGACTGAACCGGGGACGGCATATCCCATGGCGGCGATACGGATGGAACTATTCATGAGCCAATTGCCCCGGAGTCGTTGGCCGTAGGCCATAATTAGGGCAATGAGGAGGGCGATCGCAGCCGTTAACACCGCTAAAATTAAACTATGGGTGGCAATCTCCCCAAAACTCCGCCCAAAGGCTTTCTCCGGGTGAGCAAGGGTCATTTGTAAGAGTAGGCCACAGGGAAGTAAAAAGCCTAACACCACAGGAAAGGCACAGGCCAAAAAGGCCAAAATGGCACGTCCGAGGGGGAGAGAATAGCGTTGGATGGGTTTGGTGTAGGCGGTTTCTTGGTAGTAGCGGACTTGAGAGCGCGATCGCCGTTCTAAAGCAATTAAAATAAAAATAAATAATAGCAAAACCGCCGCCAACTGAGTGGCCGCAGGCCGTTCCCCCATCCCCAACCAAGTGCGATAAATGCCTGTGGTAAAAGTCGGCACCCCAAAAAACTGTACTGTACCAAAATCATTCAACGTTTCCATCAAGGCCAACGCTAACCCGGCCATAATAGACGGTCGAGCTAACGGCAGCGCAACCCGCCCAAAACTCCGCCACGGGTTACACCCCAAAGAGCGACTCGCTTCTAGGGTACAGCCACATTGTTCAATAAAGGCCACCCGGGCCAACAAATAAACATAGGGATACAACACCAACGTCATCATTACCACCGCACCCCCCAACGAGCGCACATCGGGAAACCAGTAGTCATTAACACTTGACCACCCAAACCAACTACGGAGGGTACTTTGCACGGGTCCGTAATAGTCGAGAAATTCTGTATAAACGTAGGCCAACAAATACGCAGGAGACGCTAAGGGGAGTAATAACAACCATTCAAACCACCGATATCCCCAAAAACGGCACATGGTCACTAACCAAGCGGTGGCAGTCCCCACAACAGACACCCCAACACCAACTCCCACCATTAATAAAAGGGAATTGGTGATATAGTCAGGAAGGACGGTAGCGGCGAGATGTTGCCAAATATCCCTTGCATCGGTAAAGAGGTTACTGAGAACCACTAACACCGGAGTCGCAATCAGCAGCGCGATAAGGCTAACTACGACTGTCCACCCGTTGAGGGCAAAAGGAAAGACGCTGCGAACAACGTCTCGAAGGGCTTTGACTGAGTAATGGGGAGATGAAAAGCTCGACAATTTGACCCGGACTCCAAAATCTTTTACAACTATTTAATGCGAATCTATATCAATTATCTATTTTACGGGATGATGGTTGTTTGTGAACAAGGGAACAGGGGACAGTAACCAGTAAGCAGTAAACAGTAACCAGCGTCCGAAGGCAGGAGGCAGAGGGCAGACTTCGACTTCGCTCAGACTTCGACTTCGCTCAGTCTGCCAGAAGGAAGGAGGAGGAAGTTAACCTAAAAAGAAGGCAGAGGGTAGATTTTGGAGAAAGGGCAAAGTTAACCTAAAAAGAAGGTCAGAAACTAATCACAGCAAGGCTTTTAGCCAACTTTCAGCGATTTTTAGTTTCACCGAGAGTTGTTACTCCCCATCTCCCGACTCCCGACTCCCGACTCCCATCTCCCCTATCTTCCCCATCTCCCAACTCCCAACTCCCCTATCAACTATCAACTATCAACTACCCACATGACTATCCTTTCCCTTGAAGGAGTTACAAAAACCTTTACGAAAACAGCACTCCCTGTGGTGAATCAAATTAGTTTGCAGTTGCAACAGGGGAATATTCTCGCACTCTTAGGCCCGTCGGGGTGTGGGAAAACGACCTTATTACGCCTCATTGCGGGGTTTGAACAGCCTAACTTGGGGGAAATTGTTTTAAATGATTTTGTGGTTTCGAGTGCGTCGGTGGATATTCCCCCGGAAAAGCGAGGGGTGGGGATGGTGTTTCAAGATTACGCGCTGTTTCCCCATTTGACGGTAGAGCAGAATTTGGGGTTTGGGTTACAGCAGGGGGGAAAACTCACTCGGAGTGGGAAACAACGGGTGAAAGAGGTGTTAAATTTAGTTGGGTTAGAAGGATTGGGCGATCGCTATCCCTATCAATTATCCGGTGGACAACAGCAGCGCGTCGCCTTAGCAAGAGCTTTGGCCCCCCGGCCTGCTTTGGTTTTACTCGATGAACCCTTGAGCAATTTAGATGTTCAAGTGCGGATTCGCCTCCGCCAAGAACTGCGAAAGATTCTCAAGGCGGCGGGAACGTCGGCCATTTTTGTTACCCATGATCAAGAGGAGGCCATGTCTATTGCTGATGAGGTGGCGGTGATGAATCAGGGGGTTTTAGAACAGTTGGGGACTCCTGAACAGGTGTATTTAGACCCCGCTTCCCGGTTTGTGGCGGAATTTGTCACCCAGGCGAATTTTTTACCAGCCCATCGCCGAGAAACGGGATGGGAAACGGCGTTAGGGGTGATTGAGATAGAGCAAGCGGTGGGGGATTATACTCGCGCCGTTTTAATGATTCGTCAAGAGGCGATTCACTTACAACCGGATGAGACGGGAATGGGAGTAATTTGCGATCGCCAGTTTCTAGGCCGAGAACAACGCTACATTGTGCAATTGACTTCTGGGGAGGAGTTAATCGCCCGCAGCAACCCCGCTAATCCCTTGGCAGTGGGAACGAGAGTCAATTTATTACTCCATCCTGACACTTTGCGGTTGTATAGTTTACGGTGATGAGAGTCGGGAGATGGAGGAGATGGGGGAGATGGGGGAGAACAAAGAACCAACTATTCCCTATTCCCTATTCCCGATTCCCTATTCCCTATTCCCTATTTCACAAACAACCAATTTGTCAGCAATTCAAACTTTTATAACTTTTCTTGTCAAAACGTTAACATTGTATGGTATCAAACTAGCAAGTCAAATTTTAGAGAGGAAAATATTCTATGTCCACAGAACGTCCCGTCCCCCAAAGTGGCCAACCCCCCTACACCTTCCGTTTAATTTGGGGAGTTGCCTTATTAGCGGTTAATGTTTTAGTGGCTGCAATTTATTTCCATCTTCTGGAAATCTAAGGCACAATAGGCAATCAGGAAGCGATGGAGGCCATGGCCTTCATCGTTTCTGCTTGGATTCGGAATAACCAGACAATGCTTAAAAGTCAATTAATTTTTATTCTCAAAGTGATTGTGGGATCAGGGGGACTTGCACTAGCCATCAAATACCTTGGCCCCCAACTGCCCCTCCCGGCAACCCCCCTCACAGCCTTAGTCTTTGTGCTATTACCCGCCCTCATTTTGGGACTCATCTTAGCCCGCAAAGCCCAAACCAACCCATAAAGTACAATAAGGGCTTGTTTGGGCAGCAAAAAAAGCATGACATTGGAACGCACGATCGCAGAAATTAACGAAAAAATCCAGCAACAAAAAGCCGTTGTCTGGACGGTTGGGGAATTAAAGGCCAGAGTAGCCGACGTTGGCATAACCCAAGCCGCCCAAGAAGTGGATGTCATCACCACGGGCAGTTTTGAACCCGTCGAGTCAACCGGGGCAATGATTAATTTAGGCCACACTGATCCCCCCATCAAAGTCCGTCAATGTTGGTTAGATGGAGTCCCCGCCTATGCCGGGTTAGGGGCAGTAGATATCTATTTAGGGGCAACCGCTACGGCCCAAGTCGAACATAGCAAACATTCCGAAACCCATCTCCCCGGTGATCTTGAACGAGAAATTCGCGGCAATTCCTCCATTCCGGACCGAGGGGGTGGCCATGTCATTGCTGATCTCATTGCTGGCCAAGGCATTCGCTTACAAGCCACCGGATACGCCACGGACTGTTATCCCCGCACCTCCCTAGAAGCCACCATTAGCCGAGATACCATTAATCAGTTTTATCTGTTTAATCCCCGTACCCTCTATCAAAATTTCATTGTGGGGGTAAATGGGGGGGAACAACTCCTCTACACCTATTTAGGGCCGCTGCAACCCCGGTTAGGCAATGCAGTTTATTCTAATGCGGGGGCATTTTCTCCCCTGTTAAATGACCCGGATTTAGAAGTGGTGGGTATTGGCACTAAAGTTTTTCTGGGTGGGGGAATTGGTTATATGAGTTGGGAGGGGACCCAGCATTTTCCCCGACAAAAGCGTTTAAAAAATCGCACTCCCATTGGCCCAGCGGCCACGGTGGCGTTAATTGGTGATGCCAAACAAATGTCTCCGGACTGGGTACGGGGGTGTTATTTCAAGAATTATGGGCCGTCGATGATGTTGGGCATAGGAGTGCCGTTTCCGGTGTTGAATGAACGGGTGGTGGCTAATTGCGCGATCGCAGATCAAGATATCGTTGCCCCAGTCATGGACTTCTCCATCCCTCGGCGCGTGCGTCCCACCTTCGGCCTCGTCACCTATGCCCAACTGAAAAGCGGCCAAATTGAAATTGAAGGGAAAAAAGTCCGAACCGCCCCTCTGGCCAGTCTTTATCGTTCGGCCCAAGTGGCCCAAACCCTGAAAAATTGGATCAAAGCGGGCCAATTTACCTTAACTGAACCTGTGGCCCCTATTCCAGGCGATCGGGATTTTCTCGCCCAAGACCGTTGGGGATCAAAAATTGATTTAGGATAAAATTTTCTCAGGATATGATCTTGCACTCTTCCTACATCAATAGAGCATGACAGATTAAGCCACACCATTGGCAAAATATCTATATCTGGGGACGCAAACAACGCCCCCACTTTCCGTTTAACCCTCTTTCCCTAACCAACCATTTAACAACTGCTTCTGTTTCTCCGTTGGTTTCTCCACCATTACCAACTGATACCCACTCGGTTGAGGAGTGGCCAATTGAAGGGTATGAGTTTGTAACTCATCCTGATGGAAAATGGTTAATTCAACAGTATCTCCAGCCTCATAATCTTGTAACCGTTCATTAAAATCTTCCGCCGTCAGACGAACCCCATCTAAAGCTAACAATTCATCCCCCGCATCAATCCCCGCTTGGCCTGCCGGAGAATTCGCTTCCACAAATTGCGCGGTAACGGGATTTTGACTCGTAAACCGAATGCCTAAATAGGGGGGTTGTCGTTTATCTTGTACCGCTTTAATTCTCAAGCCAAAGGGTTCTAAATACTCATTCAAGGGTAAATCTTCCAACCCATCTAAATAACGGGCAAAAAAGTCACTCAAATCCATGCCCGCAACGGCTTCTAAAAGCTCTTTTAATTGTCGGGGCGTATAGCCAATTTCCTCTTGACCAAACTGCTCCCACATCTGCTTCATCACTGTATTGAGGGAGCGTTGGTTATTGTGTCGCTTGCGGATTAATAAGTCTAATAACAAAGACACCATTTCCCCTTTTAAGTAGTAGGAAATCTGACTATTATCACTATTGGCATCCCGGCGATAGAGTTTAATCCAAGCATCAAAACTGGATTCTGTCAAGGGTTGAACTTTCCGTCCAGGAGTATTGAAATAACGGTTAATATCCTTGCTCAAAATCTCCAAAAAGGTTTTACGGTTATAAATCCCAGACCAGTGGGGGATTAAGGTGTCATAATAACTGGTGACTCCTTCACAAAACCAAAGGGATGTGGTGTAGTTTTCTTGGTCATAATCAAACACTTCTAAGGCTTTAGGCCGAATGCGTTTCACGTTCCAGAGGTGAAAGAATTCGTGGGCGACAAGCTGCATGAAGCGGTTATATTTACTGGGGTTACGGAAACCAAACCGGGAGTAAATTAAGGAACAAGAGGTTTTATGTTCTAACCCCCCAAACCCATTACTGGCTAAATGGAGTAAAAATAAATACTCTTGGTAGGGTAAACCGCCGTAAATTTTAGCTTCTGTTTCGATAATTTTGGCGGTATCTTTGATGACTTGTTGGGGGTCAATATTGCCGCTTCCCCAAGTAGTCCAGCGATGTTTTTTCCCTAAAACGGTAAATTGGTGGGTTTCGTGGAGTCCGATTTCGACGGGACTATCCACTAAGGTATCAAAGTCTGGGGCGACAAAGGTGTTGGTTTTGTCTGGGTGGGGGGGGAGTGCGGTGGCAATGGTCCAGTCAGGATGGGGGGGTTGGAGGGTGATCTGTAGCGGCTGGTTTTCTAACCCCGGAATATAGCAAAATAAGGCTGCTCCGTTGAAGTAACCGTGGGTGGAGTCCAAATGGTTGGTGCGGACGGTTAATTCGTTGGCATAGACGCGATAGAAGACGGTAATTTCGCTGTGGTTGTGGGTGTCAATTTGCCAGTGATTTTTGTTGATTTTCTGGGAGGAGAGGGGGGTTTGGTCAGGAGGGGTTGCTTGAAAATCTTGGACTTGTTTGGCGTATTCCCGGACTAAGTAAGACCCAGGAGTCCACACTGGCATTTTTAAGTTGAGGAGGGAGCGTTGCCAAGACTTGATGTGCAGGGTGACTTCAAAGAGGTGGCTGGCCGGGTGGGGCATGGCCACGGTATATTCAAGGGTAGGAGTGGTGATCGGGTTAGATTTGCGATCGCTCGCAATAGTCGCTTTAGTCATTGGTGAATTATCAGACTGACGTTACAAGATAGACAAAACAGTATATACACCCAGTTGAAAAATTAGGCGTGAGACGGGTTACAGTCTGGATTTTGCAGCCAACCCAGACTCACCGCAAAGACAAGCCCATTCAGGCATAAAAATTTCATTATAAAAAATTAAACCATAGCCATTAACGCTACAGTTCTTTAAGGTACAGAAATCACCATTCCTTCTTTCGCTAAACAAGAATTGGGGAAAATTGCCTTCATTTTTTGCTCCACCTCATCCAAATAGCCATCACTATGATCAGGACTGTGTAAGGAAACTGCCACTTGCTTCACATCCGCTTCCTTGGCCACTTTTAAACACGCTTGCCATTGTTGGTCATTTTCTGGCGCGATTCCCGTATGATCTTTAGCGTAAGCTCGATTCGGTGTAGCGAGAACTAAGACATCCGCTTGATGGGCTAATTCGAGTAAGGCAGGATTGAGTGTATTGAGCGAATAATCCGGACTCATGGCATAAACCACCGTTGTCCCTTGTCCCGTAATCCGATACCCTACCGAACGGTGAGACTCATTGAGGAGACAGTTTTCGATGACCACCTCATCCCCAATTTTCTGCTTTTTCTCCACCGCTAAATCAAAAAATTCCAACTTCGACTGCATCACCTGAATGGGGACCGGGAAATTGGGCCCTAACATTTGCTTACTGAGACGCTGTTTAAAGGTCGAACCATTAGAAGCTGTCGCCCCATATATCCAAAACTGATTAATGGGGATAAACGCGGGGACAAAAAAGGGAAATCCTTGAATTCTATCCCAGTGACAGTGGGTAAAGAACATATACGCTTCAATAGGCATTTGACTCAGCAAGCTATTTCCCAGTTTGCGGAGTCCGGTCCCACCGTCAAAAATAAAGAGGTGTTCTCCCACTCGCATTTCCACACAAGTGGTGTTACCACCATAACGAAGCGTATTTTCACCGGGGGTCGCTATTTGATCCCGAACGCCCCAAAATTTAATGTCAAAGGTCACAGCAAAGCGTTCCTCTTGAGCATTGTCGTTTTTTGGCATCTCTGACTGTGTTGCTGCTGGCTGAGTATCTGTTGGCATTATTCGCACTCATTTTAAGAAAAAAGCCTTGGGTGAGCAGCTATCTCAAAGTATATCCTGTCAGTCTTGTTTCTCAACTGCTTTTTTCTCAACTGCTTGATTTGATATTTTTCTAATCTCCCACCAGAGACAAGATCAACCCCAATCACGCAGGACTGCTAAACAAGCTGTTTGGCTAAAAAAAGCCGTTAGACAAACCTTGGATAATACTCTGGGAGACAGTCCTCAGTTAGGAAGTCTCCAATGGTTGATTCTAGTTAATCTCTACTGATCCCACCACGGGGGTCGGATAATTAGAGAACAAATTTTATCTATCTTAGCGCGATTGGGACATTCTAGCTTGTGAGTTAAATCACAGGGGAGAGAAGGAAGTTGAGGGTTGAGAGTGGATAGTTGAGATTTTGGCAAGAGGTCGGGGTTAGGTGAGAGATGGCCCTCACCTTTTCTCCCAACCCAGTGGCGGAACCCCGCCAAAAATGTCCATGAGTGTGGGGTTAACCTCTGGTAGGTTATTTGGCTGCCTTAACGCATTTTTCCACTAAGGTCATTACCTCTTTAACATCCTTCCAGCCTAGGATTTCGGTCTTTTTGCCTTCTAGATTCTTGTAGGTTTTGAAAAATTCGGAAATTTCGTCTAAACGGTGCTGGGCGATGTTTTCCAGGGAAGTCACTTGTTTAAACCGGGGGTCTTTATCCGGGACACAGATAAGTTTTTCGTCGCGATCGCCATCATCAATCATTTCTAACATCCCAATGGGTCGAGCCGGAATCACACAACCGGGGAAGGTAGGTTGATCGATCAACACCATCCCATCGAGGGGATCACCGTCATCGGCGAGGGTATTGGGGATAAACCCGTAGTCATAGGGATAATGGACGGAGGAATAAAGCACCCGGTCCAGGGCAAAGGCGTTTAAATCTTTGTCAAATTCGTATTTGTTCTTACTCCCGGCGGGAATTTCGATGAGAATATTGAAAACTCCCGATTTCGGTTCTGGGGTAATACGCGATAAGTCCATGTCGCTCCTTTCGGTCACAGTCATCTGCACCGAAAATCATACCAAGATTTGGGGATTGGTGATTGGTGATTGGGGAGTTGAGAGTTGGGAGTTGAGAGTTGATGGGAGTTGATGGGGGAGATGGGGGAGATGGGGGAGATCACCTCCCAGCCTTGTTGATTGTTAATTGTTAATTGTTGATTGCTGATTGTTAATTGTTAATTGTTGATTGTTGATTGTTGATTGTTAATTAACCAATATGTAGTCATTTCCCCTTTTCCTTTGACCGAAATTGTGCCGCGTTTTTCTAGGTGATATTGGTCTTTTAGGCGTTGGTAGGTTTGTTCGGTGACTTGGATTTGATTGGGGAGTCCTTGGGATTCCATGCGGGAAGCCACATTGACGGTATCTCCCCAGAGATCATAAATAAATTTTTTCATGCCAATGACTCCGGCCACGGCTGATCCGGTGCTAATGCCGATGCGAATTTGTAGGGGGGTGTGGAGATGGAGATCGGCTTGTTGTAAGTCCGCGATCGCCGCTCTCATGGCCAAAGCCATATCCGCGATCGCCTCCGCATGACGAGGATTCGGATCAGGCAGCCCCCCCACTACCATATAAGCATCCCCAATGGTCTTGATTTTTTCTAATCCGTATTTTTCCGCCAAGCGATCAAAGGTCGAAAAAATTTGATTGAGAAAATTAACCAACTCAATAGGCGATAATTGGGACGAGAGACTGGTAAACCCGACAATATCCGCAAACAGAATAGTTATATTATCGTACTGTTCCGCAA
Source organism: Spirulina sp. CS-785/01 (assembly GCF_028330525.1). Lineage (GTDB taxonomy): Bacteria > Cyanobacteriota > Cyanobacteriia > Cyanobacteriales > Spirulinaceae > JAQMSD01. The sequence continues at coordinate 10,010 of NZ_JAQMSD010000281.1, forward strand.
TGACCCCAGTAGCTTGTTTGAGGCGGTCGGCAATGGGGCGGGGGAGGATATTCAATAATAACCGTTCCGACTGCTGTTTGGCTAGGCGTAGGGCTAATTCAGCCCGTTTCCGATCGCCATTATCCCGCACCATAAACAAAACTTCATTGTCCCCACTCACCACCACTCGCACTTCCTCATATTTTAAGGTCTGATTCATCCAGACTTCTTGTTCATAAACCTGGGGTTTCCCGGTTTCTAGGGCGCGTTGGGCATAATAAAGCTGTCGTTCCACAATATCACTAGGATACAGTTCCGAAATGGGCTTACCCACCGGATTAACCGTCCCAAGGACTAGATCTTGATTTTGGCGAGATTTAATCTGGTCCAGATAAATCCCCTCAGCACTCATACGGAACATTAAATCGGGGATGGCGGTTATAATAGCTCTATTGCGGGCTTCACTAGCTTGTAAAGCGGCTTGGGCGGCGGCGCGATCGCTAACATCCCGCACCACCCAAATTACCGTATCCTCATTTAAAGGGGAAATACTCGCCTCTAACCATGCCTGTTCTCCCCCCACCGTCACGCTATACTCAATATTCTGGGTAGTTTTCGTCACTAAAGCATTTTGAATACAAGCCAACAACTGATCCGCCGTTTCCAGGGGGAAAATTTGGTGTAAATTCCGCCCCACATGAGTATCTGAGGATAAAATCGGCGTAGTTTTCGTAGGGGCCACCCGCAGACAAATCCCCGCATAATCGTAAACCATCACCGCATCGGTCATAGCAGCAAACATGGCCCGTTGTTCCACTTCGACCTGTTTTTGGTACATCATGCGCCCCAACTGTGCCGCCACTGCCGTGACTAACCCCCGCAACCGTTTATCCTGCGATCGCGTAGCGTCTCCGGGGGAGAATCGCGCTTCTAACATAAAAAACACCAACACCGCCAACACCCGCCGCTTTTGCTGGAAAAAATTCCCCGTGGCCAAAATCGGCACCGCTAAAGCCGCCTTGAGACCACTATTCTGAGCAAAATCCAAACGCAAAAACGGGTCATCCTCCTCCGTCGAAATATCCACCCACCATTCCGACTGCTGCTGAGTCCATACCCGGCCCGGCAACTCCTCCCCTGGTAAAAACACCAACGCCTCACTATACTGGCGAAACTCATACAACTGTTGCACCTGATCTGCCGACAGGCCACTTTGTTGGCCATACCAACTGGGACTACATTCTAAAGCCGTGCGATCGCGGGTTTCCACCCAAGCCTCCCCATAACTCCACCCCGTCTTCTCACACACCTGGGCAATAGCCACCGCCAACGCCTCATCAAAATCCGTCGCTTCACTAATCCCCTGTATAATCTCCAGGAGTAACTGCACCTCCTCCTCCGCCTTCTTCCGCTTCAACTCCGCTTGTTGCGAGGCAATAAACTTGCCCAAACTCTGCGCCATCAACTCAATTAAATCAATCTCCTGGGACGTAAACGGCGTTAAACGAGGCTGAGAGTCACTAAACCATAACGTCCCATAAATCTCCCCATTCACCCAAATAGGAGTCCCGATATACACCTCCTGTTGGCTGCGCTGATACAACGGATGACCCCTCATCACCTCATCTGACCCAATCTGGGTGTAAGTTACAGTCATTTGGGCCTTCACCACCCCATCACAATAAGTCTCCTCTAACCGTCTCAGTGTTGCCCCTAACTGTGCCTCCCCAGCCGCCATTTCCGCCTTAATCTCATACCGCAACCCCTCAATCTGACTCACCCGGCCTTGGGAACAAGCAAACATTTGCCGTCCCGTCCTTAAATAATCCGTCAATAAATCCTCAAAACGCGGATACTGCGTCGTATTTAAACGATGTAATTGCTTGAGATTCTCCCCAAAGGATTGTAGCTTTAAATTCTGACTCGATAATTGTTTTTGCAGAGAATAAAGTTGCAACTGATTTTTAACCCGGGCCAACACCTCCGCCTTTTGAAACGGCTTCGTAATATAATCCGCCCCTCCCACATTAAACGCCTTGATTTTATCCTCCGTTTCATCCAACGCACTGAGAAAAACCACCGGAATGGCTTGGGTTTGAGGATGGGCTTTCAACTGACGACACACCTCATACCCATCCATATCCGGCATCATAATATCCAACAAAATTAAATCCGGTGGAATCGACTGAGCTGCCGCCAAAGCAATTTTTCCATTTAACGCAGGCCGAACATCATACCCCTGAGACTTTAACATGGCCGTCAATAAGCGCAAATTCGCCGGGATATCGTCAATCACCAAAATATTTCCTTTCGAGGACTGAGAGGGAGTTTGGGGCATAGACGAAAAAGCAAGGATTCGATCTGTAGTATAATAATTCCTCTATCAAAGCAATTCTCCCGCCGAAAAAAGGAAAATTCCGTCATTTTTATTTTTCTTAGGTAGTCCCGAACTTCCTAGCGAGAAAAGGATGATTTGAGGATAATTCTAAAAAAGCGGTCAGGCTAAAGCGTCGGAGTCAGAGCGGAGTCAAGCAATTCTCCTCTCTCAGTGTATCGAATTGTTGCCCCCTTCTACAGAAAGAAGGGCGAACCCCCCCCCGTCCCTAGGCTTTTCTAAAATTCCCCAAGAGACTCCCCAATTCTGACCTCTCCAGAGGGTCAAAAATTTGTTAATCTTTGATTATTCTTCACAGTTAGTCTGAACAGGAGGGGTAAAAAGCATGGAAACTCTTGCTTATACCTATAGTTACGCCAGTTATGAGCAAACGGCGAATATTGAATATGATTTTTCAGAATTAAATTTAGTTGTCCAGTTACCCTACAAGAACTTAGCCCACCTGTTCTGGTTGGGACTCCTCTCTACGGGACTGACACTCAGCGTCCTAACCGTAACCGAACCTGCTTTCGCCCAATATATCCAACGGGGAATGCGAGGGGAGTCTGTGGCCAACGTGCAAACCCTCTTACGGAATCGCGGTTATAGTATTTTATTCGGCCCCAACGGCGCAGGACAAGGCCGCTTTGGTCCCCAAACGGAACAAGCAGTCCGAGCATTCCAACGGAGTGTCGGGTTACGGGTGGATGGAGTCGTTGGCCCCAATACCCTGCGAGCATTACAAGGGGGAATTGGTGGCCCCACCTCCTCTGCTCCGGCCACCACCTCTAGTAGTGGTAATTATCTCCGCTTAGGCTCAAAGGGTCAAGGCGTGCAACAGGTGCAAACTCTCTTACGCAATCAAGGCTATAGTATCCGCTATGGAGCGAATGGGGAACGCTATGGCGTTTTTGACCAACAAACCCTCCGAGCAGTTCGTCAGTTTCAAGCGAAGAAAGGGTTAGCGGTGGATGGTATTGTCGGCCCAAGAACTCTGGCCGCTTTACGAGGCCAGACTGTTGCATCCAGTTCCAGTTCCTCAACGGGAACAGGTATTGTAACCGGGAATGGCTACCGCGTCAGCACCAGTGGCAGAGGGTTAAATATTCGCAGTGGCCCTGGCCAAAATTTCGATGTAGTCGGTTCTTTGGCCAATAATGCTCCGGTAAATGTGCGCTCTTTCCCCAATTCCCAATGGGCTGAAATTGGCCCCGGCCAGTTCGTAGCTGCCCGCTATATTCAGCAAAGATAGTTAGTTTGGGTAATGGGTAATTGGTTGTTGCCTTTTGCCTATTGCCTTTTGCCCGTAACCTGACCCCTGTTCCCTTTTAGGAACAAAGAACAAAGAACCATTGTTAATTGCTAATTGTTAGTTGTTAATTATTAGTTGTTACTTGCTAATTGCTAATTGTTAGTTGTTAATTATTAGTTGTTACTTGCTAATTGCTAATTGTTAGTTGTTAATTGCCACACTCTACCAAACGGGATCAGAATACAGATTAATCGTTAATTCCGGTTCTCCTGGAGGAATAGACGTGATACAAGCACAGATTGGAGTTCCGTCTTCTAATTCCACCTCACAAGCATGGCAAGACCCCATTAAACAGCCCGTCGGAATTTGAATTCCTGCTCGTTCTGCTACAGTAAGCATGGCTTCCCCGACTTCTGCCTCTACCGTCACGTCATCCGGTAAAAATTTAACTTGAATGCTCATCGTAAATTGGGTTGGTAAGGGGAAGATGGAGACTCCTATCCTTCACGAAGGGGAGGAAATCTTCCCCTTACATGAATAACTGCCCGATAGGGCATCCTGATTAGAATGCGTAACAGTATCCGTCTTTCCTGTGTAC
>NZ_JAQMSD010000282.1 GCF_028330525.1 Spirulina sp. CS-785/01
TGGAGTCGCCCTCACCCCCCAACCCCCTCTCCCAACCTTGGGAGAGGGGGAGAAAATGTCTCTCACAAGTGTCTGAAACAACGGTGTCTCGTTCTACAATTTCTCACCTTGACAGGGCTGGGCTGGCAATGCCCACCCTACCATGATTAAGACTTCACAAGGAGATTTGGGGTGAGTGTCCCACCCAAGGCCAACTCATTAATACGGCCAAGTCCAATGGGTAATTTCCGGCTTATCTTCCCCATGCTCACAAGCATAATGTAAATGTTCCAGAATCGAATTCTTCATCCGTTCCTTCACATAAGCCGCCGCAGACTGTAACTTAGGCACACGGTCAATCACATCAATCACCAAATTAAACCGATCAATCTGATTACGAATCGCCAACTCTAACGGTGTATTAATATTCCCCTTCTCCTTATAGCCCCGCACATGAATCCGTTCCTGATTGGTGCGACGATAGGTTAACTTGTGAATTAACCAAGGATACCCGTGGAAATTGAACATCACTGGCTTATCCGGCGTAAACAGCGTATCAAAATCCCGATTGGATAACCCGTGGGGGTGTTCACTCTCCGACTGTAGCTTAAATAAATCCACCACATTAATAAAGCGAACCTTCAACTCCCGAAACTCCTCCCGGAGAATCGCCGTGGCCGCCAACGCTTCTCGCGTGGGAATATCCCCACAACCAGCCATCACCACATCCGGGATATCCGGTTCTTTCCCCTGATCATCATTACTGGCCCATTCCCAAATACCAATCCCCTTGGCACAATGCTGAATGGCCTCCTCCATATTCAAATATTGGAGGTGCATTTGCTTATCCGCCACAATCACATTCACATAATTCACACTGCGGAGACAATGATCCCCCACAGACAGCAAACAATTGGCATCAGGAGGGAAATAAACCCGCACCACTTCCGCACTCTTATTGGTCACTAAGTCCACAAAACCGGGGTCTTGGTGACTAAAGCCATTATGGTCTTGTCGCCATACTGTCGAAGACAGCATAATATTCAACGAGGAAATAGGCCGCCGCCAGGGGACTTCATGTTTGCAAATATCTAACCATTTGGCGTGTTGGTTAAACATCGAGTCAATGACGTGGGCAAATGCTTCATAGGTGTGGAAAAAGCCGTGCCGTCCCGTCAAGAGATATCCTTCTAACCATCCCTCTAGGGTATGTTCGCTCAACATCTCCATCACGCGACCATCGGGGGATAATTCACTGCCATCCAAGTCTTCTGGCAAGAAATCTGCCATCCAGGTCTTTTTACTGGCCTCATACACCGAAGACAAACGGTTAGAAGCCGTTTCATCGGGCCCAAACATCCGGAACGTTTCCATATTACGCCCCATCACATCCCGGAGGAAATAACTGAGGGTTTTTGTATTTCCCGCTTCCATCGTCCCCGGTTTCTCGATATCGACAGCATATTGTCTAAAATCGGGGAGGTCTAATTCTTTACGCACTAATCCCCCATTGGTTAAGGGGTTGGCACTCATGCGACGCTCTCCTTTCGGGGCAATTTCCTTTAATTCCGGAATTAATGTCCCATTTTCATCAAATAATTCCTCTGGTTTATAGCCTTTCATCCAGTCTGCCAGCATTTGCCGATGTTCGGCATTACTGTGCATTCCTCCCATAGGGACTTGGTGCGCTCTCCAGAACCCTTCGACTTTGTGGCCATCCACTTCTTTGGGTCCGGTCCACCCTTTGGGAGTCCGTAAAATAATCATGGGCCACCGTGGCCGTTTGGCTTCCCCGGTGCGTCGCGCTTCTTCTTGAATGGTGCGAATTTCTTGGACACAATGTTCTAAGGTGGCGGCCATTTTCGGGTGCATTGCTGCGGGGTCTTCCCCTTCCACCACATAGGGGGTATATCCATAGCCCACAAAGAGGTTTTCTAGCTCCTCTCGGCTAATGCGGGAGAGAATGGTGGGATTGGCGATTTTATAGCCATTGAGGTGGAGAATGGGTAACACAGCCCCATCTCGGACTGGATTTAAGAATTTATTGGAATGCCAAGCGGTGGCCAGGGGCCCGGTTTCGGCTTCGCCATCCCCTACCATTACCGTAGCGATTAAATCAGGATTGTCGAATACTGCGCCATAGGCATGGGCGACACTATAGCCTAATTCTCCCCCTTCATGAATTGACCCAGGGGTTTCGGGGGTGCAGTGACTACCAATTCCCCCAGGAAAAGAGAATTGCTTGAAAAAGCGGCGCATCCCTTCTTCATCTTGGCCAATATTCGGGTAAACCTCAGAATATGTGCCTTCGAGATAGGCTGGAGCGAGGACTCCTGGCGCACCATGGCCGGGCCCGGCGAGGAAAATGGCATTGAGTTTGTATTTCTCGATCAAGCGGTTGAGATGAATATAGGCAAAACTTAATCCTGGACTTGATCCCCAGTGACCGAGGAGGCGATGCTTGATATGTTCCGGTTTTAGGGGGTCTTTGAGTAAGGGGTTGTCTCGCAAATAGATCATCCCGGCGGCAAGGTAGTTACAGGCTCGCCAGTAGGCATCAATCTTGCGCTGTTCTTCTGCATCTAATGCCGTTTGCGTCGGGCGTTGGGGTGCTGCGACCATAAAATATCTCCTGACTTTCAAGAATAGCAAAGCAATTTTGTGAGCATTCTAACCTAACTTTTTCTCAAGCATCAGTTCGAGGGTAGTCTAGGCTACATAATCTGGAGAAAGGTAGATATGACCGCCTCACGCTGGGCGTTTTCCCTCCATTTGGGCTTTGACTGTGACTGAGATCACGAGGGGCAAGAGCTAAATATCACGACTTAGTTTTCTTTGAGATCACAAAGGCAAAAACAAAAGATCACAGAATCCTCACATTTTTAAGGTCATATTAATAAGTAAGGATAAAAACTAACCATAAAATACAGGGATCAAGAGCAATGAACACAAACGTTAAGGAAATGACGGCAAACGTCTTGTCTTCTCGGAGTATTTCTCGCCTCGAACAGCAAATTATGATAGCATTGTTGGGGCAAGAAGATTTAGATGAGCAGGACAGAACTTTAATTCAACGAGTATTTTATGGTATTCGTCATGGACTGTTAAAGACTGTTGATTAGAGACGGTTGATTAGAGGCGGTGGGCGAGTGCCGTTTGTATTGTCTGTGAAAGATGGAAAACGAGAGAACTATCAAAAGACTGATCTTGAGAACTTTTCTGCAATAGGAACGGACTTCGCTTTGGTCTTCTGTACGGAATTGTTTGACTCAACAGCCTAGCCATGCAGAAAAGTGCTAGGCTGTAGGGAGAATAGGAGTTAGGACGACTGAACCGCCTCCTCCTGGGTCTGTTAATCTCCATATTTTCCTGAATAGCTGTGTTTTTGACTGTCGTTATTCCGACTTATAACCGTAAACCGATTTTAGAGAAATGTCTCCGGGCGTTAGAGTCGCAACAATTCACTCCGGAGAGTGGCATTACGGGTTATGAGGTGGTGGTGGTGGATGATGGGTCAACGGATGGGACGGTGGACTGGTTGAAGTCCCAACCCGCAGAATTTCCCCATTTGGTGCTTTATACCCAAGATCATCAGGGGCCGGCGGCGGCCCGGAATTTGGGGGTAGAACGGGCGCGGGGGGAGATTATTATTTTTATTGATAGTGATTTGGTGGTGACGGAGTGTTTTTTACAGGCCCATGCGGTGGGGTTACGGGAGGGGGCGAAACGGTTGGGAAGTGAGGCGGTTTTCACCTATGGGACGGTGGTGAATACTTGTAATTTTGCTGATCCGACTTCTGAACCCTATAAGTTGACGGATTTTTCGGCGGCTTATTTTGCGACGGGGAATGTGGCGATCGCGCGTCACTGGTTAATCAAAGCCGGCCTCTTTGACCCCCAATTTCAACAATACGGATGGGAAGACCTAGAATTAGGCGTTCGCTTAAAACAACTGGGCTTAAAATTAATCAAATGCCCCCAAGCAGTAGGCTACCACTGGCATCCTCCCTTTCAACTCCAAGACATTCCCAATCTGATCGAAAAAGAAAAACAACGGGGTCGTATGGGGGTTTTATTCTATCAAAAACACCCCACATGGGAAGTCCGCATGATGATTCAAATGACCCTCTTACATCGTCTTCTCTGGGGACTCCTCTCCCTTGGCGGGTTAGTCAATGAAAAAACCCTAGCCCCCCTCCTCCAATGGCTTATCAACCGAGGCAACCCCCAACTCGCCCTAGAAATTGCCCGCGTTTTCCTCAATTGGTATAACGTGAAAGCTGTTTATGCTGCTTATCGGAATAATTAATAATGGGTAATGGGTAATGGTGTTAAGACACCGGGTTTCTCTCCAAAGTCATCCTATTCTCTCAAAATCCTAAAAGAAACCCGGTTTCTCCCGCCACCAAGAACAAACAAAAAACAACCAATTGTTAATTGTTAAGTTTTATCGACCCAACAGTTGCGACTCATGGAGAAAATATGGGTTTTGAAGAAATTGACGGCTTGGGATAAGCGGATGCCGGATTCGGCGACGTAGGCGATTTCGGGGTGATAGACTTTGGGGGGTCGTTCGGGGGGGCGTGCGATCGCATCTGCTATTCTGAGTTGCATGGCTTCCATCTGTAAGGCGACAATGTGACAAGTCCGGTTGCCTTGGGCCCCGGCGTAGGCAATACCCCGTAATCGCCCCAAAACCATGATATCCCCCGCCGCAATCACTTTACTCCCTGGATTCACATCCCCTAACACAATGACCGTCCCTGGATGTTGAATTTCCATTCCCGATCGCAGGGTTGATTTAAGATAAAGGGGGGCATCCCAATGTTCCGCAGAGACACTGGTTTCAGCATCTAGAGAAGACTCTTTTGGTTTCTGTGGCGTTGGGGTTTGTTGGTTGACGGACAACCCGCAGGAAGCCGCCGCAACGGCAGTTTTGCGCCGTTGAGTTTGAAGGGTGGTGACTTCTAACCCAACTTCTTTTAAGGCTTGTATAATGGCTTTAATTTGTTGACTATCTAATAGTTGATCTCGGCTAATTAATTGAGCTTTTGTCCCCATTTTCCAAGACCGTTCTCCCGCTTGTAAGCGGTGTTTCAATTGCGCCCACATTTCGGACCAATGGGCTTTGACTGAGAGTTGTTTGGCTTTGGGAAAGAGAAGATGAATTTCATCCCCCTGAGACTTGAGGCGAAGTTGGGAGTCTCGGAGGGCAACTGGGGAGGGTTGAGGTTTTTTGGTGGACTGTTTTGGGGATGTCTCTTTAGGTTTCTCAACCGCTTTCTCTGTGGGGTTCTCTGGGGTCTTCTTCACCGATGGTTTAGCCGCTTTCTCTGTGGGGTTCTCTGGGGACTTCTTGGCGGCTGTCTCACTGGGTTGATCTACAACGGATTGCCCTGTTTTTTGCCCCTCTGGGGACGTTTTAGCGGGTTGATCGGGATGAGTCTCCTTTTTCGCAGAAAACTCCTCATTCACCTCTCCAAACGCCTCTGAGAGTTCCTCTAGGTCTAAATCAGGTAGGTTTAAATCAGGGGGAGTTGTAGAAGGGTTATTGTTGGTCATTGGTCATTGGTCATTGGGTAATGGGTCATTGGTAATGGGTAATGGATAATGGGTGTAACTCTCTCACTATCAACTATCAGCTATCAACTCCCTATCAACTCTTAACAATGGAAGTGATAGCATCTTTGACATGGGAATATTGAAACTCAAACCCGCTTTTTTGGGTGGCTTTGGGGAGGACTTCTTGGCCTTCTAAAACCACAACGGCCCCGTCTCCGAGTAGGGTTTCAATGACGAAACCAGGAACAGGTAGCCAAGAGGGACGGTTCATAACCCTGCCGAGAGTATCACAAAACTGCTGCATTCGGACGGGATGGGGGGCTGTGGCGTTGTAAACTCCGGCCATATCGGGGTTGTCTAGACTGTGTAAGATTAAATTCACCACATCTTCCCGATGAACCCAAGAAAACCATTGTTTGCCACTGCCGATGGGGCCTCCAGCGTATAGTTTAAAGGGAGGAATGAGTTTTGCGATCGCGCCCCCATTGCCCAACACAATCCCAAAGCGTAAAATGGCCAAGCGAACCCCGGTATTTTTCACCTTCTCTGCGGCCCCTTCCCAACGTTTACACACTTCCGCCAAGAAATCATTACCTGGAGGACTACTTTCATCAAAAGTTGCCGTTTCGCTTGTTCCGTAGTAGCCTATCGCCGAGGCATTAACCAGAACCGAGGGTTTTGACTCCGCTTTGTCTATGGCCTCAACAAGTTTCTGGGTCCCTACTTCCCGACTTGCGATAATTTCCCGTTTCCGGTTTTCCGTCCAACGACCTTCTGATAAAGATTCTCCTGCTAAGTTTACCACTCCATCACAGCCGGACACAGCGTTTTGCCACTCTCCGGACTCTTTGGGGGTGTAAGCAACTGCTGTAACATGGGAAAAATTATTTTTGGGGAAGACTTTCATGGCCTTTTCTGGACTACGAGTGAATAAAATAATTTCATCCCCTCGTTTTTCGAGTTTCTCAACTACACGCTGTCCAACAAACCCAGTTCCCCCTGTGACGGCAACTTTCATCTCATTTCCTCCTTACAGTTTGACCTAATTAGAGTAGATTCGGGTGACGTTCCCAACCCCCCCAATTACATCTTAATCACGATTAAATCACGAGCCTATTTTTCTTGACTATTTTTCTTGATAGGCCATCCCATTTGCCTCTGCATAACGATGGAGAAAACGCATCATGCGTTCCCATTGATCTTCTTGATCAATATCAATTTGACAAGTCACTCCTTCTAAGTCGTCTCCGTCATCTCCTCCAAAGCGAACTTTAATCGAGGAGGGAGTTACAGCAATTTTTCCTTCGGAGTCGGTTAACTGTAATGTTCCCTTGGTTCCTTTGGTAAAACTGTTCATCAAGTTAATTGCTTTTAAATTATCAAAAACGAGGACAATATTGCGAGTCCCGCTTTCTTTACCCTGACGCAATTTAACATTACTCAGTTCTTCATAAACACCGTTTAAAAATTCTATGCTTGGTTTGGTTTCAGACATTTTTTTTATGATATGAGAGGTTTTTTTATGGTTTGATAGTCTAATTTTAAGTTAACTCAATTTTTTATGAATTGAGAATAAATTCCGGTTGGATTAACAATCTAATATCCTGAGAGGGGCAGAGTTTCTAGAAACTGGAAAGGCTACAATTTTCTATTTCCTATTCCCTATTTTCTTGCCTCACAAGGCTAACCCGTTGTAAAAGAAAATATCAATGAACCCTTGAAAAAGCCCGAATGAAACATCCGGACTTTTTGCAAAAACAGGGAAACGTTTATTCTGCTTCGCCACCTTGAATTTTTAACAGTAAAAATCCTAGACCTAATCCAACTAAAATTAGACCAGAAGAAAGAATGGCTGCATTGAACATCATGTTGCTACTACTCCTTAAAGCAATTTTTTTTAAACTGGGGATGGCTGACTCAGAGTACCCAACAAATCGTCCATTTGGGGGGGATTTGGTCAACCTTGAGTCATAATCAACCTACAGAGTATTGTAGAACAGCACTGTCTCAAAACGAAACCAATTGCAAATGGAAATCGCCATCCCGATAGGAGACCCTGCCGGAATTGGGCCGGAAGTGGTGTTAAAAGCCCTTGCAGACCCCGAAATCACCCAAAAATGTCAAATCACCCTTGTGGGGGAAAGAACTCTCCTAGAAGCCGCTTATATTAATTTGCTGCAACAGGGAGTGGAGGAAATTGCCTCCCCCAGTCAGTTTACGCTTTTGGATATTCCCCTTGATCAAGAGATCATGGAACAAATTGAACCGGGGAAGGGGAATGCGGCCAGTGGAGAGGCCAGTTTTAAGTTTCTTGATGCAGCAATCAGGGAAACCTTGGCCGGAGGGTTTCAGGGGATTGTGACGGCCCCTATTGCGAAATCCCACTGGCAGGCCGCAGGATATAATTATCCAGGACAGACGGAGGTTTTAGCGAGTCGGTCTGGTTGCGATCGCTTCGGAATGTTATTTGTGGGAACATCTCCTCACACGGGATGGAGACTGATCACCCTGTTGGCCACCACCCACATCCCTCTCCACCAAGTTTCCGAGACTCTCACCCCAGAGTTACTCACTGGGAAATTAGACTTATTAATCGACACTTTAAAACAGGATTTTGGCATTGAGTCTCCCACCATTGCCATTTCCGGGTTAAACCCTCACAGTGGGGAAGATGGCCAGTTGGGGAGAGAGGAAAAGGACTGGATGCAGTCGTGGTTAATGATGCAACAACACAACTATCCCCAAACGGAGTTAGTTGGCCCGGTCCCTCCTGATACCCTGTGGGTTAAACCGGGCCAAGCCTGGTTTCACGATAGTACAATTAAAACAGCCGATGGGTATTTGGCGTTATATCATGATCAGGGGTTAATTCCGGTGAAATTAATGGCGTTTGATCAAGCGATTAATACGACGATTGGTTTACCCTTTATTCGGACTTCTCCCGATCATGGGACGGCCTTTGATATTGCCGGAAAAGGGGTGGCCAAGGCTGAGAGTATGAAAGCAGCAATTCAATTAGCGTCAGAGTTAACAATGAGGCGGTTTTCGGGGTGATATCTAGAACCTTTCTAGGACTGTCAAAAGGTTAGCGTCAAAAGGTCAGCATGGTCTCTAAAAATATTTATACTCGCTTTTCTATATTTTGGGGCATTAAGGGGATGTTGTCCCTGTTTCAGGAGTATGTGGACGCATTAAAAAATGCAGAGGGTCATTATGAGTTGTGGCGCGATCGCTTTATGAAAGCGGGGTTATTATTAGGGATTGCGATCGCGTCTGCTTGTATTGTTACCTGAAGATCATGCAGTTGCGATCGCCAGTATGGCCCTAGAAATGCAAATCGCCCTTTCCCACTATAACCAACACTATCACCACTCCCTAAATTTACACATTGGCATTCATACAGGAGAGGTGGTTGCAGGAGTAATTGGCCTGAAAAAATTTGCCTATGACTTATGGGGAGACACAGTAAATACAGCAAGTCGTATGGAGTCTCACAGCATCCCCGGAAAAATCCAAGTCAGTGAGTTAACCTATCACTATTTAAAAGACAACTATCAGTTAGAAAAACGAGGCAAAGTAACGGTGAAAGGGAAAGGAGACATGGAGACTTATTTTTTATTAGGTGAATTATGATGATGATCTAGGCAAAAATATTGCCATCTTTCCGTCATCCTGGGTATCGTAGAACATGAGTATAAAACTCGCAATCACTTCGTTCTATGGTGAAATTAATCGTAAAAAAGGGCTGAATTTTCGGCATTCAACCCCTTAACCTTAGTTGATACGTCACAACAGTTACACCGTGACGGCTTGTTATTCATCCATCCGTTTCAAACCGATGGCTTTTTAACTGATTTTTCTGTAAGTATTTAAACTTATTGATTGCCCATTTGTCGGGCCAGAGAACGGAAACTGTCTAAACTGGGACCCGGACGACGTTTGGGATAGGTGCGGGTGTATAAGAGATAATCCGGTGCAAAGGTCATATCCGGTTGAGGTTCGGGTTTAGACTCGCTGGTAGCAGGAGCAGGGGCTGCAGGGGCCGTGACGGGTTGGGGTTTTGCTTCCCCTTGGGCTGGTTTGGGTTCTGCTTTTGTAGGTTTTTCCTCTTTTGCAGGTTCGGGTTTTGCTTCAGTTTTGGCCGGTTCGGACTTTGCTTCTGGTTTAGCTTGCTGATCTTGGGGTTTCCCAGACTCGCTTTTGTTCTCGTCAAGCTCTAAATAATAGGACTCTCCGCCTGTTAATTTTTTCAGGAAGTTAACCACGATAATTGTCTCCTCTCTGGATCGTTATTAATGGTGTATTCTGAGAATGAGTTCATATAAGTTAATATTTTAAATGAAATTGGGTAATTTCCCAAATGGTTTTGTGTGATGTCAATGTAATTCAGTCTAATGTGGCAAAAATTCTTATTTCTTTTAACGCTACTGGCATTATCCCTAGGATTAACCGCCTGTCAACCCCGACAAGTCATGGCCGAAGACCGCTTATTTTTAGATTTATCGGTGGACTTTGTTGGGGCGGTGGAATTGCCGAAAACCGAGTATGAGGGGACAACCGTGGGGGGATTGTCGGGTTTAACTTACGATCGCCAGCGCGATCGCTTCTATGCCATCTCCGACGATCGCAGTCGCCAAGCCCCGGCCCGCTTCTACACCCTCCAGCTTACCCTAGAAACTACCCCCCAAGTGACCCTAGAAAACGTCACAACCCTCAAAAACGAACAAGGGAACACCTACCCCGAAAACGGCATTGATCCCGAATCCATTGCCCTTTCCCCCAGAGATACCCTCTACATTAGCAGCGAAGGCATCCCCAAGGACAATATTGCCCCCTTCATTGGCGAATTTAACCGAGAAACCGGACAAAAACTCAACGAACTCCGCATCCCCAAACGCTTCCTCCCCAACACCCCCATCCGCAACGATAACCCCCCCCACGGGGTTCAAGATAACCTAGGCTTTGAAGCCCTGGCCTTGGGCATTACCAGCGTAGCCGAAGCCGATCCCTTCCGTCTATTCACCGCCCCCGAATTTTCCCTCATCCAAGATGACATGGAACACACCCCCGACACCCAACCCCGTCTCCGTCTCCTCCATTACGGAATCAACCCCGTCGGGCCGCCGATTTTAGTCTCCGAAACCCTCTATCTCCTTGAACCCATCCCCGAAAGTGCCATCTCCCACGGTTTAACCGAATTAATTGCCCTACAGCGAGAAGGCTACCTCCTCAGTTTAGAACGGAGTTTCAGCCCCCTGATGGGAGTCACAGCGAAATTATTTCAAGTCACCAGTGGCAATGCGACTGACACTTCCCGCATCGACAATTTAAAAAGCATTAATATTGTCGAACCCATGGGAAAACGATTGTTGTTTGACCTGAACACCCTCGATATCCCCTTAGATAACCTAGAAGGGATGGCACTGGGGCCTTATTTCCCCGATGGCAGTCAGAGTCTCATTTTCGTCAGTGATGATAATTTCGGAGAGGAACAAGTCACCCAGTTTTTAGTATTTCGCTTATATCAGTAATCAGTAATCAGTAATCAGTAGTATATCTCCCCCATCTTCCCTATCTCCCCCATCTTCCCTATCTCCCCCATCTTCCCTATCTCCCCCATCTTCGCTGGAAAGGGAACGGGGAACGGGGAAATGGTTCACCCATCAAGACAATTGAACCGAAAATTTACCTCAAACAAGGGGCAAAATATAAAAATGTGAACAATTTGCTAGTGGAGGGGTGCTATACAATGGTCTGGATTTAGACACCATGAGCGATTATAGAAAGCTATGCCGCGTCGTGACGATTTACACAAAATCTTGCTACTAGGGTCAGGTCCAATCATTATTGGACAAGCCTGTGAATTTGACTATTCAGGAACTCAGGCGTGCAAAGCCTTACGGCAAGAAGGCTATGAGGTTATTTTGGTTAACTCCAATCCGGCGACCATTATGACCGATCCAGAAATGGCAGACCGGACTTATATTGAACCGTTAACCCCCGATATTGTGGCCAAGGTGATTGAAAAAGAACGGCCCGATGCGTTACTTCCCACCATGGGCGGACAAACGGGGCTGAATGTGGCGGTTGATTTGGCTAAAGCAGGGATTCTCGATAAATATGAGGTGGACCTCATTGGAGCAGATTTAGAGGCCATTGAGAAGGCGGAAGACCGTCAACTCTTTAAAGAGGCCATGGCGAAAATTGGCGTGAAGGTCTGCCCCTCCGGGATTGCGAGTAATTTAGAGGAAGCCCGGGCGATCGCGGCCCATATTGGCTCTTATCCTCTCATTATTCGCCCTGCGTTCACCATGGGGGGAACAGGAGGCGGTATCGCCTACAACCAAGAGGAATATGAGGATATGGCCTATGCGGGACTGGATGCCTCCCCCGTGTCGCAAATTCTGGTGGAACAGTCCCTTTTGGGGTGGAAGGAATACGAATTAGAGGTGATGCGGGATTTGGCCGATAATGTGGTCATTATCTGTAGCATTGAAAACTTAGACCCCATGGGAGTCCATACTGGGGACTCCATTACCGTTGCCCCGGCCCAAACCCTCACGGATAAAGAATATCAACGACTGCGGGACTTTTCCATTAAAATTATCCGGGAAATTGGCGTAGAAACTGGCGGGTCAAATATTCAATTTTCCGTCAACCCCGTCGATGGGGATGTAGTGGTGATCGAAATGAACCCCCGTGTGTCCCGTTCTTCGGCCTTGGCCTCCAAAGCGACAGGTTTCCCCATTGCCAAATTTGCGGCGAAATTAGCGGTGGGTTATACCCTGGATGAGATCGCCAATGATATCACCAAGAAAACCCCGGCTTCTTTTGAACCTACTATTGATTATGTGGTGACGAAGATTCCTCGGTTTGCTTTTGAGAAATTCCCAGGGGCCCAACCGGTTTTAACCACACAGATGAAGTCTGTGGGGGAGGCCATGGCCATTGGTCGCACCTTCTGTGAGTCTTTCCAGAAAGCCTTGCGCTCTTTGGAAACGGGGCGATATGGGTTTGGTTGCGATCGCGCAGAAACCCTCCCCTCTCTCCAACAAGTCCGGGCCAACTTACGCACCCCCAACCCAGAACGGATTTACAGTATCTATCATGCCTTTAAACTGGGCATGACGGTGGAGGAGATTCACGAATTAACCGCCATTGATCCCTGGTTCTTGGATAAATTGGCGGAATTGATGGAAACGGAGAAATATCTCAAACAAACCCCCCTGAAAGAAATCGACGCGGTAGAATTGCGCTATATCAAACAACAGGGATTTAGCGATCGCCAGATTGCCTTCGCCACCAAAACCAGCGAAGATGATGTCCGGGCCTACCGCAAATCCCTCGGCATTACCCCGGTTTATAAATTAGTGGATACCTGTGCCGCCGAGTTTGAAGCCTATACCCCCTATTACTACTCCACCTACGAGGAAGGCGAGTCCGAAGACACGGTATCCGACAAGCCGAAAGTGATGATCTTAGGGGGAGGGCCCAACCGTATTGGCCAAGGGATCGAGTTTGACTACTGCTGTTGTCATGCCTCCTTCTCCCTGCGAGGTGAGGAATACGAGACGATCATGGTTAACTCCAACCCGGAAACCGTCTCCACTGACTACGATACCAGCGATCGCTTGTATTTCGAGCCACTCACCAAAGAAGATGTCCTCAACATCATCGAAACCGAATATCCCAATGGGATTATCATTCAATTTGGTGGCCAAACCCCGTTAAAACTCGCTGTTCCCCTAGAAAACTATTTAGCGAGTCAAGGAGACTCCTTCCCCACCAAAATTTGGGGAACAACCCCCGAATCCATTGATATTGCCGAAGATCGGGAAAAATTCGAGCATATCTTAGAACAATTGGCCATTTCTCAACCCCCCAACGGCATCGCCCGCAGTTATGAAGAAGCCTTAGCCGTTGCCAACCGCATTCAATATCCCGTCGTGGTGCGTCCCTCCTACGTTTTAGGCGGTCGTGCCATGGAGATCGTCTATTCGGATGAAGAATTAGAGCGATATATGACCTTTGCGGTACAGGTTGAACCCGAACATCCCATCTTAATCGACAAATTCCTAGAAAATGCCGTGGAAGTGGATGTAGATGCGATCGCCGATAAAGAGGGAACAGTGGTCATTGCCGGGATCATGGAACATATCGAACAAGCGGGAATTCACTCCGGAGACTCTGCCTGTTCCATCCCCCATACCAGCTTAACGGAGGATGTGTTACATCTGATCCGCACCTCCACCATTCAACTGGCCAAAGCCTTAAATGTGGTCGGCTTAATGAACATCCAGTACGCCGTCCAAGGGGATAAAGTTTATATCCTAGAAGCCAACCCCCGTGCGTCTCGGACTATTCCCTACGTCTCCAAAGCCACAGGTGTTCCTTTCGCCAAAATGGCCTCCCTCGCCATGTCTGGGAAAACGCTCACAGAACTCGGCTTAACCGAAGAACCGAAACGGCAGCACGTCGCGGTGAAAGAAGCCGTCTTACCCTTTAAGAAATTCCCTGGCACGGATACCATTTTAGGGCCAGAAATGCGCTCTACTGGGGAAGTGATGGGCATTGACATCGACTTTGGCCGCGCCTTTGCCAAAGCCGAATTAGCCGCCGGAGAAGTGCTACCTCTCTCTGGGACAGTGTTTGTGTCTATCAATGACCGGGATAAACCCTATGTGATCCCCGTTGTGAAAGATTTTGCCAAATTAGGCTTCAAAATCATTGCCACGGAGGGAACATTGGCGGCCTTACAAAAAGAAGGCATTAAAGCCGATTTAATCCTGAAATTACACCAAGGTCGTCCTAATGTTTTAGATGCCATCAAAAACAAGCAAATTCACCTGATTATTAATAGTCCATCGGGTCAAGATGCACGAGAAGATGGTATTTTAATTCGTCGGACTTGTTTGGCGTATAAAATTCCCTTGGTGACAACTATGGCCGGGGCCCGGGCAACGGTGGCGGCTATTCGTTCGTTACAGTCTCAACCCCTAGGCGTGAAAGCGATCCAAGACTATATAATGACGTAGTTGGGGTAACAGAAACCCGGTTTCTTGGCTTTCACTAGGGTTTTAAGAGAGAGAAACCGGGTTTCTTGGTTCATTGAACGGCTTAACCATTCAACCCCGATAGAAACCCGGTTTCTTGGCTTTCTCTAGGGTTTTAAGAGGGAGAAACCGGGTTTCTTGGTTCATTGAACAGGTTAACCATTCAACCCTGATAGAAACCCGGTTTCTTAGCTTTTGCTAAGGGTTTTAAGAGGGAGAAACCGGGTTTCTTGGTTCATTGAACAGGTTAACCATTCAACCCTGATAGAAACCCGGTTTCTTAGCTTTTGCTAAGGGTTTGAGAGGGGATGAGGATTTTCAGCCCATCCCCTTTAGCTAGAGGAGCAAACCATTGTCTTGCATATAACTGAGCAACCAGTTGGCCATAGTCGCTCTCCGGGTTTGTCGGGGTCCAAATTCGCCGATTTTATAGCCCTTAAAGCCTAATTTTTCTTTGAGGAGTTGTTTATTGGGTTTGGGGATAGATCGGGTTAATTTGACCGTGGGGCGGCGATTTTCGATAAAATCTGGGGGGTCGGGATAGTCCTCGCGCCAGTCGTCGGGGACGTTTTCGTTGTCCCACGTTTGGGTGCTGTCGTTGTACTGATAGCCTAAATAATGCCACACTAATTGATTCACGGTGGCATCATCGAGTTTTTCGTGAATAATGTCCCAAATGGTGTTGGTGTTTAACGGGGGTAAGGTCATTAATGTTAACTTTAATTCGCAAAACCTAAGTTATGAGTATTTTCTCCCAGCAACCGCGGCCATGGCAAGTGAGTCTTGTTTTAGGGTTGGGGGTGTTTGCGGTTTCGACGGCGGCCATTTTTATTCGTCTGGCCATGCAGGAGGCCCAAATGCAGGGGGTGGGGTTTAGTTTGTTTGTGGCGGCGACTCGGTTGCTGTTTGCGGCGGGGGTGTTGCTTCCGGGGTGGCGGACTGTTCGCCAAACTCAGGTGTCCCGGAAGGCGTGGGGCTATGCGGTGGGGGCCGGGGTGGTGTTGGCGGCGCATTTTGTGGCTTGGGTGACTTCTTTGTCGTTTACTTCTATTGCGGCTTCTACGACTTTAGTGACGACTAACCCGGTTTGGGTGACGATTTTGGCTTGGTGGTGGTTTGGGGAACGGTTAAGCCAGTTAACGATTTTTGGGATTATTTTATCGTTGCTTGGGGGCGGTTTAATTGCCTGGGGTGGGGCTGAGGGAAGTAGTGTGGGGTCTAATCCTTTGTTGGGGGATGGGTTGGCGTTGATGGGGGCCTGGTGTGTGAGTTTGTATTTTCTTTTGGGACGGGAGGCGCAACGAGAGGGGTTAGGGACTGGGAGTTATGTGGTGGTGGCTTATACGGTGGCGGCGTTGGTTTTATTGCCGTTACCGCTTTTGTGGGGGACGGCTTACTGGGGGTATCCGGGGACGGTTTATCTTTATATTCTGCTGATGGCTTTAATTTCTCAGGTGTTTGGCCATACGGTGTTTAATTGGGCGGTGCGGTGGGTATCGCCGACGTTTGTGACGTTGGGGATTTTATTTGAACCTGTGGGATCAAGTGGTTTGGGGTTTTTGGTGTTTGGGGAAGTGCCGGGGATGTTGGTGGTGGTGGGGGCTATGGTTTTATTATTGGGGGTAGCCATTGCAATTTTCGGTAACAGGAATTGAATCTGGTATTAGAATAGAGGCGATCGCTAGATAAAACGAGGAGAAAAAATCGTGATCCGCGATTGGGGTTTATGGGAATTAGCCAATAGTGATTGGGATAACTATCTGCCGATGCAGTCTCAGCAACCAGTTTTCCCTCTGTCTGCTGTCGGGTTTTGGTTAAAACCCCATTTGACCCATGAGGTGGAGTCTTCTCCCGCAAAAATGCCTCCTCCTGCTGAGACAGAAACCCCTCCTTTGGAGGAGTCGGGAGTTGAGAGTCGGGAGTCGGAAATTAAAAAAGTGATGGATGGTGAGAAGCAAGTATCAACCCCTCAGTCCTCTAACTCTAAACCGCTTTTACAAATTGAGGATTTAACGGTGACGGGAGAGGAAATTATGCCCTTGTTGCAGAAATATCAACTGCTCTCGAAACTGGTGCAAGAAATTTTAATCGATCGCGCGATCGCAACTATTCCCGACGCTCCCGACGAGCTTAACACAGCCCTCGAAAATTTCTTTGTCAGTCAAAACTTAACCACCGACAAACAGCGACAAGGATGGTTACAACGTCAAGGGATGAGTAATGAAGACTTACAAACCCTCGTCAGTCGTCGCCTGAAATTAGAAAAATTTAAAGAACAACAATGGGGCGACACCGTAGAAACAGAATTCCATAACCGCAAAGACCAACTCGACCAAGTAAATTATCATCTACTCCGCACCAAAGATGCCGGAATTGCCCAAGAATTATATTTTCGCTTATTAGAAGGAGAAGGAGACTTTGAAGAATTAGCCCGCAGTTATTCCCAAGGGCCAGAAGCGAAAAATGGAGGA
This sequence comes from Spirulina sp. CS-785/01, assembly GCF_028330525.1. Lineage (GTDB taxonomy): Bacteria > Cyanobacteriota > Cyanobacteriia > Cyanobacteriales > Spirulinaceae > JAQMSD01. The sequence goes on from NZ_JAQMSD010000282.1 coordinate 17,066, forward strand.
GCAATTGGTCCCGTTTCTTTAAGCAATATTCACCCCACTCTCCAAGAAATGTTCCACCGCAGCAAACCCGGCCAACTCTGGTCCCCCACCTTTATTGATAATTGGTTTGTCATTGCCCGTCTAGACCAATTTATTCCCGCCGAATTTGATAAAAAGAACCGTCAACAATTGTTAAATGATTGTTTTAATCAGTGGTTACAAGAAGAACGGCAAAACGTTGAAATCGTTGCTCATGAATAATGGATAATTGGTTAGGGAGAAACCGGGTTTCTTATCCTCATTTTGTGTAAAATATCAAACACTAATACAGAAACCCGGTTTCTAGATATTAGACCAACAACCAACAACCAACAACAAAAAAACCTAATTTACCTTAAACTGCTTCACAACTTCCTGTAACTGTTCTGCCGTTGCCACAGAATCTTGTACCACCTTCGATAACTCCACCGAAGAAGTCGAAGTCGTATTAGAAATTTCAGCAACTTCTCGCATGGTTTGTGTCACCGACTCCGACTGTTTTAACTGCGTTGTGGTTGCCGTGGTAATGCCTTCGACTAACTCGCTAATTTGTGCTGTAGCTGCGGCAATAGCCGTTAAATTCCCCTTGGTTTCTTCCACTAAATTTGTCCCCACACTTACCTGAGTAATAGCGGCCTCAGTGACTTTAATAACCTCGCTAGTTTGGGTGCGAATTTCTGCCACTAAATTGGAGATTTCAGAGGTGGCATTAGCCGACTGACGGGCCAAGGACCGCACCTCATCAGCAACCACCGCAAACCCTTTCCCGTATTCTCCCGCACGGGTGGCCTCAATAGCTGCATTCAAGGATAATAACTGAGTCTGGGTAGCAAAATCCCCGATTAAATTCACCACGCGGTCAATTTTCTGGGTGGACTCACTCAACTCGCGGATTTTTTGACTCGCTTCCGACACGGTATCCCGAATGGCCACAATGCCTTCTACTGTCCGGTTCATGGCTTCATCCCCGGATTTTACCGTTTGGTTGGCGTTTTGTACCGCTTGTTCGATAGACTCCGCATTGGTGTTCACATCCTTGGTAGAGTTGACCATTTTCTGTAACTCCGCCAAAGCTTCATTTAACTCTTGGGCTTGCTGTTGCGCTTGTTCTGCCAATTTGCGGATTTGTGCGTCACTCCCGGCGGATTTTTCTGTCACCAAGGCGGTGGCTTTCTGTACCTGCATGACGATGCCTCGGAGACTTTGCAGGGTGTTATTATACACATCGGCAATAGTCCCTAGTTCGTCGTCTGAGAGGGGCGCACGCACCGTTAAATCCCCTTCTAATGCCGGACGGACGGCGGAGAGTAACTGGATGGCCCGTTGTTGTAAATTTTCTCTGCTGGTTTTTTCTCGGTTTGCTGCTTCGGCGAGTTGGTCAGCTTGTTGGCGGAGTTTTTGCAAGTCTTCGGCCCGTTGTAGGGCAATTCCCAACTGGGCCCCTAGTTGTACCATGAGTTGAATTTCTGCATCTTCCCAGACTCTGGGCCCCGAACATTGATAGTTGGCTAAGAGTCCCCAGAGGGTGTCTCCTTGGAAAATTGGCACGGTAATATAAGCTCGGGCCTGGAAGTCTTCTAAGAGTTCTAAATAGCAGGGGGGGAAACCGGAGTTATAAACGTCATTACTGACGCGGAATTGTTCCCCTTTACGGTAGGTTCCCCCTTGGGTTTTCTGTAAATAGGTGTCTTGGGAGGCCCGTTGTCTGGCCTGCATTTCTTTGATGGTGCAACCTTCGGTGTCGATGTTGTTGCGGGTTTGTTCTAAGATACTGGGGTCTTCTCCTTGGGCCCCTAATAGGGAGGTCCAACCGGGTTCGACGGACTCGGCGACGAATTGCCCACTCCAGTCTTCGTTAAACTGATAAATGCCTACTCGGTCGGATTTAAAGATTTTCCGGGCTTCGGTGGTGGCGATGCGGAAAATGGTTTTAATTTCGGTGGATTGTTTAATTTTATCACTGATGAGCGCGATCGCGCGTTCCCGTTCGACGGCTTCTTCGAGTTTCTGTTTCTGTAACTTGAGTTGTTCTAAGTCTTCGGCCCGTTGTAAAGCTATCCCCAACTGGGACCCCAAGTTGACCATCAGTTTAATTTCTTCATCTTTCCACACCCTGGGCCCAGAACATTGATAACAAGGCATTAACCCCCAGAGGGTTTCCCCAAGGAAGATGGGAACGGTAATATAAGCACGGGCTTGGAAACTTTCGAGGAGTTGCAAATAACAGTCGGGAAACTCAGAGTTATACACATCATTACTGGCCCGGAATTGTTCCCCTTTACGATAGGTCCCCCCTTTGGTGTCTTGTAAATAGGTATCTTGGGAGGCCAGTTGCCGCACTTTCATGTCCTTAATGGTGCAGCCTTCACTGTTAATATTACTATCTGTCCCTTGTAATATCTTCTCATCCTCCACCTGTGCGCCTAAAAGCGACTTCCAACCGGGGGCGACGGACTCAGCGACAAATTCCCCACTCCAGTCCTCATTAAAGCGATAAATGCCCACTCGGTCTGCTTTCAGTAACTTGCGGACTTCTTCGGTGGCCACTTTAAAAATGGCGTTGGTATCTTGGAATTGTTTAATTTTATCACTGACCAGCGCGATCGCCCGTTCCCGTTCCACCGCTTCTTCTAGTTGTGCTTTTTGGACTTTCAGTTGGTCTAAGTCTTCGGCCCGTTGCAAAGCTATTCCTAACTGGGACCCCAAGTTGACGACTAAATTAATATCTTCTTGTTGCCACACACGGGGACCCGAACATTGATAATTGGCTAATAGTCCCCAGAGTGTCTTACCGAGGAAAATGGGAACAGTAATATAGGCCCGGGCCTGGAAACTTTCTAATAATTCAATATAACAATCGGGGAATCCTGCCTTATAAATATCATTGGTGGCACGATATTGGTCTCCTTGACGATATGTTCCCCCCTGGGTCCGTTGTAAGTAGGTATCTTTGGCCCCTAACTCCTTGGTCCGCATATTTTTAATGGTGCAACCCTCGGTGTTAATATTGGTGTCTGTCCCTTCTAACAGTTTTGGGTCTTCTCCTTGGGTCCCTAGTAGGGATAACCAACCGGCCCCGACGGACTCGGCCACAAATTCCCCAGTCCAGTCTTCATTAAAGCGATAAATAACCACTCGGTCTGACTTGAGTAACTGGCGAATTTCTTGGGTTGCGTTGCGGAAAATAATGTTGGTATCGAGGGATTGTTTAATTTTATCACTGACTCGTGCGATCGCTTTTTCCCGTTCCACGGCTTGCTGTAACTGGGCCGCTTGTCGTTTCTGTTGTCGCAACGAGGCCGCTTGTTGTAGCGCAACCCCCAACTGGTCGGCAATTTGCAGCATCAGGTTCACCTCCTCACTCTGCCAATGACGGGGCCCCCCGCATTGATAACTAGCCAATAATCCCCATAAGCGATCGCCCTGATACACCCCCACGGTAAGATAGGCTTTAGCCTGAATCCGTTCGAGGAGTTCCACATAACAAGCAGGAAACCCCATCTCATACACATTATCGACAACGCGATATTTTTCCCCGCGACTATAAACCCCCCCTTTCGTCCGTTCTAAATGCGTATCAACAATTTCCCCCCGTCCCCCAGTCGTCACCATCTGTTTCAGGTTACAGTCCTCACTATTATCCCGAAACAACTTCTCATCTGGGGGGTTTTGTAGCAGCGAAGTCCACCCCGGTCCCACCGACTCAGCCACAAACTGGCCACTCCAGTCCCGATTAAAACGATAAATCCCCACCCGGTCTGCTTGCAACAACTGCCGGACTTCCTGCGTAGTAGATTGAAAAATCGTGCGAATATCCAAAGAACGACGAATGCGGTCTATCACCTTATTGACCGTCTGTTCCCGGACTTGTTGCTGTTGTAACTTCTCCTGATACTGATACCCCACCAAATGCAGGGATAAGGCCGTCGCAATTTGGTCTAACAGCGTCGCATCCACCTCTCCCCACCGTCGGGCCTCATTACACTGCTGTACCACCAACAGTCCCCAAATTTGTCCCCCTAACCGAATTGGAGACGCTAAACTAGAGCGAACCTGGAACTTTTCTAGGAGTTGTAGTTGGTAGGGAGTGACTTGAGTTGTGGCAGAATAGGCAATAGAGACACATCCCCGGTTATACTCATTACGAATATCCGCCCCAAAAAACGTCGCAGGAAGCGTTTCCCGAACCGCAGGAGTCCACCCTCGGTCAATGGACTCTGCTAAAACAATTCCTTTTTGTTCTGTCTGAAACTGATAAATTAACGTCCGTGACCCCTGAAACAGTTGTTTCACCTGTTCTACAGTGTTATTCAGTAGCGCGTTGCGGTTTTTCGCTTGACTGAGAACCGACTGCACCCGCGTTACCTGTTCCCGCATCCACTGAAACTGTTTTTCCAGGTCGGGAGGTGCAAGTTGTAACGGTTCTTGACTTTGACTCCCATTCTGTTGGGAGGAGGAGTCTTGGGGAGAAGTGGGTTGGTTGGGGTAAATAGCTGTCATAAAACTAGCAAAGGCGTTGTTTTAGGCGGGTCTAGGCTACATTTTTGCATCCCTCAGACCCTTGGTATCATCGGCTCTCTCTATTTTGACACGGACACAGGGAAGGGTTCTATATTTTTCTGGTGTTGCTCATTCATTGACCCAGAATAACAGAGTCCCGCGTCACCTTAACCCACATCTATGGGAGAAAAAGGAGTTCTCGAATAATTGGCCTGTCCCTTACCTGCCATAATTTTTTCTGACTTAAAAGAAACCTTTAACTCCGGTAACTCTGAAGTCTCTAACCGTCTCCCGATTTCTGCTTTGGCTAACTCCAGTTTAGGAAATTCTGGGCTTGTTCCAAAGGGAATCCACACACTATAGTTATTCAGGGACGGAATTTTAATATTAACTTTGGCCGGAGCAACCCGTTTACGGGGGGATACATAAAATTGAGTAAGATACCCTTCCCCATTGTCTAATTTATTGTCTAATTTTAAGGCGGGTTTCGCAAAATCCCGCAAATAGTCTTCCAATAAGAGCTACGCTTTGCGATCTACCTGAACCAACAAATAAAGCGTCTCAAATTGAGAATAGAGAGCAGATTTTTTTGTGTTATTTAAAATTCCGGTTGCTGAGTTTCTTGGTTGGGGATTATTTTGATATTGTTCAAAGCAAAAGCATTCGATAAAAAGCCCGATCTGATCTTGGCAGAGCCAATTGCCTATTAACTTTGCTAGTAACCCCCCCAATTTAAGGTCGTCGGACATTAAAACAACACCATTCGTCATGTTTCCAGAGGGTGGCCACAATCCAACCGTATTCTTCGAGGATATCTGCAATGGGTTTAGCTTGATCTAATAAAATTCCGCTTAAAATGCCCCATCCTTTGGGTTTGACGATTTCGGTAAGGTCGGGGATCATCTCGACAATGACTTCGGCCAAAATATTACACAATACACCATCTACTTGACCGCCGACCATTTTGGGAATACGCTCAACACTGCCTTTTTTGACGATTAAACGCTCTGGGTCAATGTGGTTGAGGTCTCGGTTGGCGGCGGTGGCCTTCACCGAGAGGGGGTCGGTATCGACGGCGTAGGCTTGACCCATCCCCAATAATAACGCGCCAATGGAGAGAATGCCTGACCCACAGCCCACATCAGCAACAATTAAATCTTTCCTTTCTGGGGTGACGCGCATTTCTAAGGACTCTAGACAGAGTTGGGTGGTGGCGTGGGTCCCAGTGCCGAAGGCCGCACCGGGATCAAGGCGGATGATGGTGCGATCGCTGTCTGGAGGAGTTAACCAAGCGGGACAGATTAAAAAGCGATCGCCGATTTCTTGGGGTTGCCAATGTTCCTTCCAACTACTCGCCCAGTCTTCCTCATCCAACACCCGCCACTGGGCCAAGGGGGCGGGTAGTTCCAAAGATAACGCATCCTGTCGTAACCACAAGGCCAAGGCCGCCAAATCCAAAGATTTCGACGTTTCTTGGGGGAGATAGCCCCGAATGAGTCGGGAGTCCCCCTGATACTCACTGGCAGTCCCCCGACAGCCAAATTCCTCCAATCGCCAGAAGACTAAATCTTCTTGCATGGGTTCACACAGGATCGTTATTTCCCACCAGTGGTTAGACATGGAACTTCCCCACCCTAGTTGTACAAATTAGAATTACAGTTTCACCGTATAGGCATCAGAAATCCCCGGAATTTTGGTGATTTCTTCTAAAATGCCTTCAGGCAGGGGATCATCTAAACTCAAAGCCATCACCGCATTGCCTCGGACAATTTGCCGCCCGACTTGCATACTGGCAATGTTGACATTAAAGTTCCCCAGTAATGAACCAATCTTACCAATAATTCCAGGCATATCCCGGTGTAAGGTAAAGAGCATATGGCTACTGGGGGGTAAGTTAATGGGGAATTCGTCAATATTGATCACGCGAATTTCGCCATTCCCCAATAAGGCCCCAGTAACGGAATGATCTCCTAAAGACCCCCGTGCTTCTAAGTGTAACGACCCGGAATAGTCAGACGCTGACGCATCTTTGGTTTCGACTACCCGAATGCCCCGTTCTTTGGCTTCAATGCTGGCATTGACATAGTTAACTCGTTCCCGTAAGGCTTGGGAGAGTAGCCCTTTTAAGCCTGCAATGACAATGGGTTGACTCTGGGCGGTGGCCAAGTCGCCTTGTAAGTTGACATTAAAGTGATCAACTCGTCCTCCGGCTAATTGTCCCACTAAATTTCCCAGGGTTTCCGCCAGTTGTAAGTAGGGTTTCAGTTTTTCCATGACGTTGGGGTTTAAGCCAGGAATATTCACGGCGGACCGGGCCGGCAGTCCCAGTAAAACATCCCGAATTTGTTCGGCTACGTCAATGGCCACATTTACTTGCGCTTCGGCGGTGGAGGCTCCTAAGTGGGGGGTGAGGATGAGTTCACCAATGCCTCGTAGGGGGGAGTCTTCGCCGAGGGGTTCTTGGTTAAATACGTCTAAGGCTGCTCCGGCAATTGTACCGTTTTTCACAGCTTCGGCGATGGCCGCTTCGTCCACAATGCCACCCCGCGCACAGTTAATGATGCGGGTGGTGGGTTTCATTTTTGCTAAGGTTTCAGCGTTGATTAAGTTGGCGGTTTCTGGGGTTTTGGGGACGTGCAGGGTAATATAATCGGATTCCTGGAATAAGAAATCTAAGTCCACCAGACGACACCCCAGTTGTTCGGCCCGTTCTGCGGAAATGAAGGGGTCATAGGCTAAGATTTTCATGTCCATGGCTTTGGCTACACTGGCTACATGAGAGCCAATTTTTCCGAGGCCCACCACACCGAGGGTTTTTTTGTAAACTTCAGCCCCTAAAAATTTCTTCCGTTCCCATTTCCCGTCTTGAACCGACTGATGGGCGACGGGGATGTGTCGGGAGAGGGACAACATCATGGCTAGGGCGTGTTCTGCGGCGGCTGTGGTGTTGCCTTCGGGGGAGTTCACCACGACAATACCGCGCCGGGTGGCGGCGGGGATGTCGATGTTATCTACGCCAACGCCGGCCCGCCCGACGATTTTGAGTTGAGTTCCTGCTTCAATGACCTCTTTGGTAACTTTTGTACCAGAACGCACCATTAAAGCATCGTATTCTGGAATAATGCGTATGAGTTCTTCGGCAGACAAGCCGGTTTTTTCATCGACTTGTGCCACTTGCGACAGAATTTCGACTCCTGCGCGATCGATACTATCGGAAACTAGAACTTTAGACATAAGAGATAATTTACAGTGAACGCATTGACTTGCTCCTCTGCATCTTTCTGAGATGCGCGAGGATTCTCAAAGGATGTGACGACGGGTTGAAACCACAAATCTCCACCTTTTTCCTGTCTCATCGGCTCTTAACTCGACCGTCACCAGTCTCTGTCAGATCGCCTCCCCAGGTGATTTTTTTAACGTCTCGCACAGAAATTGTATAGGGAAATGGGACGAGTGACCAGTCTTTGCTGTGAAAAGAAGGGGAGTGGATAGTGGATAGTTGATAGTTGGAGAATTGAACCACAAAGACACAAAGGACACAAAGGGGAGATGGGGAGTTAGGGAAGATTGGCTAACGGAAGCCCGACTCGGAACACCCTTTGAGAATCCTTGTCTCTTTAGAGCAAGGAGTAAAATAGGAAGGATGATTGATTATTGTTTACTGATTATTGTTTACTGGTTACTGGTTACTGGTTACTGATTGCTGTTATGAGTATGAGTTATTTGGTGGCGGTGTTGCGCGATCGCCTTGAAGCGGAAGCCGCCTATACTGCTTTAGAAAAGGCGGGGTTTGAGTCGGCCAATGTGTCGATTTTAGGCCGGGGGTATCAAAGTGCAGATGAATTTGGGTTAGTTGATCCTGGAGTCCAAGCCAGAAAACGGGCAACCCTAATGGCTTTCTGGCTGGTTCCCTTTGGCTTTTTTGCGGGGGCCACTTTTAATCTCATTTCCCATTTAAACCTGATCACTTGGACTGGAGAAGTGGGAAATACGGTGATTGGCGGGATTTTAGGTGCGCTGGGGGGTGCAATGGGAAGTTATTTTATTGGGGGTGGGATCAATGTCTCTGACGAAAGTGGTGAGGCGTTACCCTATCGCAATTCCTTGGAGGAGGGGAAATATTTAGTGATTGTGCGCGGTTCAACGACGCTGAAAAACCGAGCTAAACCGATTTTACAACAGTTCGAGCCGGAGGAATTGCAAGGATATACCCAAGAATAGAAAGGTCTATGAAACGGCTGTTGTTGACTTCGTTTCAAACGTGGCTTCCCCATCAAGTCTCTAATGCGTCGGATGATTTGTTAGCGATGGTGGTGGGGAGGTATTTACCGGGGATAGAGTGGGTTTTGTTGCGACAGTTACCTGTGGAGACGAGGGAAGCGAGTGAGACAGTCTTGGCGGCTATTGAAACCTATCATCCCGACGGCATTATTTGTTGTGGTATGGCGGAAAGTCGTTCTCAGTTAACGGTAGAATCCAATGGGAGGAAGGGTCAGCAGAGGTTATATACTTCGGTGAATTTAGCGCAATTAATTGCCCCTTTATCGTTGACCCATATTAGCCATGATGCGGGCAATTTTGTCTGTGAGGGGGTTTATTTTGAGGTTTTACGGTATTTACAGGAGAAGGAGTTAAAAATGCCCTGCCTTTTTGTTCATGTCCCCATTTTAACCGCACAGAATCAGGTTCAGGTGTTCTCGGATTTTCAGCAAATTTTGGGGTTGGTTCACCTATCCCCCTGAATGCTTATAGAACAATCGGTCAAAAAGCTATCTGTTTTCAACGGATGGATGAATGACAGCTAGGGATGTTGCTTCCTTTTGTGGTCTTTTTTCTGCTAGCTCGGCAAAGTGCGGAATGTGGGCAACCCAGTTGCTTGCTTAAAAATTTTGCGTCACAATAAAGTTAAAGAAACCTATCTTTTCTTTAAAAAATATTAAAATATTATGACAAGTAAGCAAATTTGTGATAGAGAAAAAACTCCTGCTTTAGACTGTGACTTAATAATTGTTGGAGGAGGGATTAGTGGAGCAACCTTGGCTTGTGCGTTGCAAGATTCGGGGTTGCGTATTACCCTCATTGAAGCGCGTCCCCTAGAAGTCGTGGCCGCCAAACGACAAGCCTACGCCTTAACCCTGCTCTCAGGAGGTATTTTTGCAGGTTTGGGGGTATGGGATGAGATTCTGCCGCAGATTACTCAATTTCAACAAATTCGCCTCTCAGATGCCGATTATCCCCAAATTGTCAACTTTCACCCCCAAGACTTGGGAACAGGGCAATTAGGGTATGTGGCGGAACATGAGGTGGTTTTGACGGCCTTGCAGGAAAAATTGAATGCTGCTCCGAATGTGCGCTGGTGTTGTCCGGCTCAGGTGGAGGGGGTAGAGTATGGTCAGGATGCGGTTACTGTCACCGTGACGCAGGAGGGGAAAGAGAAAACCCTGCGGAGTCGGTTATTGGTGGGGGCAGATGGGGCGCGATCGCGCATTCGCCAAGACGCTGGCATTAAAACCCAGGGTTGGAAATATTGGCAATCCTGTGTGGCCTTCACCATCCGCCACCAAAACCCCCAAAATGATATCGCCTACGAACGGTTTTGTTATAGCGGGCCGATGGGCATTTTGCCCTTACCCGGGAATCGCTGTCAAATTGTCTGGACTGAACCCCACGAGGAAGCGAAAACCTTACAAAAAATGCCCGAAGCCGCGTTTTTAGAGCGTTTACGGGAACGAACCGGGGGGATTTTTTCCGGGTTAGAATTAGCCAGCGATCGCTTTTTATTCCCCGTCCAGTTAATGCAGAGTGAACAATACACCCAGTCGAGACTGGCCCTCATTGGTGATGCGGCCCACTGTTGTCACCCCGTCGGGGGCCAAGGGTTAAACCTCGGTATCCGAGACGCAAGTGCTTTAGCCGAAGTCTTACAAACCGCCCTACAACAAGGAGAAGATATCGGCAATGCACAAGTCTTACACCGTTATGAGCAGTGGAGACAGGGAGAAAATTGGGTCATTTTAGGTTTTACCGACTTTTTAGACCGAATGTTCTCCAATGACTGGTTACCCCTAATGATGTCTCGACGGTTAGGACTCTGGATGTTACAGAATATTCAACCCATGAAACAGTTTGCATTAGCGTTAATGACAGGATTAAAAGGACGCAGGCCACAACTGGCCAAATTCTAGGAGATGGAGGAGTGGATAGTTGAGAGTGGATAGTTGAGAGTGGATAGTTGAGAGTGGATAGTTGAGAGTGGATAGTGGATGGTCACAAAATTAGGTTAATCTATGTTCTAACGGTCTTGCTCTCATCTCCTAAGTTCGATGAAATTTCCTAGATTGTCCGCTTTACTTAAAAGTCTCATTGTGCTATGCCTTCTGGTGCTAACTTTGGGGGTTACTCCCCCAACAGGTTTAGCCCAAAATGATCAAGCGATTGAGAATAATGCCCCCGTGGTTTTAGATAGCCGCACCTTATTTACACTTCCCAGTGAAAGTCGCGCTGAGTCGGTGAGTGAGCAAATTACTAAAATTGCCAATGATGAGACCATTACCTTAGACCGTTTACGTTTGGAAAATGAGGAAAGCGAAACGGATTTTTATGCCGGAAATCAACTCATTTTTACCCTCACTGATGCCGACATTCAAGGAACAGGAAAAGCTAGAGAAACCCTAGCCACAGAGTATTTATTATCCATTCAAAATGCCATTAAAACCTATCGACAAGTTCGCAGTAGTGAATATTTAATTCGCTATGGGGTTCAAGCGGCGATCGCAACCATTATTTTCATCTTAATCATCTGGCTCTTAAACAGCAGTTTTAAAAAGCGAATTATCCGCAAAATCGACCAACTCGCCGAAGAAGAAAAATGGGCAATTCGCTGGCAGGGAGAAACCTTAGTCAACCAAGAACGTTGCTTATTTTGGACATGGAAAGGCATTAAACTCTTTAAACAAATTATCCTCCTCCTCTTAGTCCTCCTGCATCTCAACTTACTCCTCCTCTTTTTCCCTTGGACCGCCTACTTGAGTCAGCAACTATGGGGGGCATTAGGCAACGCAATACTCCCCGCCGGAGGCGCGATATTACGCACCTTACCCCGTCTATTAGTCGTTCTCCTCACCATCGGCATAACCGCAGTTTTATGGCGGTTATTACGGCGAATCCGTCAACGTTTAGAAGACGGGAGAATCACCCTAGAAAAATTCCCCGCCGACTTAGCACGACCCACCTATTATCTCCTAACCGGAGGCTTAATTTTAATCGCCGTAGCCATCGCATTCCCCTTCATTCCCATACTCAACTCACCCACCGTGGCCGCCTTATTAGGAGTTATTTTAATCTTAGGCATTATCGGCTCTTGGGATGCCATTCAAAACCTCATTGCCGGGATTATGATCCTGTATAGTCGCGCCTTTACCGTAGGAGACCGCATCAAAATAGGCGACATAGAAGGCATTGTTTTTGATCGTAACGGTTTAATCACCCGTCTGCGCAATTCCAACAACGAAGTTATTGCCTTACCCCACCGTCGTTTCCTCCGAGAAGAAGTCGTCAACTATACCGCCTCCCTACGAGAACGAAAAATCCCCTTACTCTTACATACCCAAATCCTCATCCCCTATCATACCCCCTGGCGACTGGTGCATAAAACCCTCCTCCATGCCGCCCAAAAAACCCGTTATATCTTGCCAGACCCCAAAAGTTTTGTCCTACAAAAACAATTAACCGACACCGCCATTTTGTATGAATTAAACGCCTATACCAACGCCCCCGCCTTAATGGAAAAAGTCTATGGAGAATTACACCAAAATATTGTAGATCGCTGTAACGAAGTCGGAATTGAACTGGTAAGTCCTCAATATTCTGCGGTACGGGATGGAAATATGGCCGCCCTCCCCCCCAACTATCTCCCCGATGATTACACCGCCTCTGGCTTCCGCGTTTCCGCCATTAAAGCCGATATCGTCCCCTCCAATGTCCAGAAAAAATCCTCTCATCCTAAAGGAAAAGAGTCTTGATAGGGGAGTCGGGAGTCGGGAGATGGGGGAGATGGGGGAGATAGGGGAGATGGGGGAGATAGGGGAGATAGGGAGATAGGGAGATGGGGGGAAGGAGTAGGGTGGGTTGCCTCGCAATAAACCCAAAGCACAACCCAAGGCGCAATAAACCCAAAAAATACGTCAGAAAGCCATCCGTTTCAAATGGATGGATGAATCAATATATTGTTAATTGTTAATTGCAGATTGTCCAACGGCCTCCTGTAAAGACGCAAACCCCGACTCCTCCAACCGTTCCAACAATCCTGTTAAAATCCGTTTTACCATCCCCGGCCCCTCATACACCAACCCCGTATAAACCTGCAATAAACAGGCCCCTGCCGTAATCTTCTCCCAAGCATCTGCTGCTGTAAAAATCCCCCCAACCCCAATAATGGGGAGTTGGCCTCCTGTCTCCCGCCAAATTAAACGGATCACCTCCGTGGACCGCTTTTTAAGGGGTTGGCCACTAATTCCTCCCGCTTCCTCCGTCACGGGTTTCCCGGTTTTCTCAATAACTTGGGTTTGTAACTGATCCCGGCGAATGGTGGTATTTGTGGCAATAATTCCCGCTACCTGATAGGTTTTCGCTAACTCCAATACCGCTAAAATTGCCTCATCACTTAAATCGGGTGCAATCTTTACTGTAATTGGTTTTTTGCCCTGATTTTCCTGTTGTAATGCCTCTAAAATTAACTTTAATTGGTCACTACTTTGTAAAGTCCGCAACCCAGGAGTATTGGGAGAACTCACATTAACTACGAAATAATCCCCCAAGGCTTTCAACCGTCGAAAACTGCCTAAATAATCCGTTGCGGCTTGATCTAAGGGGGTAATTTTCGATTTTCCTAAGTTAATCCCAATGGGAATAGAAATTCCCTGTTTTCGAGATTCTAAATGCTTTTGTAAGGCGACACTCCCTTGATTATTAAAGCCCATGCGATTTAATATGGCTTCATCGGGCAATAAACGAAATAAACGGGGGGGTAAATTTCCCGGTTGGGAATGATAGGTAACTGTTCCTAATTCGGCATACCCAAAGCCAAATCTGTCCCAAATTCTTGCTGCTACTCCATCTTTATCAAACCCGGCAGCAATTCCCAATGGATTGGCAAATTCTAATCCCCAAAGGGTTTGTTTTAAACGGTTATCCTGTAAACAAAAATTGCTTTCTGCAAAGTTCAAAAGCCAAGACTGAGGGGGAGTTTCTGGACTTTTTTCCAGCCATTTTAAAAGGGTCATAGCACTATTATGAGCTTTTTCTGGATCAAGTTTAATTCCAGAAAATAACAGGGGACGAATTGTGCTGGTGTAGATGTCCATGTTTTTGGGAATGGGTGATAGGTGATGGGGAATTGGTATTGGGTTACTTTTTCTTTAGCCAACCCTAATAGTCCTTGGGTTTCAACCCAAGGCTAAGAGCTTAAACCCGTTCAAAACGGGTTAAGAAACCAACGAGGAATTAAAAAATTTAGTCGTTACACTGTCCGGGGTGAAAGAAACTCCCAAGGGAGCTTACTACAAATAGATAAATAATATCTGAATACTTACAAGTAGAGAGGTTAAGGCAACCTCTCTACTTGAAAAAATTACACCGTTTGGGGGACTTGGGGTTGGAATTGGAATAGGGAGTAAACCACATTCCGACGAATATCAATCATCGTTTCTAGGAACATTTCATACCCCTCTTGTTTGTACTCAATTAAGGGGTCTTTTTGTCCATATCCCCGTAAACCAACGGACTCCCGCAACGCATCCATGGCTTGTAAATGTTCCCGCCATAGGGTGTCAATTTGTTGCAGGATAAAGAACCGTTCTGCTTGACGCATTAAACCAGGTTGAATTTTCTCGATTTGGTTTTCTTTGATATCGTAGGCTTTGCGGACTTCCTCGTGGAGAAAAGTCTTAATTTCTCCTACGGTCATATCATCTAAATGATGGGGTTCGAGGTCTTGTAATAAATAGACAAACTCTTTGGCCTTATTAATTAAATCCTCGATTTTCCATTCTTCGGGGGGTAACTCTGGGTTCACATAGGCATCCACAATATCATCCATGGTTTTCTCTGCGTAGGTGATGACTTGTTCTTTCAAGTCTTCCCCTTCTAACACCCGACGACGTTCGGCATAAATGGCCCGTCGTTGGTTGTTCATTACTTCGTCATATTCAAAGACCTGTTTCCGGGTGTCGTAGTAGAAGGTTTCTACTTTTTGCTGGGCCCCTTCGAGGGAACGAGTCAGCATTCCCGACTCGATGGGCATATCTTCTTCTACGCGGAAGGCATTCATTAAGCCGGCCACGCGATCGCCGCCGAAAATCCGCAATAAGTTATCCTCTAAACTGAGGAAAAACTTTGTCGAACCGGGGTCTCCTTGTCGTCCGGCCCGGCCTCGTAACTGGTTGTCAATGCGTCGAGACTCGTGACGTTCCGTTCCGATAACGTGCAACCCTCCTGCTTGAACCACCTGGTCGTGTTCCTGGTCCGTACAGGCATCGTACTCCTTACGAATTTGGTTATACACCTCCCGAATTTTCTGAAGTACCGGGTCATCAACCGGAGCATTTTCCGCCGCGATCGCAATTTTCTCCTCCGCATCCAACTCCGGAACAGACTGTTCCCCGTACTGCTTCACCGCAAAGGCCACCGTATCCTTTAACTGTTGTATCGTCTCCGGTTTTAAGTCCGTGGGAAAAATTTGTGGCGACGCTTTCCAAGTCTTAGGTTTCTTCTTCCCATTATTGCCAAACCCTTGGCCTTGACTCTGACGACGGGGTTTAGACCCAGGGACCGACACCCCCAACTCATCATCCTCCGGCTTGACAATTTTCGGCATCAAATACTCCCGCAACTTGAGACGGGCCATATAGTCAGAGTTCCCCCCTAAAATAATATCCGTCCCGCGACCTGCCATATTAGTAGCAATGGTCACAGCCCCCAGTCGGCCAGCTTGCGCCACAATTTCCGACTCTCGTTCCACATTCTCCGGTCGCGCATTGAGCAAGTTATAGGGAATGTTTAACCCCTCCAACAACCGCGACAACACCTCGGATTTTTCCACACTGGTTGTCCCCACCAAAACCGGACGGCCTTTTTCGTGCATCTCCGCACATTCCTTGGCCACTGCTTTCCACTTCGCATCCTCAGTTTTATAGACCACATCCGCCACATCTCGACGACGGGAGGGTAAGTTGGTGGGAATAATAGTTACAGAGAGATTATAAATCTTCTCAAACTCCGACTCCTCCGTTTTGGCCGTCCCCGTCATCCCTGCTAACTTAGGATAGAGGAGGAAAAAGTTTTGATAGGTAATGGTGGCGAGGGTTTGGGTCTCATTTTGAATATCGACCCCTTCTTTGGCCTCAATTGCTTGGTGTAACCCATCACTCCACCGTCGTCCGGCTAACACCCGTCCGGTAAACTCATCCACAATAACCACCTCATCATTGCGAATCATATAATTTACATCACGGGTAAATAATTCCTTGGCTTTAATGGCATTAAACACATAATGGGCCCAGGGGTCTTCGGGGTTATATAAGTCCGTCACTCCTAACAACTGTTCGGCTTCGGCAAACCCTTCATCGGTGAGAATGACATTGCGGGCCTTTTCGTCCACCTCATAATGGCCTTCCCCTTCCTCATCTTGGGGGACTAATTCTTTGGCAATTTGCGCCGCCCGAATATACTTTTCTGTGGGCCGTTCCACCTGTCCAGAGATGATCAGAGGGGTTCTTGCTTCGTCAATGAGTACCGAGTCCACCTCGTCAATGATGCAGTAATTAAAGGGTCGTTGTACCACATCCTCCATAGAGGTGGCCATATTATCCCGGAGATAGTCGAACCCTAACTCACTGTTGGTCGCGTAGGTAATATCACAACCATAATTTTCTTTCCGTTCATTGGGACTCATTCCCGACTGAATGAGGCCCACGGTTAACCCTAGGAAACGGTGGACTTGTCCCATCCATTCCGCGTCCCGACGGGCCAGATAGTCGTTTACGGTGACAATATGAACCCCGTGGCCAGACAGCGCGTTCAGATAAGCGGGGAGTGTAGCGACAAGGGTTTTCCCTTCCCCGGTTTTCATTTCTGCTATCTGTCCTTCATGGAGAACCGCCCCCCCTAACACTTGTACATCAAAGTGGCGCATTCCCAAGACTCGCCAGGCGGCTTCTCGGACGACAGCAAAGGCTTCAGGGAGGATTTCGTCTAAGATATCATAACGCTCGCGATCGCTTTTCGCCTTCGCTAACTGATCTTGAAACTCCTTAGTTTTCCCCCGTAACTGGTCATCCGATAACGGTTGAATATCTTCTTCTAGTGCATTAACCTCTGCAACAATCGGTTGAAATTGCTTTAATTTCCGAGTGTTCGGGTCTCCAAATAACTTTTTAAACATAACAGCTTACTTATCCCACGTCATTTGTCATTTGTCATTCATCATTTGTCTAGCGGGACACCGCGCTATCCTGACCCCTGACAAATGACTATATCAATGGTATCACTTCCTTTTCGCTGTTCGGGGGGAGAGAAAACCGAAGGGGTTAACCGAGGTTAACTCCTTGGGAGACTAGATTTTTGGCGACTAGAGGATTAATAGGTAAGAGGGAGTGGTGGGTTCAACGGGGGTTCTGTTGAGGGGACGACGCACAGTTATTGGCCGTTGAACACACCCTAGGGCCTTGCCTTAATTTTCCCCCTCCCAAGAGGGGAGTACAGAAGTCAAGTCCTCCAGTAACTCCTGTTCCTCTGCGGAGAAAACCGGACTGTCTCCCGTTACCTCTGTTATAATTGTCTCCCGTTGACTCGCCAAGGTGTCTCGGCGGTTTTGTAGGTCGGTCATCATCTTATCTGGCCAAACCGAAACCGTGGCATTTTCCGCTAAATCTCCCCCACTGGCCCGCATTTCAAAACTGGCCGTCGGGGTATTAAACTCTAATTTAACGGGAAACGCTAAGGGATTATCCGCATTGACACTGGGTTCAATGCCACTAATGGTAAATTTCTTCACTCCTTCCCCATTCACCAGTAAATCGCCTAATTCTTCTTGATAGTCGGCAAAATCTACTGTTTCCTCAGAGCTAAATTCCCCCAAAACCACGCCTTCGACGGACACGGTAAAACGGTCATCGGCATCAATATCCGAGGGTAAACCACTAATTTCGGTAAAGAGAGAGTTATCTACGGTTTCCGTTCCCGTCATCCCCGGAAATACGCGACCCAATAACCCCACAGGTTGCTCGGAGGGGAGCATTTCATATTCAAAACTATCGGCCATGGGTGGGTCAAACCAGTTCCCCCCCCACACATTAGTAAAGACAAACACACTAATCCGAATTCTGACAGGTAGCACCGGAAGGCTGGGTCGCAGACCAATACCACCGCGAGGGGGTGGATTAGGTCGCCAACGGTTACGGTTGGGACCTCCATCATTGGAGCTATTATTGGGAGGTTCAACATCATCTACAGCATCTTGTAAGCCTTGATTATTCGGAGGTTCTGCTACGTCACTGCCTGTACCTGTGTTACTGCCTGTACCTGTATTACTGCCTGTACCTGTATTACTGCCTGTACCTGTATTACTGCCTGTACCTGTATTACTGCCTGTACCTGCGTTACTGCCTGCACTTGAGCCATCTGGACCACTTGTTGTGCCAAGATCAGGAGGTTCAGAGCCTTCTATTTCGATTGGCCCTTCAATGGTTGTATCAGACTCAGTGGAAGGCAATGCGTCAAGGTTAGTATTGATGTTAGAAATTGTGCTAAACCCAGGAGGATTCGGGACTTGAATTGAGCCACCCGTTAAACTGGTCTCAAAATCCGCTTCAAAACTGATCCCATCGTCACGCCTTACAAAGGCTTCTGCGGGAGCTAGTCTCGTATCAACCGGATTATCAGGAGATTTTTGATACTGCACTAAAACCACAGTTCGGGTGTCTTGTACTGAACCACTACCCTCACTACTAAACCCAGTTCCCTGTGTTCCTAACTCAAATGGCCCCGTATTATAGCGAATGAAATCAGTAGCCGAATCAATGGAAATTTGCTCAATTTGAAATCTTAGGGTTGTGGGTAAATCGTTGAAAAAAGCCCGTTGACCGTTTGCGCCAAACCCTTGAAAGGTTAATGTGCCGAAGACTGAACCTCGATCGCCTACCTTGGGAACTCCCCCAGGTCGGACTCGGAGTTGGGGTAAGGTGCGGCTTTCAAAGCGGGCATTGAGGGGGATTTGGCCTTGGGAAGTCCGGATCATATAGCTAGTAGGTGTAGCCCCTTCCCAAACATCTGCATCGCCAGCCCCAAAATTTTCCGGGACAAAAATTTGGGTGTCTTCAAAATTCGCAAATCCTCCGGTGACTCGTAAGGTTTGACTGTGAACCGGAAGGGCAATTAATGTCCCCCCTAAGAGTCCGGTTAGTGCCAGTGATAATTTGTTCATGGTTGTTTTTGGATAAAGTTAAAGATTTAGAAGGTGAGAGTCATTCTCAATGCACCGATGGTGAGGGTGTCGCTGCCTGATATGTGTCCTGGGTTAAACACCAAGATTGTCCCTGGAGTTAGGGAAATGTTGTCCGTCACCTGCCACAGGTAGAAGGCTTCAACGTGGGTGGTGGTGGCATTTTGTCCCCCTGGGACTCCGCCTGTATTCCGTACTAAACTGGGTAGGTTAAAGCCTGTGGGGAAGTCGCTGCTGGTAATTTTGGGCGGTTGTCCCACATAAATGCCGCCTAGGTTGCCTTCTCCGAATAGATCGGGGAAGTTGAGAAAACTCATCCAATTGATGGTTTCTGATGAACCGGAGAAGACTGGAGAGGTGGAGTTGGTGTAACCGAACCAACCGCCTAGGGTGACTTTTGGGGAAATGCGCCAACTCACGGTCGCACCAAAGGCATCGGTATTAAGTGGATTCCCGTCTAAAATGAGTTGTTCGTCTCCGACTCCGGTACGAATTGTGCCAAAGGGAGAATAGGCGTTGAGATAGTTAAAGGTGATATCTAGCTCATTAATGGGGGTGTAGGATAACTGGACTCCTAGGGTTGTATCCCCAAAATCGCCGCCAAATAGACCCCCAAAGGAGGCATTAGCTGGGAGACTGGAGGTATAAACGCCTTGGAGATTAACGCGATCGCTAATTTGCCAATCAAAGCCAAATCCTCCTGATCCCCCCCCAATCCCAATAATAGGATTCCGTTGAGCAAAGGAAGACAGAGGCCCAGACCCGGCACTTTCGACACGGTTGGCCCCCCGAAAGACATTCACCGGACTCACTCCTCTCACCCCTGCAATCAAGCCTAAATTATCCCCGATCAAGTGACGATAGGTGACATCACTGATTTGGAATTGTCCCCCGGTATCCCCTTCATACCCTAAGCGACTATCATTGGTAATCCGCAAAGGCGACGTATTCCCCGTTCCCGCTTGCAGTCCCGTTAACAGGACACTCCGGGGGGAAAACTGAGTGAATAAACTCAGTTGCACGTTACTCACCACATTAATCTCAGTAAAGGGGTCATCAAAGTCAGGAGTCCCATCCACCGGGAAGAAATCAACGGAATTCTCGCCCCGTCCTTGGAGTCCCACAACCACCTGTCCAAACAGTTTGGTGGTGGTCGAAAATTGACTATCCTCTAACTGAGCCGTCCGAGCTTCTAACTGGTCAGTGCGGGTACTCAACAGGGCCAATTCTTCGGCAAATTCCTGTTGTAAGCGTTCCAAGATTTCTAAATCTTCTCGGGTGGCCAAATCTGCCGTTGCTTCCGCCAACAACCGTTCCATTTGCTGCAAACAACTATTCAGTCCTGCCGCAAACTCATACCGACTCAACGCCCGTCTTCCCCGAAACGTGCCGTCAGGATACCCCACTAAACAACCATACCGTTCAATGAGGTCACTCAGGGCTTGATACGCCCAATCACTCGGTTGGACATCTTGTAATTGAAAAACATTATTCAATTGTCCCATCGCGTCTTCTGGGACAGGAGACAGAGAGGTGACAGGTTCGCCTCTTTGCAGTTGAGACACATCAGTCATCTGTCTCATGGCAGCATTCGCCATTAAATTTTGTCTCACCTGTCCGATTTTTGCCGGGTTAGCTTGGGCTTCCAGGGATTCAGCATTACTGATCAAAAAGGTGAAAAAACCCAGTAATACCGCTTGGTAGATTGGATTGCCCCTCATTAGCCAATACATCAGTTTCACGGGTGTACAAACTCCTCCACACAATAAATAAAGATGCGTGATTTTCCTGAAGGTAATCGCTATTTTTTTAAATGTCAAGACAAAAAAAAAGTGATTTTACTGGAAAAACTCTTTATTTTGGCTAATTTTACTTTTTAGTAGGTCTATTTACAGGGTTTTCACGTAGATACATTCACGCCCCCTCCTAGACAGGGTTTAGCAGATCATAAAGGAAGGATTAATAAGCCTGTTTTCAGGAAGTTGTGCCAAGGTTGTTTAATAAAGAGTCATTGATTCGCCTAAGTAGAAGCTATGCAACCCTCTACACTCCCCCTAGAACTTCCGGAGGAACTCACCCTCTACGTCACCCCCGAACAGTTTGCCCTACTGGCCGCCGCTAACCGCCAGCTTAAACTCGAACGGACTGCCCAAGGAGCATTAATTGTGAACCCACCCACAGGCGGAAAATCCGGTAAGAGAAATAAAGAGTTGAGCTAGGGGCGACAGCCCCGCGCTCTATCCGACAGGGTGAGCGTCGGGAAGGATAGCCCGACAATTTGAGGATTCGATGTCCGAAAATTGTCAATCAGGAGTATTCTGTTTCTCGACATAAGATTTTAGTTGGGAAA
>NZ_JAQMSD010000283.1 GCF_028330525.1 Spirulina sp. CS-785/01
GGGCATAATAATCAATTCTCCCGTTGCCGTTTGTTCCAGACGCAGATCACGATTAGCACTGGCAATCTGAGCGAACTGTTCGGGGGTAACTCGTAACTGTTCGGGAATAATCAGACTTTGTGTCTTCCCATCTACGTTCATGGTTAAGGCTATAAATCGGTCAAGATGCCTCGATTATATCAACCTTAAATCCTTCTGCCCTCTTAATCACTCCTGTCAAGATTGTCCATTCTACCTAGGTTGCATCAAACTAGAAAAAGGGGGAATTTCTCCTTGAGAACAGATAAATTAGAGTATTAGGATTGAATGTTGCGAGTTGAGCGATGAGTAAGCAAGTCATTACGGGTTTCCTGTGGGGAATTTTAGGCGCGATCGCCATTTCCGGTTGCCAAAATAGCCCCCCTCCTCCCATCGAAACCACCAGTCCCGAACCCACCCCCATCACAACCCCCGTCCAATCGGATTTTAAAATCCCCGCAGAAGAAATTAAAGCCAGTCAACCCTGGAATATCCTAGTCGTCGTGAAAGACAGCTACAACCCCGAAACCAAGAAACACGGGGACTTATACCAAGTGCAAGTCTGGGACGGCGCAAAACAAGCCGCCGAAGACTTTGGCCTCCAAGTCGAACTCCTGCCCAACACCTGCCATACTTGCGTAGAAGACCAAATTCGCGCCATTAACAACCGCCTCCAAGCAGGCAACATTGATGGCATGGTCATTATGGTGACAGACTCCATCCGCCTCGCCCCCGTCATCGAAAAAGCCATCAATCAAGGCATTCCCGTGGTCGCCATGGATACCCCCCTCAACAGCGAAGACATTCTCACCTTTGTCGTCTTTGATAATGTCGCTGGCGGAAAAGTCATGGGAGAATGGGTCGTCGAGCAACTAGACGGCCAAGGCAATGTTCTCCTCCTCGATGGGAGTTTAGAACAACAAAACGCCGTTGACCGGAAAAACGGCTTTTTGGCTGGCCTAAGAAGCGGCAATATTAATATTCTAGACACCCAATCTGCCGACTGGTCCCAAAAAAACGCCAAAACCATTACCCAAGACTGGTTAGACCAATATTCAGACATTGACGCGATTATAGCCGCTAATTATGCCATGGCCCTAGGGGCCAGGGAAGCCGTAGAAGCAGCCGGACAAGAAGAAGATATCCTGATCACCGGCTTTGATGCCATGCCACCGGCCTTAAACGCCATTCAAAACGGTAAAATTGCCGCCACCATTGACCAAACCCCCGCCTTACAAGCTCGCTTATCCCTACAACTCCTCCTCCGTCATCTCGAAAATGGGGAGACTTTTCCAGATCGGGTCGTTATGCCTAACATTCCCTTAATTAATCAAGCTAACATTGATAGGGAGAAGTGAAGAATCGACATGGGTCTTCACACGGCGGAACTAACCCTGATGCTTGCTAGGAGGAGAAGATTACGAAAATTTCCATTCGTCGTTTATCCAGACTCATCACTTGGATCAAATTTTTTCAACCCTCCCGTCAGCAGCGTCGCTCTCTGAGTCGCAATATTGCCAGACGGGTTGTTGTCCTGAGTGTCATTAGTGTCCTGGCATTAGTGACGGCCATGACCTTGGGGTTAACGACGACGGTGGAACGGACGAAGCGGAAATTAGAACGAGTCAATGCTCAAGCGGTTAGCACCTTTGATTTGTTTTTATTAGAACTGAAAAGTGATTTAGTCGCCAGTAGTGCCTCTTTGGCCACCACGACGGATAAAAATGCGGTCTTGCGGAGTATGTTATCCCGGAATCCCTCTTTTTTAGATGTGTTCTTGGTGAGTCCTACGGGAGAAGTCAACCTTCAGCAAAGTCGCGTAGGACGGTCACAATTATCTCAGGTGTCTCTCTCGGATATTCCCAGTAATTTGGCGGTGAATGAGGTTTATATTAGCGATGTGCAGTTTGACCGCCAATCCCCCTATATTAAGATGGCCATTCCCGTGACAGATGATATTGGTCTTCCGGTGGCGGATTTACTGGTGGTGGTTGAGCTTAATGAACTTTGGAATGAAACCATTAATGTACAGGTGGGGGATGGGGGATACGCCTATATTGTGGAGGAAGATGGGCAAATTATTGCTTTTCGTAACCGTCGCTATCAGGAAGCGGGAGTGCTGTTACAGGAGATTATTGGCCGTTCTCCTTTGGATATTGCCAGGTCTGGGTTGAATATTCATCGGGGGTTGGGGGGAAAATGGGTGTTGGCTTTTGCACAACGGTTGGAGGTTGTGCCGTGGTTGACAGTGGTGGAACAACCCATTGAGGAGTTTGTGGTGGTGTTTGTGGTGGTGGGTGCGGTGTGGTTGGTGGTGGTGGGGACTGCTATCGCTTTGGTTTCTAATACGTTACATTTTACGGGACACCGCATCCTGTTACCCCTGCGCCAATTACAGGAGGCTGTGCAAAAATTGAGTAGTGGCAAGTGGAATTATCAAATCCGCATTACCCATAAAGATGAGTTGGGACAACTGGCCCTTTCGTTTCAGGATATGGCCCATCGGTTACGGGATTCCTTTGTGAATTTGGAACAGAGTAACCAGAAAATGCAGATTCTCAATGATGCGTTAATTCAAAGTGAGAGTAAGTTGACGCAGTTTTTAGAAGCGGTCCCGGTGGGGGTGTTTGTGGTGGATAGGACGGGGAAACCCTATTATGCCAATAAACGGGCGGAACAGTTATTAGGTCAAGGGGTGGTGCAGTCGGTTTCTGCGGAGAATTTTATGACGGTTTATCGCACCTATTTGGCCGGGACGGATCAATTATACCCGGCGGACCGACAACCGATTTTACGGGCCTTGCAGGGGGAAAGTAGTCATCATGATGATCTCGAGGTGGTACAGGGGGAGCAACGGATTCCTTTAGAGATTTGGGGAACGCCGATTTATGATGGGGAGGGGGAAATTAGTTATGCGATCGCTGCTTTACAAGATATTTCCGACCGCAAACAAGCAGAAGCGGAACGACAACGCTTCACCGAACAACTCCGACAACTCAATATAGCCTATCAACGCTTTGTTCCAGAAGAATTTCTTGATCTCTTGGAGAAACCCAGTATTGTGGAAGTCCAGTTAGGGGATGCGGTGGAAAAGGACATGGCGGTGTTATTTGCCGATATTCGCAACTTTACCACCCTCAGCGAACAGATGACCCCTAAAGATAATTTCTGCTTTATTAATGCCTATCTTTGTCGTATGGAACCGGCCATCGAACAACATCACGGGTTTATTGATAAGTTTATTGGGGATGCCATTATGGCTTTATTTCCAGGGGGAGCAGATGACGCAGTACAGGCGGCCATCTCAATGTTACAGCGATTAACAGAATATAACCAAACCCGCCAACGTCCCGGTCGTCCTGCGATTCAAATTGGCATTGGTATTAATACAGGTGCAGTTATGTTAGGGACAGTTGGGGGAAAAGAACGGCGTTCGAGTACCGTGATTAGTGATACGGTAAATTTGGCGTTTCGTCTGGAACAGTTAACGAAACAATATCAAACGTCTTTGCTCATTTCTCATCAAACCTTTCTCAAGTTAGATTTTCCCCATCAATATGATATTCGTTTAATTGATAATGTGCGGGTTAAGGGAAAAACGGAACAAGTTTCAATTTTTGAAGTGTTTGATACTGATCCTGATCCCTTACGGAAATCGAAACGCCAAAATCGGACTAAGTTTGAGCAAGCTCTTTTGTTCTATCAATTAAAACAATATCCTGAAGCGGCTCAGTTGTTTACTACTTATTTACAGAATAATCCTTTTGATATTATTGCAGAAATTTACTATAATCGGTGTCAAAACTACATAAACCCTAGGGGGTACAATGTTCAAGAGGGACATGAAGATTAAGTAAGACGGAAAATGTCTGATTTCCTGACCCAAAATATCTGTGTCGTTGAGAGCAATGGAGTTAAACCCAAAACCTGTCAAGGTGTAAGTATTACTGTTTCCCGTTTCCTAGTTCTTATTCTCTATAAAAAACAATGGCTATTACTACTCAAAAATATACTTTTACGGAATATCTAAATTATAGCGATCGCACGAATACTCGTTATGAATTAGTCAATGGAGCGTTGGTTGAAATGGCGTTAGGAACGGGAAGACATGGCGCGATCGCAGAATTTCTCAATGATGTTTTCCGAGCAGAAGCAACTCGACAAGGAAGTCCGTGGACTTCAAAAGATATGCGAATCGGAGTCCGTTCTCCCCGTGGAGGCCGTTGGGACACCTCTAGAATTCCCGATGTAGTGGTTTTACCAACGGAACAATGGGAAGAATTAGCCAATCGAGAAGCAGTCATTGAACTTTCTGATCCCCCTCCAATTTTAGTGGTAGAAGTGGTCAGCGAATCCACCCAAGACACCGATTATCGCAGCAAACGTTCCGAATATGCAGTATTAGAA